>NZ_JBBEWC010000006.1:0-464335 GCF_037860775.1 Emticicia soli | reverse complement strand
CTGTGTGCCTTGCGCACCAGTCGGTCCAGTAGGCCCGGTTACACCAGTAGCACCTGTACTACCTGTAACACCTTGAATACCCTGTGTGCCTTGTGCGCCGGTTGCTCCCGTCGGGCCAGTTGCTCCAGTTGTCCCGGTTGCACCTTTTGCTCCGGTTGCCCCCGCAATACCTTGAATACCCTGTGTGCCTTGTGCACCAGTCGGTCCAGTAGGCCCGGTTACACCTGTAGCCCCAGTATTACCCGTAACGCCTTGTACACCTTGTGGGCCTTGTGCGCCAGTTGCTCCCGTCGGGCCAGTTGCTCCAGTTGTCCCGGTTGCACCTTTTGCTCCGGTTGCCCCCGCAATACCTTGAATACCCTGCGGGCCTTGGGCACCAGTTGGTCCTGTTAATCCATTTGCCCCAGTAGCCCCAGTATTACCTGTAACACCTTGTATCCCCTGTGGGCCTTGTGCTCCTGTGGCACCAGTAGCACCAATAGCTCCTGTTGGGCCTGTTGCCCCAGCGATACCTTGTGGCCCTTGTGCCCCGGTAGGCCCCGTAGCTCCGGTAGCCCCTGTTACACCGGGTGTTCCACTATTAGCAGCATAGAGTGCATAAGGCACGCTTTGCATCTGGGTTGTACCAAGATTAACATAAGTGCTGCCACCAGTCGGGTCAAGCTCTACTTGCAGAAATTTGCTTCCATTACCCCAGTTTATTGCGCCGAATGTTCCGGTTTGTGGTGTTCCTTTACCTACAGTTACTGTAAACAAACCTAAATTGTTGGTTGTGGTAGTTTGTGTTTCGGCATACACAAGAGTGCCTGTGGCACTACCATTAAATATGCTAAATCTAACGCTGATGTTCTGATTAATGAGTGCGTTGCCGCTTGCATTCCGTGCAATAGCCTGATACGGAATCCCCGCCGGTGCCTGGGCAAAGAGTGCTATTGGAATGAAAAATAAGAGTAGAAGGGAGATTTTTTTCATGATTTACTTTTATGTGGTTAAATGTATAAAATTTTGATGTACGCTTAGTAAGGGTATCTATGGCATTGCTTTCTTGAGATAATAGCAATTTTAGACTGTTTAAATGGAAATACCAAGTGGCTGCTTTGGGTATTATAAAAACAGAGAAAAACCATAAGATTTAGAGGCGATTCATGTCGGACTTTTAAGGCGAAGACAAAATATGTGAACCGAAAATCCGGAAAATAAGTGTAATTTTTTCCCATAGAATTAATGGCTATGCTATATGTAAGTAACAAAGTACTTATAGCGTTTTTATTAAAGAATCGGAAATTAGCATTCAAGAAGTAAGTCATATACGACAAAAGCAATAACTACCTGCTTTTTCAGAATAAACCTGATTACAGTAAGAATGGCGTGCATAAAGTGCAGCTTATGATAAAAACTGCTTCAAAAGGGAAATAGGGTGTTTCAAATTTATCTAAATTCTAGAGAGGAGACAAACAAAAAAAATAAAATTTATTGAGCGTATTTTTTTCTTGGTAAAGTACAATTTATGTTGGTTTTCTATGTTGGATGGCTTTTTTGGGGCTGCCGACAGAAGCTATACACTAATCAAGAGCACCCACAAATTTAAAAAAAACTAAACTTACCAAGAGGATGATTTTCTGTTAACAATGTAAAATCATCGCTAAAATAATCGTGATGTAATCACATTTCTTAACCCAGGTCAACGAGTCTGGAATTTACAAGCTATAGTTTTGTGGAAACATTACTATTATTCAGACGATGGAAATTTACAAAAATACCGCCCGTATAATCGGCGTTTTGTTCCTGATTCCTTTGCTAAGTTATGGCATTGGCAATGGGCTTATTACATCAATCATTGAGAAAGAAAATTACTTGCAGATTATTACAGGGAATCAGGCGCAAATAGGCACAGGGGCATTACTTATGCTTATCAACTCTGTTACAGTTGCCGTGATTGGTATTTGCTTTTACCCGATTTTAGCACATAAAAACAAATCAATAGCTCTGGTGTACCTGATAACACGAATTGTTGAGGGAATTTTGCTCATAGCAGGTATCGTATGCCTTTGGTTGTTGCTAAGTGCTGGTCAGTTGGCTGAAAAAACAGTCATTGCCCAACAAACGTATTTTGCACTTACAGGCACTTTGTTAATAAAGGCAAATTACCTGTTTTACCAGATTGCTATGCTTATACTGGGCTTAGGCAGTATATGCTTTTGTGCGGTTTTGTATCAGACAAAACTCATTGCCCGATGGCTGTCGGTATGGGGTATCCTGGGATATTTTTTGTTATTCGTTGGTGCATTAGGGGAACTTTCAGGTTATAACATCGGCATCTTATTGGCCATGCCAGGAGGCTTGTTTGAAGTGGGCTTTGCAGTCTGGTTGCTTACAAAAGGCTTTTATAAGGCAGCATAAGCTGCTATTGCTCTGCTTTAGCTTTCAATGCTATCCGTTTTCTGATTCGGCTCAACGATTCAGGTTTTATACCAAGATAGCTGGCTAACTGATATTGCGGTACTCTTTGTACAAGGGCAGGTTGCTGTGTCAGTAGTTGCAGATAACGTTGTTCGGGCGAGTCGGTTACACGAGTGGCTACTATTGCTTGTTGTTCGCCAAAACCTTTTTCTAAGGCAATGCGTGCCAGTTTCTCAAATTTCGGGAACTGACTGTATAAATCATTCTCTTTTTGTTCGGTGCCTATTACCAATGTGGTTTCTTCGGTACAATCAAAATAATGATTGGCGGGAGTTTTGTTCATAAAACTATTGACCGATACCACCCATTGATTTTCGGTAAAGAAGTTTGATGTTTTCTCTTCGCCTTCTACCACATAATATTGTCTTACACAGCCTTTTAGCACAAAATAGCATTCTTTGGCTATTTGCCCTTCTTTCAGCAAAACTGTCCCCTTTTTGAAAGTTCGTATGCACATACTTTCTCTGATACCCGCAATTTCTTCTGCTGTTAGTGGCATAATTGCCGAAAAATAGGCTATGAGCTGGTCTTGCATAAAATGTATCAGCGTTTAAAAGACGATTGTCGAACTATTAATTCAACCGGAAATATAATGGTTTGAGGTTCGGTCACTTTGTTGCCAGAGACATCGAGCATTTCAAGCAGGTTGTTAATGATAGTCGACGAGATTTCTGTTATCGGTTGTTTGATAGCCGTAATACCCGGATTCAGTACATCATACAATAAATGGTCGTCGAAACTTACGATACCCATTTGTGCATATTTACCACCCAACTTGCTAAGTGCTTTCAAGCCACCAAGGGTAAGGAAGTTGGTACTGAAAAACACAGCGTCCAGGTTTTCGTTTGAGGTAAGAAAATGGCTGATCTTATTGATTATTTCTTCGTAATTCAGTTCGTAAGGCAATTGAAGAATATGCGTGTCCAGATTTTTTGATGCCAGAAAATCGCTATAACCGCCAATACGGTCAACTTGGCTGTAAAGGTCGAGTGTGATACAAGCAATGTTACGGAAGCCGTTATCATAAAGGTGGCTGGTCGCTTCAAATGCCCCTTGTTTATTATCGACCAATATATTGAAAGTATTGAGCTCGGGAAAATAGCAATTGTAGATAATCATTGGTTTTTCGTCCTTCTTCAGGTCGGCAATTACTTCTTCAATACCTGCAACCGGCGATATAATAAAGCCGTCTACATTACGGTCGTTCAATAGTTTTATTACCGACTTCATCTGGTTCAGTTCGTTGTTCGAACTAGCCACAATGAGCGTATAACCGGCTTTCACGGCAATTTTCTCTATAACGCTGGCTACTTCAGAGAAGAAAGGGTTGTTTATATCGCCAACAATCATGCCTATGGTTTTGCTCTTTCCGGTGCTTAAACTGCGGCCTAAATGATTGGGTTGGTAGCCTATTTCTTTAATATAGGCTTCAATTTTATTGATTACTTCTTTGCTGATTCTTTTTTCTTGGCCTTTGCCATTCAGTACAAAAGATAGTGTAGTTACCGAAACCTGAAGCTCGTTGGCAACATCGTAGATAGACCTCTTCTTTTTCAATGGGGTTAATAACAGTTTAATTTCTCAAAATTATACATAATTATTGATTTATGAGGCACTCTGTATAATAAGATGAATTTTTTGTATATTAATTAGATAAACCACTTTAGTTAAAAGCATTTTTAAGCCTTACGCCAATAAAAAAAGCCCTCAATGGGGCTCTTCTTTTCTCTAATCTTCTGCTCACATCAGGCGAGTTTGCCTTTCTGTTGCCACATAAAGCTGATACCTTCAGATTCGAAATCGAGAAACAGAAAATCGAATGGGTCGATAAACTGATTGTTTTTCTTTAAAGTATAGTGCAGATGCGGGCCTGTAACAGTACCTGTTGCACCTACTTTACCTAATAACTGGCGGCGTGACACTTTCTGCCCTTTCTTTACAGATATTTTGCTCAAGTGCCCATAAATAGACTCAAAACCATACAAGTGTTTGATTTTTACATAATTGCCGATGTCGCTTTTATAACCAGCTTCTACCACTTCGCCTTCGCCTGTTGCATACACTTTTTCGCCCGTGCCTCCTTTCAAATCAATTCCACGATGAAACTTCGCCACTTGGTGAACGGGATGATTACGTGAACCATAAAAGGAATTGATGTGAATGTCTTTGTCGAGGGGATAACCTGCAGGGATCGTATGTATGTAATTTTCTTTGAGAGGGTCGCTGTAAATATAGCGGAGAATGTCATTTACTTCAAGCAGTGGACTTAATCCTTTCCAATTATCTTCTTTGATTGTTTTTGTTGAAGTGTTGAGGGCAATGTTCTGAGAAAAACCTAAATTAATGCATCCAAAAATCATTAAAAAACCTAATGTTATTTTCTTCATTCCTGACTTTTTTTGTTAAAAGATTTGCAAAAGTAACCAATTTAAGTCAAACGAATAAACTTTAATCTTTATTGTCAGACAAAACAACTTAGACAAGCAACAACGCTCAGCGTTTAAACCAAGGGGTATTTTTTTTGTTGATAAATGGGTAATGATAACAAGTGAAGAAGCAAAAACTCTATCTTTGAGCCAGAAACGACTGAAAAATATGAACATTGAAATAACAAACCACAACGGAGTTTTTATAGCAGAATTGATTGCCGACGAGATAGTGATTAAAGATGTGCAAGATGCACTTGATGTAATGGCAAATGCTACGTATTCGGGTGCTGAAAAAGTGATTATTCATGCCAAGAACATAACACCCGATTTCTTTGATTTGAAGACAAAGCTTGCAGGAGAAATTCTACAGAAATTTTCAAATTATCGTGTTCCGCTTGCCATCGTTGGCGACTTCTCGAAATACACAAGCAAGAGCCTGCGTGATTTTATTTATGAAAGCAATAATGGCCGTGCCGTGAGTTTTGTAAGCAGTAGTGAAGAAGCAAAAGAGAAGTTGAGCAAGAAGTAGTGATTAAGGTTTAAGAAATAGGCGTTCTTTGAAAGGTATGAGCCAAAATCTAGTTTCAAAGAACGATTCAATAGTAATAGCTAATACCTGTGTTCACCCAATAAATTGGGTGCCTAATGTAACAATGGAATATTTTAATGTATACCCCGACCGCTGCGGCGGACCGTTTAAGTCGGGGGTAGAGATAAAATTCCTTTGTTTTATTAGACGGTGACCGCGACGGCGGACCGTTTTATTCACCGAAATGGAAACAGCGGTTCATAACCAAACATCCACGCATGATAGAAAAGAATGCTTATTGAACCTTAATAAACCACTCCTTTGCTTCCTGAAACCGAAAAACTCACAACGATTTAGTTTTGGTAATAGTAACCGGAGTGCAAGCCGGAGCCTGGCAAGCAACTGTTTTAATACCTGTGTTAGCATTCACAATACTATTTACTTTTGTCGAATTGGTAATATTACTATAATTGAGGTTAGCTACTATTAGTTTTGCAGTAGTTTCAATAGTTTTGCCTGCATAAGGAACTACTATTTTGTGGGGTGCTACGAAATCAATGTCTGAAAGCATTTTTTCTTTTAGTGTCTTTTTTGGAGCTGTATTTGAGGCGGTAGCCACAGAAATACCAATAAATGTACACAGCAATGTACAAAAAAATCGGGCAAGGTAATTTGTACTTTTCATTGTTTTGCTTGATAAAATTTTAAAACTCAAACGAGTATTATTTAGAGATAGGTCATACTTATTTAAGACTTTATCAATAACTATACCAAAAAATAAAGCCTGCGTCTCGTACAAGAAACACAGGCTTTTGAAACTAAGAATCTAAAGAATTTTAGATTTCTTTGATTTTAATATTTTTGTACCACACTTTATCACCGTGGTCTTGCAGAGCAATTTTGCCTTTAGGGTACTTAGCAAAATCTGCCCATTTTTTGAATTTGCTATTAGCAACAAGCGCATCCCAACCCGGACCCGAAAGGTCAAATTGTACGGTTTGTTTGCCATTTAACCAGAAAGTACCTTTGTTCGCTTTATGGTCGATTCTCATTTTAGCAGTGTTCCACTGGCCAGCTGGTTTTACATACTCAAAACTTGCCGGAGGAATAAGGTCATATAACGAACCTGCTTTGTGGTTACCGTCTTTACCTGCTTTAGCATCAGCATGACGCTCGTCGTCTAATACCTGCATTTCAGGGCCTGTCATGTATGGGCAGCAGAATTTTTTGTCTTCTATTACACCCCACATAACCCCACTATTGCCACCTTCGGCAATTTTCCAGTCAAGTTCTAATTCAAAGTTTTCGTATTCTTTGTCGGTAACTAAATCGCCGCCACCTCTGGCTGTCAGGTGCATTGCACCGTCTTCTATTTGCCATTTGTCTGAAATAGGTTCAGTTTTATTGAAGGTGTGCCAGCCTGTGAAGTCTTTACCGTTGAAAATTGATACTGCTTTGCCCTTTTTTTGTGCAAATGTAGTGGTAGCGCAGGTCATAAGAAGAGCCATTAAAGCCACTCCACCAAATTGAATTTTTTTCATGTAATGTAAGATTGAGGTTGATTTTGAATCCAAAAGTACGTAATAAATCAAAATCAAACCAAATGTGAAAAAATTTTAATGTTCGAATCGCCAACTATAACGAAGCTGATGATTTATTCGTATAAAAGGGGCAAGATATGCCCCTTTTATATATCATTATGTCTTGCTATTGCTTAAATACCTAAGGTTTTGCGATTTACTTTTTCGTCGGCACCGGTAGCAGCAAAATCATCAAATGCACGGGTTGCTACCTGAATGATGTGGCTCGCAATAAATGGAGCACCTTCGGCAGCACCTTGCTCTGACGATTTAATGCAGCATTCCCACTCCAATACAGCCCAGCTATCGTAGTCGTATTGAGAAAGTTTGCTGAAAATAGCCGAGAAGTCAACCTGGCCATCACCTAACGAACGGAAGCGTCCGGCACGGTTTGCCCAACCAGCATAACCACTATAAACACCCTGACGACCAGATGGATTAAACTCAGCATCTTTTACGTGGAATGCCTTAATGCGGTCGTGGTATAGGTCAATGAAAGCCAGATAATCTAATTGTTGTAGCAAAAAGTGGCTTGGGTCGTAGTTGATACAAGCACGTTTGTGTCCTTTCAGGTAATCAAGGAACATCTCGAAAGTTGTACCATCATACAAATCTTCACCTGGGTGAAGTTCATAGCAATAATCAACACCACTTTCGTCGAAAGCATTCAGGATTGGTTTCCAACGGCGAGCCAATTCTTTAAAAGCTGTTTCAATCAGACCAGAAGGGCGTTGTGGCCAAGGGTATAAAAATGGCCATGCCAATGCACCTGAGAAACCAACGTGTGTAGAAAGACCCAAATTTTGAGAAGCCTTAGCAGCCCACAACAATTGTTGCTCTGCCCATTTGCGGCGTGCTTTTTCGTTGTTGTGTACCGATGCAGGTGCAAAAGCATCATACATTGCATTATAGGTTGGATGCGAAGCAATCAACTGTCCTTGTAAGTGTGTTGATAGTTCTGTGATCTCCAAACCTTTGTCAGCTAATTTGCCTTTTAGTTCGTCGGTATAAGTTTTCGACTCAGCAGCTTTTTGCAGGTCAATCATGCGGCTATCCCAAGTAGGAATCTGAATACCTTTATAGCCTAAGTCTGCCATGTAGTCGGCAATCGTATCTAAAGAGTTAAAAGGGGCCTCATCGCCCAGAAATTGCGCTAAAAATATTGCTGGTCCTTTTATTGTTTTCATTTTTCTAGTTTATGTTTTTGAGTGATTGAGTGTCTTGAACTGTGATTTACCTGATTTATATGATTGAACTGATTAATAAAAACAGCTTCAAGAACCATGTATTAAATCATTATAATCAGTTCAATCAGGTAAATCAAAGTTCAGACAAACATCACTAAATTATTTTTTATCACGATTTAAACTTCACCCACTTCGTATTGCTTTTACCTGAGGCGATTACCGTTTCTACAAATTGCATACCTCTGATACCGTCTTCTATGGTCGGGAAATCCAAATCTATTTCGTTTGGAGTTTCGCCGTTCATTCGTTTACGAACAGTACGGGCAAAATTGCGGTAAATATTAGCAAATGCTTCCAGATACCCCTCCGGATGGCCCGATGGAAGACGGATATTAGCTTTGGCTTCAGGGCATAGATTCCCTACCGACGGGCGATAAACCTTCTGAAACTCCTGCGACTTATGAACCAAAGTATTAGGCTCTTGCTGATACCAATGCACACTGCCTAGTTCGCCATAAACACGTATATTCAGGTTGTTTTCATCGCCATTGGCAATCTGGCTGCAATGCAAAATACCTTTAGCACCACCTTCAAAATGTAATAAAATGTTTGCGTCGTCGTCTAGTAAGCGGCCTTCAACAAAAGTGCTTACATCGGCACACATTTCTGTTATTTTCAGACCCGTGATATACTCGGCAAGGTTTTCGGCGTGCGTACCAATGTCGCCAACTGCGCCGGCAATGCCCGAGCGTTTAGGGTCAGTACGCCACTCGGCTTGTTTGTAGCCACGTTTTTCTTCCAGAAACGCCAGCCAGCCTTGTGGGTATTCAACCACTACTTTACGGATTTGACCCAAAGCACCACTTTGTACTAAATGACGTGCCTGCTTTACCATCGGATACCCCGTGTAATTGTGAGTAAGGGCAAAGGTAAGGCCTGTTTTTTCAACAATATCTTTAAGCTTTCTGGCTTCAGAAAGAGTAAAAGTAACTGGTTTATCACAAATCACATGGAAGCCGTTTTCAAGGGCCATTTTGGCAGGGGCAAAGTGCATGTGGTTAGGAGTAACAATAGAAACCGCATCAATACCATCTTTGCGACGTTTCTCTTTCTGAATCATTTCTTTGAAATCGCCATAGCATCGCTCAGGAGCAAGCATTAAATCTTCGCCCGATGCTTTTGATTTTTCGGCAGTAGAACTAAAAGCCCCACAAACTAAGTCGATTTCGCCATCAATGGCAGCAGCTGTTCGGTGGACAGCGCCAATAAAAGCACCACGACCGCCACCAACCATTCCCATTCGAATTTTTCGTTGCATATTGTAGACTAAAGGGTTGAAATTATGATTAATCTATAAATTAAAACCGCCTTTCATAAACATATTCTATGAAAAACGACCTTGTTTTTAATACGATGACAGATAACCTTGCTAACACAATTCTATTGAGAAATTTGATTGGCCGATAGAGGCTTGTGCATAGGTTGTTGAATCTTAATTTTACTTTCAAAAAACGCTTTACAATATCATTAAACGCATGAATTTGCAAATGCAAGGCAAAACTATAACTTTGTGTAAATTAAAAAGGTTTAATCTGATTTTACAATTAACAATTCCTTTTATTTCTCTAATAATCGACCAATTTCTATGCAAACCTGCCTAAATTGCCATCAGGAAAACCAGGAATCATTCAAGTTTTGCCCAACTTGTGGGCAAAAATCGTCGGTTCATCGCATAAATACACATTTTCTTTTTCATGAAGTAATTCATGCCTTTACCCACGCCGATTCAGGAATTTTTTATCTGGTAAAAGAACTGGCTATCAGGCCGGGCGAGGTAGTAAAAGAGTATGTGGCCGGGCAACGAAAAAAATACTATAACCCTTTTAATTTCTTCTTAATTACTGTAGCCATTTCAGCCTTTTTATCTTCTTATTTTCATTTGTTTGATGTTAACCCCAAAACAACAAACCCTATTTCGGCCATTGTAACCAAGCGTGTAAACTGGATTTTTGTTGCTTCTGTACCCATACAAGCCTTTTTTACATGGTTGTTTTTCAGAAAGAAGAAGTACAACTTTGCCGAAAACATCATCTTTCACTGTTTTCTGGGTGGTTTCAGGTTTATATTTTTCTTGTTGATATTTGTTGTTTTTGTAAACCTTTTTCGTGAGTATTACAACATTATTTTATACACGTTTTTCTTTTTGTTTTTACTCTATGCTACCTGGGCTGCCAAGCAATTCTATGAAGAGAATCTCTGGCTTACAGGAGTGAAGGTTTTTGGTGCGTTTATACTCAATCAAATGCTTATTTCGGTGGTAATTGGCTTTATTTACCATGCTTTTTTAAAGAATCAACACTAAATAGCACGTTAATTGTATAAAATACAATTATAAATATCATTTTCTTTTGAAAGAATATAAAAAAAGCTACTTTTACGTTCAGAAATTTATTAAACCCTAAAAATAATTTATAAACACTATGGTTAATGATTCGCGTCTTTTTAACGCAAGTTGTTTTGCGCTAATTACTACAGCATTTTCATTCAGTATCAGGGCAGGTATTTTACCTCAACTTCAAACAGAATTAAACCTTACAGGCGAAGAAGTAGGATACATCAACTCGATGTGGTTCTATGGTTTTCCGCTTTCGATGATTATCGGTGGATTGGTTTACCATACTATCGGGCCGAAAATCATTATGCAGTTTGCATTTTTTGCTCATTTTGCCGGAATCATTCTAACTATCTATGGTGGTAGCTACATTGGTTTGTTGATTTCAACGTTCTTGATTGGGCTTGGTAATGGTTGTACAGAGGCCGCTTGTAACCCTTTGATTGCCGATACGTATTCAGGCACAAAAATGAATACGATGCTAAACAGATTCCACATGTGGTTCCCTGGTGGGATTGTAGTAGGAAGTTTGTTGTCTGAATTAATGACTACTATGGGCTTTGCATGGCAGACACAAATCTGGTTTATTCTTATTCCGACGCTTATCTATGCTTTCTTGTTTTACGGACAAGCATTCCCTAAGCCAAAAGTTGAAGGTGCAACATCTGTTGGCAACAACCTGAAAGCAATGGCTACGCCGCTATTTATCTTCATATTTGTATGTATGATTTTAACTGCTACTACTGAGTTTGGCCCACAACAATGGGTAGGCTTAATTTTGAAAAGTAGTGGTGCTAAGCCAATGTTGATTTTAGCTTTGGTTACTGGTTTAATGGCTGTAGCTCGTTTCTTTGGTGGAGCCATCATTCATAAATTCGACCAAACAGGTGTTTTACTAGGTTCAGCAGTTTTGGCTACTATAGGTGTTTACTTGTTTAGTACGCAAACTGGTACTATGGCTTATGTAGCAGCTATATTCTTTGCAATGGGTGTGGCTTATTTCTGGCCAACCATGATTGGTTTCACAGCCGAAAGAGTACCACTTAGTGGTGCATTAGGTATGTCGGTGATTGGTGGTATCGGTATGTTGTCTCAAGCATTCATGAATCCACAAATCGGTAAATGGCTTGATACAGCCAAAGCAAACCAGGCAAGTCTGGGTCTTCAGGGCGAGCAACTTGAGTTAGCGGCAGGGCAAGAAGTACTCGGTATTTTAACGTTGTTCCCGATAGTACTTGTTGTATTATTTGCAGGTCTGTATTTCTGGCAAAGAGGCAAGAAACCAGCACACGCATAATAGCAATATTTCAGATATAAAAAGAGCCGTTGTTCATTATGCTGAACAACGGCTCTTTTTTATAATTTTACCTTTTGTTTTCAGGATTTTAGAAAAGTCTGAAACCTAAAGTTGCCTGCACTACCACATTTTTATAACGTGGGTTAGTAGAGGTACCGTCTCCATTGTTGTTTTGCAAATCCCAACCTGCTCTCGTACCAAAAACAACCCGGTTAAAGTTAAAGTCGAGCCCAACAACTGCACCTAAAGTATTCTTACGGATATTATCGTTATCGAATTGATTCTGGTTCGTAACGCTACCTAAGCCAGTGTTAAAAACATTTTTCTGTTTCATCAGATACGAAAATTGCGGACCAAGCTGTATCGTTAGCACCTCGGTAGGCTTGATAGAAACCAATAATGGAATATCAAGATAGTGAGATGTACGTGTAAACTCGTAATTACTAGCTAAAAAACTACCTGATTGCCGATACCCTTTTTGTGAGTACATTAATTCGGGCTGAATCCCCAAAAATCTTCCGATTGGAATAGCAAGGAATAAACCCCCGGCTACACCATACTTCCCTTGCGCATCATATTCTTCACTTTTTGAATCATAAATGTTCGAGTAATTCATACCTGCTTTTAAGCCAAGATGAATACCTGTTGAAGAATTTGAAACTCCGTCCTGCCCATAAGCATTGATGCCCAAAAGAGCAGCCATTGCTGTAATAAAAAATGCTTTTTTCATGATTTTAAAGTATGCGAATTTAATAATATCCCGACTCGACCGAGTGGTACCTTGTTGCTGTACTAATTTTAAACTAATTTATTTTATGACCTTATTCCCTTGAATAATTCTTAACAGAATTGAGATTACGGCAATTACTAGCAGAATATGAATAATGCCCCCGGCACTATATGCAAAGAATCCGACTGCCCAAGAAATAAGTAGAATCACGGCGATTATATACAGTAAATTTCCCATTGTGTGAATGAATTTAGTTGTTAATATTTTTAATAGTATGGCTTTATTGGCCTCGTAGCTGTATAAGACTTCTGAAGCTTACCACGCTTATAATCGTTAAAATTGTATGCCAGATACCCCAAAATGCTTATATACACGTATATTGGGTAGTATGCTCTGGCTAAAGCTGTGGCATTCTCTCCCCACAATTGTGCTTTAACTCACCTGATGCACATCTATGAGGCAGGTGGAGCAACTATTGCAGGCTAGGTGGTTTGCACCAACACGTACTAGTTCGGAAGGCAGCTATTTTATTTACTTTATATTTTACTATTTTTGTAATCAATTCAATTTTAACCTTATTTGTTATTCAGTAGAACCTATTATGATGAGCGCCTGAAAATAGCATTCAGTACAACTACTGACTCACTACCACAATTATTGATACAATGTTAAAAATATCTACTCCGGGCAGAATCTGCCTTTTTGGTGAACACCAGGATTATCTAGGCTTACCGGTTATTGCAGCTGCTATTTCGAGAAGAGTGCAGATTGAGGGAGACCACCGTGATGATAGAAAGATTATCGTTCATCTGCCCGACATTAATTCAGAACTACAAATGGAGGTATCAGATACCCGCCTGCCGTATCTTGAAAAACGTGATTATTTCAGAAGTGGATACAATGTATTATTAGATAAAGGCTTAAGGTTTTCGAAAGGTTTTGAGTGTACTGTGCATGGCAATATTCCTATCAACTCAGGTACTTCAAGTTCTTCGGCTTTATTGGTTACATGGCTTCATTTTTTATCAAAACTGGCCGATAATCCACACGAGTTCAGCCCCAAAGAATTAGGCGAATTGGCTTATGTAGCCGAAATAGTTGAATTTAATGAGCCGGGCGGAATGATGGACCAACTATCAACAGCCATCGGCAATGCTGTTTATCTGCAATTCGAACCCGAAGTAACAGCCGAAGCACTAAAGCCTAGTCTGGGGGCTTTTGTATTGGCCGATTCGCTTGAGCCTAAAGATACGATTGGTGTATTGCAAAGAGCCAAATTCGCTCGTTTAGATTTGATTGCCAAAATAAAAATGCAGATTCCTTCTTTTTCATTACACACTTTCAAATCGTATGAGAAAGAGCAATTGATAGATTTTTTGAGTAAAGATGAATATGAATTGCTGAGTGGTACATTAAGAAACCGGGATATTTTACGTGAAGCCTTAGACATGTTCAGTAAACAGAGCATGACCGACGAGCTGTTGGGCAAACTGCTGACCGAACACCATAGTATCTTGAGAGACCTTTTACAAATATCAACGCCTAAAATTGAGCGTATGCTCTCGGCAGCTATAGAAGCAGGTGCTTTAGGTGGTAAAATCAATGGCTCAGGTGGCGGTGGTTGTATGTTTGTTTATGCACCAAACGACCCTCAGAAAGTGGCTGATGCCATTGATGCAGTAGGCGGAAAAAGCTATGTAATTAAGATTGACGAAGGTACAGTGAGTCTTTGACAAAATTTTAATCTAAAATTAATCAAACTGGCATAAATTTTTTTTGCCCAACAATTAAACGTAACCTTTTAATCAATTATGTTTAAATAGGTGTTTTGAAAGGAAATTTAGCATTATAGTTGTGTTTTATGCCCAATTATACAGCATTTATAGTGTTCTGATAAAAAATAGTATGGTTTTTGTACAAAAATAATTGTAATTTTTGCTTAATATTTTGAAACCTAACATCAGATGAAAATATGTCAAACTAAGTTTGTCGGTAAAGAGTGGAAAGAATTATCTAAAGACGAAAATTTCTTAAATCAAAAAGCCCAATTAGTGCTGGCTTTTGGTGAAAGAAAATTACTTGAATCGAATAATCCTTATCCGGCTTTACAAAAGGAATACCCTGCTGCTGAGATTATTATAAACTCTACCTCTGGCGAAATTTATGCCGATAGTGTTCATGATGATTCGATTATTGTAACAGCTATTGAGTTTGAAAAAACTACTGTAAAAACAATCAAAATTGATATTACTGCCCATACCGAAAGTTTTAGTGCAGGCGAAACGATTGCACAAAACCTGATAGCCGACGATTTGGCTGCTATTCTGGTGATTTCGGATGGAGGCAAGGTAAATGGCAGTAAATTGATAGAAGCTTTGAACATAGCTACTAATCATGAAATTCCGATTTCGGGCGGGCTGGCCGGTGATGCCGGTCGCTTTGAAAAAACATTGGTTGGGCTTAACGAACAACCAACCGAAGGCCGTATTGTAGGCGTTGGCTTGTATAGCAAAGACCTAAAAGTAGGGCATGGCACTATGGGCGGCTGGGATGTTTTTGGCCCCGAAAGAGAAGTGACTGAGTCAGAATACAATGTACTATATAAAATAGGCGATAAAGCTGCGCTTGATTTATATAAAGAATATTTAGGTAAATACGCCAAAGAATTACCGGGTGCTGCTTTGCTATTCCCGCTATCAATGCGTGTAAAACCTGATTCGGAGCCCATCGTAAGAACGATTCTGACGATAGACGAAGATAAGAAAAGTATGACCTTTGCCGGAGAACTACCCGAAGGAGCAATGGTAAGGTTTATGAAAGCCAATTTCGACCATCTGGTTGATGCTTCATCAACAGCAGCACAAACTTCTATCAAGCATTTAGATAAGGCGCCTGAATTGGCTTTGCTTATCAGTTGTGTAGGGCGTAAATTGGTTTTAGGGCAACGTACAGAGGAAGAAGTAGAGGCAGCCAGAGAGGTTTTTGGTAAAGAAACTGTAATCACTGGATTCTATTCTTACGGAGAGATTTCGCCACTCCGCCCAAATGCGCAATGCGAATTGCATAACCAAACCATGACCATTACTACCCTATCTGAGAATTAATACAATGGAGCTCGATAACCTACATAGATTACTCGTCAAACAAGTAAAAAAATATCTTTCGGAAGAATGTTTAAAAAATGAAGCTTTTCAGAACTTCATTAAAGCAGTAAACGACTCTTATCATAGTTCCGACCGAGATAAGGAACTTTCGGAACATTCGGCGCTCTTGAATGAGCAGGAGTATTATGAAATAAATAGAAAACTAAAAAGCGAGATAGAACAGCGCCGCAGTTCGGTTGAAAAACTGATTGAGGCTATTTATTTGCTCGAAACACCCGAAAGCGATGGTCTTTCGGTGCGTGACAGCGATTTGTCGTCGTTGGTAGATTTGCTTCAAAGACAAATTCAGGCAAGAAAACAGATTGAAGCTGAGTTGATTCATGCCAAAGAAGTAGCCGAAAATGCCACACAGGCAAAATCGGAGTTTTTGTCGATGATGAGTCATGAAATCAGAACACCGCTCAATGCTATTATTGGTCTTACTTACCTGATGCAGCAAGAAGAGCAAACGCCATCGGTAATGGAAAACCTGAAAACCTTACAGTTTTCGGCCGAAAACCTGCATTTGCTCATTAACGACATCTTAGATTTTAGCAAGATTGAAGCCGGAAAAGTAGAGTTGGAAGAAATGCCTTTCGATTTGAAACTGCTGGTTTCTAACATTAAAAAGGCCAATCAGGTAAAAGCAGAAGAAAAAGGCAACAGAATTAAACTGATGCTCGACGATGATATTCCGAATACACTGATTGGTGACTCGTTGAGAATAGGGCAGGTGCTAGCCAATCTGGTTTCTAATGCTGTTAAATTTACCCTCAACGGAAGCATAACGATTGAGGTGTCGGTAGTGAAAAAAGATGATGAAAAAGCACGTATTTTCTTCTCGGTAAAAGACAGTGGAATAGGGATTCCGCCAGATAAACAAAAACTGATTTTTGAACGCTTTACACAGGCAAACTCCGAAACTACCCGCAAATTTGGTGGTACGGGTTTAGGGCTGGTAATCAGTAAAAAACTAGTGCAACTGCATGGCAGCGATATAGAGCTTGAAAGTGAAGCTGGTAAAGGAGCCGAATTCTCTTTTACAATAGACTTAAGAATAGGCACTACACTTAAACAGCAAATGGCTGTAGCTCTAGCTGAAAATGACAGCGATGTGAGCCTTGAAGGTGTAAAACTATTGTTGGTTGACGATTATTTTGTGAATATCAAAGTGGCATCGAAATTCCTTGAAAAATGGAAAGTTACTTTTGATACGGCTGAAAATGGCCTAATAGCAATAGATAAATTTAAGAATAATGAGTATGACCTGATTCTGATGGACTTACTGATGCCCGAAATGGACGGCTACACGGCAGTAGAAAAGATACGTGAAACAGGCGCCGAGATACCAATTATTGCTTTGACGGCCTCAGCTACCCTCAATAATCAGGACAGGGCCTTTAACGTAGGCATGAACGACTACGTAACCAAGCCTTTTAATCCAAAAGAACTACATCAGAAGATTGCTAAGTATAGTGGGAGGATATAATTAGGAATATTTATATTATTAAAAAAGGAAATTAATAGACACAATAGTTAGATAGTTACAGCAATACTGACTTAAAAGCTCTTATAAACCTTCTAAGTCAGTATTGCTTTTCATTATTTTTATATTTTGAATTTAAGATAATATATCTGCTAGATTTATATTTCACCACTAATAATTGACTTAATCAAATCAATAGTGTTTTGTGCTGAAATTCGATTAAGGTTCGATCTAGTTAACAAATTCTTGCTTGTTAAATTACTTTTCCAAATAGTGTCATAACTATGTTTTACTGAGATTTCTTCAATTTTTTCAACAGTAGCTCCACTGCTACGTGAAGCACATATAATAATTTGGCAACCTCCTAGAATAGGGTCAAATTCATCATCAGCTAATTTTCTTATAGTATCTTCCCAAATCATTCGACTATTAGGGTCTCCTTGACTTTCAAAACCAATTTTTATATCACCAATTTTTATAGTCAATAATATATCTTTGGTATAATCAATCAATTCTTTTTTTATAGAAGGTTCAGCGTTGTTGAAAGTATTTAATATAATTTTACATACATTTTTTATACTTTCTGATTTTCCCTGATTTGCTATTCCTGATGTAACAATTATTGTTTTTTTCATATTTATAATTATGTAATTATTGAGTTTTTATATTTGTTTTAAAAGAAATCTAAGACTTATTAAAAAATAGTGTTTTATAAAATCCTAACTTCAAATGTAATCTATAATAATTTGATTTTTGTATATAATATTATGTATTTATTATTCGGTCCTATATTTGTTAATATTGAAAAATATTACTGATATTAGTAAAATACTAGACATTTCATTAAGATAAAATTTTGATAAAAAGCATCGTCATTTCAGAGTTTGGGTCAATAAAAAAAGCGAGTGATTTTGACTCGCCTGTTGATTCCTTTGCTGAAGTTTTTGTAACAGATAAGGTTTTTCTTCGCATAAAAGAGTTGATATTTAACTATGCCAACGATGCCCTTTTTGCCTATTCGGTTCAGCGTGGCAAAGAGCAGATACGGGTAAAAAACTACGTTGGGCTTATTCCGGTTTCTGAAAGTATCCAGATAGAAATTCTGCCTAAATCTACTGCGCAATCTCCCAAAGAAGCTCGCCGCATATTGCTTAAAATGTTGCAGAAGATACCATCTTATCAGGCTTTATCAAGCGCACATCTGGCTATCAGTAATCTGCCATTGCTTGAAATCTATGTCAAAGTTTTTTTAGACGAGCTAGAAAAACTGCTCAGCTTAGGGCTAGGCCGTAACTACGAAACAATTGAAGCCAACGAAACCTACATTAAGGGCAAGGTATTAATTGCCGAAAACATTCGTCAGAATCCACTGAAACAACACACGTTGCATATTGCCTACGATGATTTCATGCACGATATTCCGCAGAACCGCATCATCAAAACCTGCCTGCATCGGCTTAAAGCCTATAACTTTGGCAATGTAACCAAACAGCGTATCTGGCAAAACCTATCTGTTTTTGATGATATTAGCCTGTCTACGAATCTTATTCAGGATTTTACGAGAAGCAACACGCCAAGTCCGCACTTTGTGCGATACGAGAGTCTGTTGCAATGGGCGTGGGTTTTTCTGAACGGACAATCGTTCCTGCCTTTTTCGGGCAATTACTCACAAATATCCTTGTTGTTTCCGATGGAGGTTTTGTTTGAAAACTACGTGGGCAAACTCTTTCAGAAATACATACCTGCCGATTATCGGGTAAAGCTGCAAGACCGACAAAAACACCTCATTGCCAAGCACAGAGAAAACTCCAGATTCAGGCTTATTCCTGATATTGTTGTGGAAAACGATGCCGGAGATGTGTTGATATTTGATACAAAATGGAAACTGATTGATGCCTCAAAGCCTAAACAGAACTACGGCATTGAGCAATCGGACTTGTACCAGATGTATGCCTACGGCAAAAAATATCAGGCTAAAAAGCTGTTTTTGATATATCCGGCCAACGAAAACTTCAGAAAACCGCTCGAGGTATTCGATTATGAAGACGATTTAATGCTACAGGTATTGCCCTTCGACCTGATGAACGCAGGCAATGAAGAAGTAAGGAAAATAATGCACTGAGTACTTATCGGGATAGGTGCTTTAGACATTTTTACTTATCTTGCAGATGCAACCTTCAACCTAATTCTAACTGATGCCTATTTTACTTACTTTAATTGCTATTGTAGCACTTGTGGTACTGGTAGCGTTTGTGAAACTCGATACCTTTATTTCTTTCATTTTAGTAGCTATTTCTCTCGGTCTGGCAACCGGCATGGACGTACCCGCCATTGGCAAAGCCATTCAGACAGGTATCGGCGGAACCCTCGGCGATTTGATTCTGATTATCGGCTTTGGGGCTATGCTTGGTAAACTGGTAGCCGAAAGTGGAGCCGCCCAACGCATTACCGATACGCTTATTAATGTTTTTGGTAAAAAATACCTGCAATGGGGTTTGGCTTTAGCAGGCTTTATTATTGGTATTCCCTTGTTTTATAATGCAGGTTTTATTATTGTAGTACCTTTAATTTTCTCTATTGCGGTATCAACCAATATGCCGATTTTATATGTGGGTATTCCCATGCTCTCGGCTTTATCGGTAGCGCATGGCTACTTGCCACCGCACCCATCGCCAGCGGCTATTGCCTCTCAGCTCAATGCCAATGTAGGGCAAACACTCATCTATGGTATCATTGTAGCTATTCCGGCCATTGCTATTGCGGGGCCGATATTTGGGCGTACATTGAAAAAATACAAACCAGCCATCGATAGCTCTTTGTTCAACCTGAAACCTATTCCTAAAGAAAAACAACCGAGCTTATTTGAAAGCCTACTGGTGGCTTTAATGCCTGTGTTTTTATTGACACTTACTTCGTTTATCAAAGGCTATATGCCTGATAACCAGATTGTGCTACTGATTGCAGAGCCTTATGTAGGTATGTTATTGTCTTTGTTAATAGCCATCTACTTATTGGGTATCAAACAAGGTAATAGCATAAAGGTAGTAAGCAAGCAACTGGAAGAAGCCTTTAAAAGCTGCGCTGTAATATTGTTGATTATAGCAGGCGCTGGGGCTTTGAAACAAATATTAAAAGATAGCGGTACCAGCGACTACATCGGTATGCAACTACAAGGTTTTGATATTAATCCGCTAATATTGGGTTGGACCATTGCAGCCGTGCTACGCCTCTGTGTAGGTTCGGCAACTGTGGCCGGACTAACAGCCGTAGGTATATTAGCTCCACTGATTCAGAACCAGACGGGTGTAAAACCAGAATTGATGGTATTATCGATTGGTGCCGGAAGTTTATTGTTTTCGCACCTCAACGATGGCGGATTCTGGTTATTTAAAGAATATTTCAATTTATCTATCAAAGATACTATTAAAACATGGTCAGTTATGGAAACCATCGTTTCGGTAGTAGGCTTATTGGGCGTATTAGTTTTAAATCTTTTTGTATAAAACCTATTTAATTTTAGTAACTATAAAATGAGTATGACTCCTGAAGAAAATTTCGCAAAACTAAATCTTGAATTACCTCCTGCTCCGGCACCAAAAGGCGTTTATAAACCTGCCTTAATTGTTGATAAATTTATCTATGTTTCGGGTCATGGGCCTGTGCAATTAGATGGGTCGCTTATCATTGGCCGTATTCAGGAAGACATGGATATTGAAGCCGGAAAATTGGCTGCCCGTCAGGTTGGGCTAACCATCTTGTCGACACTTAAAGTAGCTTTAGGCAGCCTTAACCGAATTAAGCGTGTAGTAAAAATATTGGGTATGGTAAACGCTACCAGCAATTTTGAAAGACACCCTTACGTAATTAACGGTTGTAGCGAATTATTTGCTGATATTTGGGGAACAGAAAATGGCATAGGCGTGCGCTCGGCAGTAGGTATGGGTACATTGCCAGATAATATTCCGGTTGAAATTGAAGTAATGTTTGAGTTAAACGAAGAGTAAAATGCTTAGAATCAATAAAGTTCATCACATAGCCATCATTGGGTCTGACTATACCAAATCTAAGCATTTTTATACCGAGGTGCTGGGCTTGCGTGTTATCAGGGAAGTATACCGTGAAGCTCGACAATCTTATAAATTAGACTTGGCTATTGATGATAACTACGTAATAGAACTGTTTTCGTTCCCAAATCCACCACCTCGTCCATCAAGACCTGAGTCTTGTGGTTTAAGGCATCTTGCCTTTGAAGTGGCCGATGTAGAAGCAGCTAAAGCAGCCATTGAGCAAAAAGGCGTAGACGTTGAGCCAATCAGAATAGATGAATTTACAGGCAAGAAATTTACTTTCTTTGCCGACCCCGACGATTTGCCTATCGAAATCTACGAGCAATAATTTTGCAGGCATCAAAAATATTAAACAATCAGCAGAATATGGATTGGTATAAAGTAAGCAACGAAAACGAACTCGACTCGCCATCGTTGCTCATATACAAGGCACGTGTAGAAGAAAACATCAAAAAGATGATTGCTATTGCCGGAAGCACCGAGCGTCTTTTTACACACGTAAAGACCAACAAAATGCCGGAAGTAGTAAAAATGATGTTAGAACAGGGCATTACTAAATTCAAATGTGCTACTATTGCCGAAGCCGAGATAACAGCTATGGCAGGGGCAAAGTTTGTAGTAATAGCACATCAGCTGGTAGGGCCTAAAATTGAGCGTTTAATACAACTCACAAAGTTATATCCTGCGGTAACCTTTGCTTCGTTGATAGATTCGCAGGAAGTGGCCGAAGCACACAACGAAGCTTTCGGAGCAAATGGACTTGTATCAAATGTTTTTCTTGATGTAAACAACGGTATGGATAGGTCGGGGCATCTGCTTGATGATAAAATCTTAGCTTTATATCGTTTCCTTTCTAGCCAACCGAATATTCATTTACACGGATTACACGTATACGACGGGCATATAAGAGCTACTGATTTTGAAGCACGTAAACAAGAAATAGATACGGGTTTTGTTGATGTAAAGCATTTTTTAGAAGCCATAGAAGCCGAAGGTTTGACTAAACCAATGGTGATTGCAGGCGGTACACCAGCTTTTACGTCTCATGCCTTGCGGTCAGAGACCTATTGCAGCCCAGGCACTTGTGTGTTGTGGGATTGGGGTTATGGCGATAAACTAACCGAACAACCCTTTGAATATGCAGCTTTGGTGCTGACAAGGGTAATATCAAAACCACAAAAAGGCATTGTAACAGTAGACATGGGGCATAAGGCTGTTTCGGCTGAAAACCCTATCGATAAACGCATCAGATTCTTGAACCTGACTGATTATGAGTTAATAGGGCAGAGCGAAGAGCATGGGGTGCTGAAAGTGCAGGATTGGGATGCAATAAAGGTAGGCGATGTTTTATATGGCGTGCCTTACCATGTATGCCCAACCGTTAATCTGTACGATGAAGCCTATGTGGTTGAAAATCAACATGTTGAGCAGGTTTGGCAGGTACTGGGGCGACGCAGGCGAATCAGTGTTTAATTGTATAAAATATGGGTTTGTGACTTTAGCCTGATTTCGGCGTCATATTAAAGGTTTTTTTAATGTAAAGCACTACTAATAAACTGCTTCAACATTTGGAAAATCTAAGTTTTTCGTCAATATTTACAAAAAAACACTCACCCATAATTTAAAAAACAAATGAGCAAATTTGCAGAAGCAATTGAGACCTACAAAGAACAAGTTGCAGAACTTGGCTTAGGAATTAGTGAAGACCTACTAACAGCCGTTGCTAAAGGCTTAGGTCCTTCTATTTACAATGCCGACTCTTCAAAAGTATCTTCTTCAGACCCTGAAGAATTAGCTCGTGTAAAAAACAATTTCCTTATCGGTAAATTAGGTTTAACAGATAGCCCTGCATTAGATGCTGCTATTGACGAAGTAGTAGAAAAATTGGGTTCATCAAACCGTAACAAATACCGTGCGGTGGTATATGCTTTATTGGTAATCAAATTCGGAAAAGAAGATTTATATGCATAAGCCCAAGTCGTAGCATAATATACAAAAAGCGGTGTTAAGATTTCTTAGCACCGCTTTTGTTTTATTACAAGGCTATAATTGTTGTAGCATTAATATTTATCAGAATACCTTTTTGGCAACTGCCAGTGTTGTATCTGATTTACTCATGGTATAAAAGTGTAGTGCAGGCACGCCAAAGTCTATTAACTCACGGCATTGTTGCACACACCACTCAATACCCAATTGCTTGGCTTGTTTGTCGTTTTCACAAGCAATTATTTCTTTTCTGAAAGCCTCGGGCATATCCAGATAAAATAATTTAGGCAATACATCGAGCTGTTTTTTAGTAGCCAGCACCTTCAAGCCCGGAATAATAGGAATCGTAATTCCTTCGGCACGACAACGATTTACGAAGTCGAAATATTTCTGGTTATCAAAAAACATCTGCGTAACTACATAGTCGGCACCGGCGGCAACTTTGCGTTTCAGGTTTTCAATATCCTGGTCTAAATCAGGAGCTTCAAAGTGCTTTTCAGGATACGCCGCTACACCAATACAAAAATTGCTAGAACTCATGTATTCGGTTTCCTCGTGCAGGTATTTACCGTTATTCATGTCATTAATCTGACTTACCAGTTCGTTGGCATAAAAATGGCCATCTTTCTTTGCCTTAAACGAGTTGTATGGTTTGGCAAAATCACCTCTCAGAGCCAGCACGTTTTCAATGCCCAGGTAATTCAAATCTATTAGTAAGTCTTCGGTTTCTTCTTTTGTAAAACCACCACACAGCACATGAGGTACAGGGTCTACTTTAAATTTGTGTAAAATTGAAGCACAAATACCCACAGTACCGGGGCGTTTGCGTATTTTTATCTCTTTGGTGCCTCCGTCGGGTAATTGTTTGCTAACGTATTCTTCCCGATGAAAGGTAACATCAATAAATGGCGGTTGTAATTCCATCATCGGTTCAATTGATTTCAGGAGGTCGTCTATATTACTTCCTTTTACCGGAGGTATGATTTCGATTGAGAAAACGGGCTTCCCTTGAGTATTGTTCAGATGCTCTGTTACTTTTGCCATTGAATTGAGAATATATCTTTTATTTTTGGCAAAAATAGATATATTTTTTGTTGTTGCAAATTTTATTAGGTAAATTATCTTTAATGTTTCAAGTATGTAGTTTTTATATCGGTTTTGTTACATATTTTCAGATAATAAAGAGTTTTTAATTAAATGCTAATCATAATTTCGTTTCTGTTAAAAGCAAAATAATTATCTTGCAGAACTATTTCATCATTTTTCAACATCAAATCATTTAAACAATGAAAAAACTATTAGTACTGTTATTTATAGGCTTATTTGCCTTAACTATTGATGCATCTGCCCAAACAAACACAACTATTGCTCTTGACACTGTAGCCGCCAAAGATTATGTGGGTAAATACAAAATGAAAGATGCGCCTTTTGAAGAAGTAATTGTAACGCTCCAAAATGGCAAATTGATGGGAGAAGCTGTAGGACAAGGCTCGGCAGACTTATTGCCAACCAAAGAAGCAAATGTTTTTGAGGTAGACGGTTATGATGGTAAAATTGAGTTTGTAAGAAACGAAAATAAAGTTGTGGTTAAAGTAAAATTGAGCTTACAAGGCACAACAATAGAGGGCGATAAGCAACCTTAAGTAAACTTTTTTGTGCAAAAATATTGTTAAAGCCAGAGAGCTACACGTGTAGCTCTCTGGCTTTTTTAGTTTAATAACTCAAACATTTTTCTTACTTTTGTAAGAGAAAAAACAGAACAAACACACTCAATGGATTTTGGACAGCAACCTTATTGCTCTTTCTGCGGTAGAAAAAAAAACGAAGTTGAACTTTTAATATCGGGAACAGAAGCAAATATCTGTAATTACTGTGTAGACCAAGGATACCAGCTTGTGCAACAGGAATTGTATGGGGTATCGAAAAAAGAGAAGAAGAAAAAGAACGATTTACCAAAATTTGATTTAAAACCTCCGGCACAATTGAAAGGCCACCTCGATCAATTTGTGATTGGGCAAGACGAAGCAAAAAAAGTATTGAGTGTAGCAGTGTACAACCACTACAAACGCTTGATGCAGCCTAAAAAAGAGGATGATGTAACGATTGAGAAGTCGAACATTATTATGGTAGGAGAGACCGGAACAGGTAAAACTTACCTGGCTCGCACAATTGCCAAAGTATTGCAGGTGCCATTTGCCATTGCCGATGCCACAGTCTTGACCGAGGCCGGATATGTAGGCGAAGACGTTGAGAGTATCTTGAGCCGCTTGTTGCAAGCTGCCGATTTTAATACCGAACTTGCCGAAAGAGGAATTGTATATATTGATGAGATAGATAAAATTGCCCGCAAAAGCGATAACCCATCTATCACCCGCGATGTGAGCGGCGAAGGCGTACAACAAGGTTTATTGAAATTATTAGAAGGCTCAATTGTAAGTGTACCACCACAAGGCGGCAGAAAGCACCCTGAGCAAAAACTTGTACAGATAAATACCGAAAACATATTGTTTATATGCGGTGGTGCTTTTGATGGTATCGACCGCCACATTGCAAAGCGTATTAATACCCGCCCGATTGGTTTCTCAAACGATGCCAAACGTGTTGAATTATGGGAAAATACAAGCCTTTTACGTTTTGTTACGCAACAAGATTTAAAATCTTTTGGGCTTATTCCTGAGTTAATCGGTCGTTTACCATTACTTACATATCTTAATCCGCTTGACCGTGACACTTTAAGACGTATCCTAACAGACCCGAAGAATGCTTTGGTAAAACAATACAAGAAGCTTTTTGCCATGGAAGACGTAAAACTAGAGTTTACACCGGAAGTACTCGAATATATTGTTGACCGCGCAATGGAGTTTAAATTAGGTGCCAGAGGGCTGCGCTCAATTTGTGAGGCTATCATGACCGACATCATGTACGAATTGCCTTCAAACAAAGATATTAAAGAGTTTACGGTAACACTCGATTACGCACAAAATAAATTCGAACACTCGGCGTTCTATCAATTAAAAATGGTAGCATAATCGTCAGGAACATATACTGAACCCTACAAAGCCTGCCAAAAAGGTCTTGTAGGGTTTTTTGTTGCCTTTTATCACTATTTAGTCCCTTTTCATTTTCGCTCTATCAGGAAATTATCCAAATGCTTAGAACCCTAAAGTTTGCCTGTGTATTGCTTGTTGCGCTAGGCTGCAAACGAGAATACGCTCATTTTCAGACCGCAACTACTGAGAATTTTCATAAGCCTAAAAACAAAGCCGAAAAACCAATTATTTTACCCGAAGATTTCGGCGCTGCATCTATTGAAGAAATAACTCTGCCAACCATGCCCGATGATGATGAAATTGCGGCAGAAACAGGTATTTCAATTCCGCTGGGAAATAATCAGGTAAAAGACAAAACAGATTTGTTCCCAAGAGGGTTGTTTAAGAAGAAAAGCAGGGTAGCGGCGAAAGATAACAACAGAGGGCTTTTTAAAAAGCAGGAGAAAAGGGGTATTTTTGAGAAGAAAAAGAAAAGAAAGAAACGGGATGGATTTTGGCATGGGTTCAATGAACGATTAAAAATAGGACTTGTACTATTAGGAATTGCTATAATTTTTGCGTTGCTTCACATTAATATTTTAGCCATTATCTTCGGAATTTTTTCCGCCTTTTTCATTATAAGAGGATTAAGGAAGTTGTTTTAGTTGTAATTATTATTAACCAGAGTAAAAAATTAAACAAAACCAATTAGCTTCTGTTAAAGCCAAAAATGTTTCATAATCAAGCGTTTTTTGCTGATTTATTGCTTGCTAATTTACTCATTTACCAACAAAGAACATGAATATTATTTTGATACATGGCTTTGGTGAAGACCATTTCGTGTGGACTGATTTTATGTCGTTACTTCCTAAAAAACACACATACTATACTCCCGACTACGCCACATTTACAGATTGCGAAAGTATTGAAGACTATGTAAAATGGCTCAAGGAATTTCTGAAAGAAAGAGATGTAGAAAGATGTGTTTTAATAGGGCATTCGATGGGAGGCTACATTGCATTGGCATTTGCCGAAAAATACCCGGAAATGGTGCATGGACTAGGGCTTTTTCATTCGTCGGCTTATGCTGATGATGAAGAGAGAAAAGCAACACGCCTGAAAACCATCGATTTTATCGAGAAACATGGTACACAGGACTTTATCAAGGATTTTTATCCGAAAATGTTTACCGACGATTTCAAGAAAAAGAATAAAAAGCAAATAGAAAGCCATATTGAGCGTTACAGTGTGTTTTCGAAACGCTCGTTGAAGAATGCCCAATTGGCTATGCGCAACCGCAAAGATACCACAAAGGTATTAAAGCAGGCGGGGTATCCGATAATGATTCTTGCCGGAGAAGAAGATAAATTTGTATCGGTAGAATCGGTCAAAGAGCAAATGAAGCTCTTGAAAAAAGGCCATACAGCAGTACTGAGTGGGGTAGCTCACGCCGGAATGTTTGAGAAAACCGAAGAGTCCGCCAAAATTGTGAACACATTTATAGCAGCTTGTTCTCTTGTGCCTGAGTGATACTTGTGGGTAAATAAAAATACCCCACTCCCTAAATCCCTCCGCAGCGGCGGCCGCTCCCCAACAGTGGGGAGAGGGACTTCCTGCTCCCTTCCCCACTGTTGGGGAAGGGTTGGGGATGGGGTCTTCTATAGTATTAATCCTTATTTCACCACCTTCATAATACCCTGCATAACGGTATAATGCCCAGGGTAGGTACATACAAATGTATAATCGCCCGGTGTGCTTGGTGCTACAAAATAAATAGTTTCCTGTGCTTCGGGCTGCATTAAGCCTGTATGGAACAATACTTCGCTCAATTCAGGAACATAGGCTTTGCTTTCGCCATCTAAACCCATTTTAAAGGCTGCTTCGCCAACTTTACCAACAGTACCCGGTTTTACAATTACAAGGTTGTGTAGCATATCATCGTTGTTGTTGAATACGATACGAATTTTGCTGCCTGCTTTTACCTGTAATTTGGCAACATCAAATTTGAGACCCGGTTTAGTGCCTATCGTAATCGTCTGGTCAACTTTGCCGCCCCAGCTTTCCGGTATTTCGTTAATTCTTTTGGCAGTGGCTTTCATGTCGGTTTTAGGCATATTGCTCATCGAATGCCCTGCGTGCTCATCGGCTGGTTTTTTCTCTATTACTGCATATTTAGCTACGTCCATTTTAGGAGCAGCATCGTTAATATTATTAAGCGTGTAGTATCCGAAATTATGCAATAAGGCTCTGTCTTCAGTATTTTTGATGCCTTCTAGTCTTAGTTCATGAATATAACCTAAACGTAGAGAATCTATCGCCAGACGAACACTCATACCATCTTCTGCTACCTGAATAGCTTTGATTTTCAAAGACTTCGTATTGATAATCGGGCTACCGTAGTTGTGGTGGTATTTGTAAGTAAAGCTATTTACTTTATAAGACTCAGGGTCTTTTGCCACAGCTTTATCAACTGGTTGAGTAAACTCTACAAGGAAACCATCAGGCATCGATTTGATAGTTTTCATTTCGAAAGGCGTTTTCCCTGTCCATTCTAATCTTTGCAAACCAAATTCATCTTTACCTGTCGACGACCAGCCACGGCTTGTCATACCCACAAACATTGATTTATCAAGTCCCCATTGCATACGCAAAATACCCGATTGGAAACCTTCACGGAATGGGAAACAAGCACCCTGGCTTTTGCCTTTTACTTTCTCTAAAAACACACGCATAATTTTGCTGTGTCCTTGGTCTCCTACAAATAGTTGGCCTTCAAATGGTCCGAATTTACCGCCTGATAGATCTTCAGCAATGTCAGATGTCGAAATCCCCATCAGTGTATGCGGAAACCAAACTGCCGGAACTTTAAGGTTTGGCACTTTGCTGGCTACATCATACATAGGTTCGCCGGTATCAGGTACATTTGATGCCTGTAGTTTCAGTGGAGAGTTTGGTTCTGATGTCCAGATTAAACCTTCAGGGTTACCTGCAAAATCACCTTCTTCCAGTTGCGTCATTCGGCCTGAGCCTACCCAGTCGCCTTGGTTTTCGGTATAGTAAATATCTCCATTGCTTAATACAGCAAAGCCCGCAGGAGAGCGCAAACCGGTAGCCCAAGGTGTCATTTTACCATCTGGGGTTAGCTTAAGCATCCAACCACGCCATTTAGATAAACTTGCCCCGTGGCCAATCCAGCCGAGGTTTAGTGTTATCAACATATCTTTGTTTGGCAACAACACCGGGCCATACGAATATTCGTGGTAATTGCCCGATAATGGGAATTTATAGAATGCTTCGTATTGGTCGGCCACGCCGTTGCCATCAGTATCTTTCAATACAGTTAGTTCGCCACGTTGTGTTGCCCACAGGTTACCGTTGATATAGTTTAAACCCAAGGGCTCGTGCAGGCCTGTAGCAAATTTTTTGTAAGTAGGCATAGTGCCATTTTTCATGTATGGGTTTGAGATAAGCCATACATCGCCACGGCGGGTAGCTACTCCTAAGCGGCCATCAGGTAAAACAGATAGCCCACCTACTTCCAGCTCAATACCATGCGGCACCGGAAGCGTAACAATGCGATAAAAATCTTCTTCAACTAATGGGCGATTCTGGGCAAATACGCCTGATATAGTGAATAGTAATAAAATGAATGTTTTTTTCATTTCTATAATTTGGTTGAATATGTTTAGGTTATAAAACAACCTGAATAACGTATTTTAAAATAAAATTTTACCACAAAATAGTATAACTTACACTGCCTGTTAGGGGTAAGATAATTTCCTGCCCTGCTTTGGTGTTGCTTCTAACAATTGGTTTCAGTTTGGGGTCAAGCTGAATATAGCTATCGTTGTTGGGGCTTTCGAGTACATATAAACCTTTGTTTACCATTGTTATATTCTTGGCTTCGCCTAGCTTAACATACAAGTTGTTGCTACCATTGGCGGTGATAGTTGTAGTAATGCTGCCATCGGCCGAAGGTACAAGTTTTTGTGTCAACTCGGCACCGCTGTATTGGTATTTGTAGGTTGGTAAACCTTCGGTATCAAGCGCATAGCCTTTATAAATCAATTCTTTATAGGCATCAAGCGTATCGGGCATATTTGCATTAGCGTTTGCTAACATGGCAACCGTTGGTTTGCCCGAAAAAGTAGTTTTTACGCCTTTAGGTTTAAGCAATTGCGGTTCGCCACGCTCATGGAACATCTCGGTTACATCGGCAAAATCGCCACGCCATGCATATAATGGCGCACCTTGGTCTAAATCATAAGTATAATGTGTACCTGCTGGCGTACCAACCGAAATAACGTGTGTACGTTTTTTGCCATCGAACATCACAAACGAACGAACCATTTCAACCTGGCTTGTAGGTTTAATATCTATTTCGCCAACTGCCTGCGGCGATGGAAGTGATGTTCCGGCGTGTAGTGCATAAGGTCTTATTTCAGGCCCTGCGGCAAACAAACCTAGTTCGGCTCTCCACCATACTTTGTTGTAACGTATCTCAATCGGGTGTTTGCCCTTTGTTAATTCTAAAAAAGCGACTCTTGGTTTTCTGTAGCTTTCGCCATTCTCTGCCGGAATCACATCTTTGCCATCTATTTTCAACGAACCTTTTCCGGCGTAGTCAAGAATCAACGAATAGCTGCCATCTTTTTCAACATCAAGGTTTCCTCTGAAAATCAGAAGGAAACGGTTATACCCTGCGCCAAAATCTTTGGTAAGTGTAGTGGTAGTTCCTTTATCGTTGGGGGTAGTGCTTTTAGGCGCAAACTGTTGGTTCCAGTCGTAGGTTTCATACATTTCGTAAGTCAAGTCACTTAGTTTCAATGGCTTTTCGTTACCGTATTTCAGGTATTGAAGATTGCTGACACCTATACTTCCGGTTTTGTTTTCAAAAACCAACGGGCCTTCGTTGCTCGTTTTTGTCGGAATCACATACCCTTGATGAATCACCACGTTGTTAAGTGTAACTTTTTCGATAATTAATGCACCACCAAAAGGGGCATCAGAAAAAGTTACCTCAAGCGTTTGCCATAAACCAACGGCTTTGCCAGCGTTTTGCTCAGGTAATTGCAAAGTGCCGTCAGGTCTGATAATTGCCCCCATAGCACGGGTATTGCTTAACACAATGCCGTGGCGGCCTTGAATGTAGAAAATTGCATCACTGTTATTGCCCAAGGTAAAATCGAATTTTACTTTGGCATCGGCAGTGATAAGTTTTGATGTAGTTTTGCCCGGAGTATTCGAAAACAATATTTTATTGCCTGCAGTAAAACCTGCTTTCTTTTTGTAAGGATTATCAATGCTTTCGGCTAGTTTCCAGTTGCCTAAATCCCAATTATCGGTAGTCAATTGATTGAGGGGGAAATCCTGGGCAAATGTTTGAAAACATAGAAAAAACGCCAAAATAATGGACAGAGAGCGTAGGTACATGGTTGAATATATTAGAGTTTTAATACAAAACTAGCCTATTAATTGTATTTTTTACAATTAAAATCGGAAAAACTTTTTGAGGAGTAACAAAACAGTTTTGTACTTTTGTTGGAAATTAATGAAACCAAAGCATTTTATGTCAAAACCAACTTTATTGATTTTGGCGGCCGGAATGGGTAGCCGCTATGGAGGTATAAAACAACTAGATAAGTTTGGCCCAAACGGCGAAACAATTATCGATTATTCAATACATGATGCTATTAAAGCCGGATTTGGCAAAATAGTTTTTATTATCAGAGAAGAACTCAGAGCTGACTTTCAGGAAATATTTGGGCCTAAACTAGCAGGTAAAATCGATTACGATTTTGCGATTCAGAGCGTACAAAGCTATGTGCCTGCCGAACTAGGTACTGTTGAACGCACCAAACCTTGGGGAACTGGCCATGCTGTATTATGTGCTTGGGAACAAACCGATACAGCGTTTGCGGTTATTAATGCCGATGATTTTTATGGATACGAAGGCTTCAAAATTATGGCTGATTTCCTGGCTAACGATACCGATGATACCTGCCATGCAATGGTTGGCTACCAGATAAAAAATACATTGTCAGAAAACGGCTCGGTATCAAGAGGCGTTTGCGAATTAGATAAAGATGGTTTCTTAGAAGTTGTAACCGAGCGCACCAAAATCTACCGCCAGCCAAACAATCAGATTGTTTTTGAAGAAAGCGATATTTTGACACAACTAGAAGAAGATACCATCGTTTCGATGAATTTCTGGGGCTTTAAGCCAAACGTATTCCCGATTATTGAGGATATGTTTAAAGAATATTCAAAGAAAAACCTTCATTCGCCTAAAGCTGAATTTTACATTCCAACCGTTATGACCCACCTGATTCATAATGGTTTGGGCAAATGTAAAGTGTTCTCAAACGAATCAGAATGGTTTGGCGTAACTTATCCGGAAGATAAACCAACTGTTATAGAAGCCTTGAAAAAACTAGGCGAGAAAGGAGCATATCCGGCAGAAGTTTGATAAAGCCATAGGCAAAAGAGAATCGAGTGAGTTAGCGGCCGACGCTGCGGTAAAAGAGTGATTGTATAATTGTGCTACTTTGTGCTCTTTCGTGTACATTGTGGTTATTATTCAAAGTGATACTAAATTTATCTGTGCGTTATAGACATTCACTAATTTACAATAAATCACCGCAGCGGCGGCCGCTCAATCAAAAATAATCCAAAGATGATAATCATAGATGCGCATTTAGATATGGCCATGAATGCCATTGAATGGAACAGAGATTACCGAAGAACGGTAGCCGAAATCCGGACGATGGAGAAAGACATGACCGATAAAATCGACAGGGCCAAGGGTGTTGTCTCATTGCCTGAACTCCGCAAAGGCAAAATAGCTGTAATAGTAGCTACGCAATTGGCGCGCTATAGCGAAAGCAACGGCAATATGCCCGGTTCGGGCTGGAACTCTCCACATCAGGCATGGGCCATGACACAGGCACAATTAGCCTGGTATCAGGCAATGACTGAGGCCGGCGAAATGGTGCAGCTTACCACCACAGCCCAGCTTGACAGCCACATTGCGCTATGGGAAAATACAGCCATTGACGATGCCACCAAACCCGTAGGTTTTATATTAAGCCTTGAAGGTGCCGACTCTCTGGTAAATCTTTCTTACCTCGAAAAAGCCTATGCCTATGGGCTAAGAGCCATTGGGCCTGCACACTATGGACCGGGGCGTTATGCACCGGGTACGGGCATGACAGGCGGCTTGACCAAAGAGGGTAGGGAACTGGTAAAAGAAATGGACAGACTCGGAATGGTACTTGATGCGACTCACCTGACCGATGATGGTTTTGATGAAGCCCTGGATTTGTTTAAAGGACAAGTTTGGGCGAGCCATCATAATTGCCGTAGTCTGGTGCCTCACCAACGCCAGTTGAACGATGAACAGATTAAAAGACTAATTGAGAGAGATGCCGTAATAGGTGGCTGCCTTGACGTTTGGATGATGAAACCCAACCTAAAACAACGGGAGATAAATCCACGTGAGGTAGGTGCAAATCTTGAAGTATTGATAGACCACTACGACCATATCTGCCAGATTGCTGGCAATACTTTGCATATAGCCATTGGAAGCGACCTTGACGGTACTTTTGGGCAGGAGCAGTCGCCGTATGATTTAGAAACCATTGCCGACTTACAGAAATATCAGCACCTGCTGGCAAAAAGAGGGTATTCTGAAACCGATATTGAGAATATCTTTCATAAAAACTGGCTCAGACTCATGCGTAAGGCATTAGCCTAGTATATTGAGAAGTTTGAGGGATGCTCACCCTCAAACTTTTTTAGTTTTCTTCTCGATACAAAAATCCTTTCTCCTGTCGAAAGACAAGCCCAGTTTCCTTCAGTATTTTTTTCAAACCTTGTCAGGTATTTCAGATTAAGCAACGTGCCTCGGTGCACACGTGTAAAATCGCCTTTATCGAGCAATTGTTGTTCATAAATTTTCATGGTGTGCGAAGCCATAATCTGTTTGCCATTTTTCAGGTAGAACTTTGTATAGTTTTCGAAACTTTTCAGATACACCACTTCTTCGGTACGAACAAAAAACTTCTTATGGTTAAACCATAAAATATTTTTCGATTGCTTTACATCGGTTATAGTTTCCATGATTCAAAAATTTTAAAGGCATGTATACTCATATTTGTTAGTACGTGTGGTGGTTTTATTGTCTTTATCGGTACGTTTTCCCATCAACGATTTTACGAAACCATTTGAGTTTTGTATGTATGCAAGCAACTCAGTCTTTTTATTAGCAAAAGTATATTTTTTGGTTTTCATCAGGTTTTTCGAGAATTTGCCAAACATATCTGGTTGGTTCTGATTCCCAATTAGGTCGGCCTTATTGGGTAGTATAATCAACGGTATCGTTGAGCACGTTACTACTCATGTTTTCGCCTGCGTAAGGTTACCATTTGTTAGGTATAAGCTGCTGTTTTCAAAAAACCTTCGGTATAATATGTAAAAGTACAATCTTACTTATTTTGCCATTTGGCACTAAAAACCAACTGTGCTGATGACACATAAAAAGGTACTGATGAATGGTTTTTATCGGATAAAAAATGTCTGTATGGCTTCCCGATAAATACATAACAAAAGTCGCTGATTAAATTTTGTATGTCAATCACGGGAAACCTTGATTTGGCTCTACAGGTTTTCCTGTAGGTGGTATTTAAAAATGGGAGCGTAGTTTCTTAAACATACACTCTCCAAAGCACATGTCAAGTGGCATAAGTCTTGATTTAGTAGTCATGTATTTGTTGAATAAGATCAAGAAAAGAACATTCTTTGAAACCAGATTTTGGCTAAATCAATAAAGCCATTTCGGTGAATAAAACGGTCCGCCGTCGCGGTCACCGTCTAATAAAACAAAAGAAGCTTATCTCTACCCCCGACTTAAACGGTCCGCCGCAGCGGTCGGGGTATACATTAAAATATTCCTTTGTTACATTAGTCACCCAATTTATTGGGTGAACACGGGTATTAGTTATTACTATTGAATCGTTCTGACCGCCCATCGGGGCGTGGGTAAGGGCTTACTTTAAAGTATTAGTTATTACTATTGAATCGTTCTGACTAGACATAGGATTTTCACTTTACCTCACCTTTAGCCAAAATCTGTATCTGAAAGAACTTTCTTCTTGAAATCAAATAATAAAACCTCTGCAAAGTACAGCTATTAGCCAATAAGCATCAATCACGGAAAACCGTAATGCAAGGCGGTTTATATAAATAAGTTAGGCTTTAAGAACGCTACAAAAGCAAGCTGTGTTTAGAAAAGACAAGAGACCTTAAATTGAAAAAATAGCACATGCAATATGTGTAGGCGTAAGGTTTTAAAGAAAATACCTTTATATTTGATAAAAATATAATATGGAAACTATGGTACAATGGGTAAAGGTTTTTGAGACACCCAATGTTTTTAAAGCTGAACTCCTCAAGAATGAATTACTGACCCATGAAATAATGGCTGTAGTTTTAAACAAGAAAGACAGAAACTATCTGCTGGGATGGTGCGAAATACACGTGCCCGACCATCAGGAGGGTATTGCAAAAGTGATTATCGATATATTTAACCAAAATGACTCAGAAACTAAACCAACTATCTAACCTTACCCAACGAATCATTGCTGCTGTTATTGGAGTATCAATTATTTTAGTCGCAACATTATATAATGAATGGACCTTCTGGATTTTGTTTCTTACCATAAGTGTACTCACACAATGGGAGTTCTATAAATTATTGAAACTTGATTCTAATCTGCCATTGACTTTTTATGGTACATTCTGTGGAGTTGTATTAAATGCGCTCACGTTTTTTATCGAGAAAGATATGTTGCCATTTAAGTTTTATTATGTAATTGTGCCTTTACTGACCCTCACGTTTTTTATAAAACTTTATAAAAAGAAAGATTCAAAGCCTTTTGCCAACCTTGGGTACACTTTTTTAGGTATTATTTATGTAGCTGTTCCGTTTGCCTTAATCAATGAATTGGTATTGACAGATACAGCAGGTTATGAACCGAAATTGATACTAGGATGCTTGTTTATTTTGTGGGGTAGCGATACAGGTGCTTATTTTGCCGGAAGGTTTTTGGGTAAACGAAAACTTTTTGAAAGAGTATCGCCCAAAAAGACCTGGGAGGGCTTTTTTGGAGGGGCAATATTGGCACTCATAATAGCGTTTATTTTAACACAATATTTCGATTGTATTCTGGCCTGGCAATGGTATATAATTGCCATTATTATTTCGGTAACCGGAACACTCGGCGATTTGGTAGAATCATTATTTAAGCGTAGTATTGCTATAAAGGATTCAGGGAGTCTGATTCCGGGGCATGGCGGATTCATGGATAGATTTGATGGATTACTGCTTTCGATGCCATTTATTGTTACCTTTCTAAAGATTTTCCCTTAGTCGTTATTTTAGCCTCTTTAGAAAGAAAAATGTTGTATTTTTGTATGGTAGTACCCTTACTGACGAAACGATGAAAAGAAATCTTACATATTTATTTATTTTTATTTGCTTGATAATAAGTAATTTAGCTCATTCGCAGGGTGAGATAAAGTATGTTACTTTCTCGGGCGTGGTTATTGATGGACAAACCAAAGAACCCCTTCCGGGTGCTTATATTACTATTCCGCAGGCAGGTAGAGGAACCCTGTCAAACGCCCGAGGATACTTTGGTATAGCTGTGTTTCCGGGTGATACGGTGGTGTTCAGCTATATTGGTTTCAAGAAACAATTCCACGTGATTCCGAAGAAAACAGATGTTGATTATTCGGTATTTGTAGAGCTACAGGTAGACTCTAAAATGTTAAAAGAAGTTAAAGTTTATCCGTTCAGTACCGAAGAAGAATTTAAACAGGCCCTGGTAGACATGAAACTACCTGATGAACGTGAAAGACAGATTCTACGAGAAACCTATAGCACCGAAAACGTGGCCAAGATGGCATCGGTACATGGTATGAACTCCTACGATAACTATAAATATGGGCAAAACCAGTTTCTACAGCAGATACAAAACCGGGGCTCGGTTACAACCAACCCACTGTTGAACCCCTTCTCTTGGGCCAACTTTGTGAAGTCGATTAAAAGTGGTGCGTGGAAAGATAAATCGTGGAAAGCAGGGGCAGAAGCAGCACCAAGCGATAACGTAACCCGTGACCAGTATTTCAGAGATATGAAGAAAGGTAACTAATAGGGTTAAGATTTTAAGAAGATGTTTTTCTTCGTAGAGACGACATGCTGGCGTCTCCAAGGGTCTATAAACCTCAAAAAATCATATTTGAGAGACCAACCTAATAGATAATTTCTAATATTTACAGACCTTTGGAGACGCCAGCATGTCGTCTCTACGAATGGGTTGTTTATTTTAGACACAATTTCTCTCCGAATCAGATAATACACATTTCTGCTAATATTACAGTGTAATGTGATTTTATTTGACAATAATTGTACTTTAAAAAGAAAAGATGCTTGCTACTAGATAATTATACTTAAGGTATCTATTTTTTTTATAACTTTGTTCTCCGATACTGTACTTGAAATGTTTGCTTGACATAAACAAATCAGACAGTTTTATTTAATATTTATCGGAACACATACATTCTTCTTTCAATGACTCATACTCCTTCTGACGCCATTTTACTTCTTGAAGATGGTACTTTTTTCAAAGGTAAAGCTCTTGGTAAAATTGGCACTTCGGCTGGCGAAATCTGTTTTAATACCGGTATGACCGGGTATCAGGAGATTTATACAGACCCTTCGTATTTCGGACAAATCATTGTAAATACTACTTCTCACATCGGTAATTATGGTGTAGTATTAGACGATGAAGAAGAGTCGAAGAGCGTGAAAATCAGCGGTATGGTTTGTAATGCGTTTGCTAATCATTACTACTCACGTACAACAGCCGATTATTCTTTACAAGAGTATTTTGAGCGTGCAGGTATAGTTGGTATCTGCGATGTTGATACCCGCCAGATTGTGCGCCATATCCGTAATGCAGGTGTGATGAACAGCATTATTTCTTCTGAAATACTAGACCCTGAAGAGTTGATGGTAGAGCTAAAAAAATGCCCGTCAATGGAAGGTCTTGAGCTTTCATCAGTAGTTAGTACACCAGAGCCTTATACACTAGGCGAAGAAGACGCAAAATACAAAGTAGCCGTGCTTGACTTTGGCGTGAAGAAAAGTATCCTTAACAACTTTACTTCAAGAGATTGTTACTGTAAGGTTTTCAATGCGAAGTCGAGCATTGAAGAAATCAAATCTTTTAATCCAGATGGCTTTTTCTTATCGAATGGCCCTGGCGACCCTGCCGCTATGCCTTACGCAGTAGAGACAATTAAAGATGTAGTAGAAACCGGAAAACCAGTATTTGGTATCTGTTTAGGCCATCAACTATTGGCACTAGCCAGTGGAATTGATACCTATAAAATGAAAAACGGTCACCGTGGCTTGAACCACCCTGTGAAGAACCTTATTACAGGTCTTTGCGAGATTACCTCTCAGAATCATGGTTTTGCAGTGAAGCCAGACCAGGTGAGAAGCAACGAAAATATTGAACTTACACACGTTAATCTGAACGACGATACCATTGAAGGTATCCGTAGAAAAGATAAACCTGCGTTCTCGGTACAATATCACCCGGAAGCATCACCAGGGCCTCATGATTCAAGATACTTATTTGATGATTTCGTGAAAATGCTTGCTAAATAATGCGCTTATAAAGTGTATTATTGACGAAAAGATAAATTTATAGGACGGTTTTTCAAATCGTCCTATATTTGTGAATAGGGAGGTAAGACATCAAAAAATATTCACTTTCTCCCTGACATTCATTTTGCAGAACAATTGTGATGTAAAGTGATAAAAAAATCCCATAGGGATGATATATCGGTAGAAAATCTCTAAGTAATAAGAGGTAGAGTCCCATAGGGATGATATATTTATTAGGTTTCAAGATATAATTGTTCTTCGGAATGCCTGATTTTGTAGAGACAGGGCACTGCCCTGTCTCTACTTTGCGCACCTTGAGAAATTATATTGTAAAAAATGAAAAATGTTTATTTCTTGAACCTTAATTAATACACTATCCTACAGCCTCTTCATTAAAACTAGTTCTTATTTTCTACCGATATATCACCCCTACGGGGTTGCAGATAATTGATTATACCTATTATTTGAGACAAAACAAATTTCTGACAACCATTCTATGCAATTATACAGTACCAAACACCAAAGCCCTGATGTATCTTTAGAAGAAGCTATTTTTCGTGGTCTTCCGCCTGATAATGGTTTATATATGCCCACGAGTATACCGACACTCCCGCAAACATTCTGGGACAATGTCGAAAACCTAAGTTTGCAAGAAATAGCCTTCGAAATAGCCTATGCCCTGATTGGTGAAGATGTACCTGCCGATGCTGTAAAGGCACTTATCGATAAAGCTATTGATTTTACGGCTCCTTTGGTTGAGGTAGAAGAAGATACCTATTGCCTTGAATTATTTCATGGGCCATCTATGGCTTTCAAAGACTTTGGTGCCCGCTTTATGGCTGCGCTGATGTCTTATTTCTTACAAAAATCAGAAAAACAAATTCATATACTGGTTGCTACCTCTGGCGATACTGGTGGGGCAGTAGCACAAGGTTTTTACCAAACCCCCAATATTGATGTAACCATACTTTACCCTAGCGGCAAAGTAAGCGATATTCAGGAAAAGCAGCTAACAACTCTGGGCGCAAATGTAAGAGCGTTAGAAGTTGCTGGCACTTTTGATGATTGTCAGGCACTGGTAAAACAGGCTTTTCTGGATAAAGAATTAAGCGGACAGTTTTCTTTAGCCTCGGCCAACTCTATTAACATTGCCCGCCTTATTCCGCAGGCGTTTTATTATGTAAACGCTTATGCACAGCTAAAGAAAAAAGGTTTGGCAAAAGAACTGGTTATATCGGTTCCGAGTGGCAACTTTGGAAACTTGAGTGCCGGAATCATCGCCTGGCGCATGGGTATGCCTGTAAAACAGTTTATAGCAGCAACCAATGTAAATAAAGTAGTACCTGAGTATTTGAAGTCTGGGATTTATGAGCCTATCAGTCCATCGTTATCAACTATTTCTAATGCCATGGACGTAGGGAATCCTAGCAATTTCCCACGTATGCAAGCCTTGTTTGGCAATGATTTAGCCCAAATGCAAAAAATGCTGACAGGTTATTTTTATTCTGATACCGAAACACGTTCGGCCATGCGTTTGGTTTATGAGCGCACAGGTTATGTGATATGCCCGCATACTGCGGTGGCGTATCTGGGTCTGAAAGATTATACTAAAACACTCGAAGAATCGGTAACAGGCGTGTTTTTATCTACCGCACACTATGCCAAGTTTCTTGATGTGGTAGAAGAGGTGATAGGGGAGCAACCAATACCCGAAAGACTGTCGGCATTGTTAGATAAAGAAAAACAAGCTACACAGATAAGCACCGATTACGAAGCGTTTAAACAAAACCTCATTGAGGCATTCAGCAGTTCAAATGCTGATGTAGAATAAAGTACCGAGAAACTAAATTTAACATAAACATTGGATTACAAACGCATTTTGTATATTTTGGAATGATTATATTCCATCGTATTCCCAGAAATGAAGGTAATCCATACGTTTTTGTTATTGATGTTTCTTTCATATACTTGTGTGAGTCAGGTTTCTCTGCTCAAAAATAGTTCTTATCTTATCAGCGATACACAAGTTACCAAAGAACTGAATCTTAAAGATACGCTTATCTTTAAGCAAACAAACGGGCAACTTGTTTTACCAAAATTCTCTACACTCTGGCTTAAATTTCAGCTAAAAGGCGACTCAACCGGAAATTCTACGGCTTATATTTACTGCAATAATCAAGGCTTTGTTAAGCTGTACCAACTATCAAAAACAGATACTAATTTGATAGGACAAACGGGCTTTACCTGCCCATATCATGAGCGGTCTATAAGGGGCGAAACTTCATTTATACAACTGAACCTGCAAAAAGGTGAAGTGCACGATTACATACTAGAAATAAAAAACTATGCTATCGAGCACGATGACCTTACCTTGCTCAAATACAATTATACGCAGTATCAAGACCTACAACTTCAGAAAAGTAATACTTTTATCAGTAAATACGGCCAACCTATTTTCTTAGGTATAGTGGTGCTAATTCTCGTAATTACGGCTATTCAGTTGGCCTTATTCCGTGAGAAAATCTATTTTATCTACCTCCTTTACATTGTCTGTATCTTGCTCAGGGTTGCCATGAGCATCAGCTTGCTGGTAGTTGAAGATATTTTTGTTGGCTTACGGGATGTTGGCTTCATCAGTCGATTCTCGCAGACATTCTCTTTTTTATCAATTATCTGCTACTTGTTTTTTGTGCGGGAGTTTGCCAATACACCTGCCCGTTGGCCTTCGTTCGATAAATTTATCAAGTTTCAGATTCTTTTCATGGCTTTTTATGGCCTTGTTGAGCTCTTTGTTGTTGTCGAAAAATATACTGTTCCATTATATATTTCTATACACAATGGTTTTGAACTGATAGAAACTTTGTTGAGCGTTATTACCATTATAGGGCTGCTGAAATTATACAATCAGCAAAATAAATATCTGGTTTGGGGGGTATGTTTTTTGTTCCTGGTGGCATTTGTAGGACAGCAATTATTGCTTAGGTTAAGCTCACTGAGCCGCTTAGAACAAGACGAATACCTGCAATTACTTTGGGGCATTGCGTATCTGGGAGAAATGATATTTTTTACAACGGGCCTGTTTTATCGCACAGCCATGATGAAACAAACCATTGAAATACAACGTAACGAACACCAGAAATTGCTTGATGCCATTAGCACCAGTAAAGAAAAAGAAAGCCCATCCCAACCTGACACGATTAGCATTGCTACCAACAAGGGGACAATCATTATCAAGCAAGACGATATTGTGAGAGTTGAGGCTTCAGGCAGCTATACGGTTTTTTATGTGCAGCAACAAAACCAGATTGTGGCCTCGAGCACGATGGCCGAGTTTGAAGAAAAATTAGATGCTACCAAATTTATAAGAGTGCATAAATCTCATATCATAAATCTCGGCTTTGTAAGCAAATACAAACGTGGTGATGGTGGCAGCCTGACACTACAAGACGATTCTGAAGTTCCGGTTTCTAGAAGCCGCAAGGAAGATTTGCTTAAAAAACTCTTCGCCAATCAATAAATTATCTGTTATTCACCAAACCGAACCTGTTATTCACCAAATGAGAGGGTAGGAGCTTACCCATCGCACTGATAATTGTAGTAGTTTTCATGACTTTTTACTGGTTAAATTCTCGATTTAAACAATTATTAGACATGAAACAAATTACTTACATTTTCAAATCCTCGCTCTCAACTTTTCTGATGTTCTTTGTTACGGTAGTGGCTTTTGGACAAAATAGTATAACAATTTACCCCGCACATACAGTTGCCGAAAGCAGTGTAGGAGATAATATTGCCATTAGATCTAGTAGCCCCTATGCAGGTATTCATGGAACAAGATATGGCGGTAGCTTTGAGGCAAAAACAGCGGTATTAAGTAATGACCCCTTATTCAGAATTGGTGCAGGTGGCTATTATTCTCCAATCAATTATTATTTTGAGAAAGCATCTATAATTTTCAAAGCCTCTCAAAACTGGACTAGTAGTGGCGCAGGTTCAAAAATTACCTTTCTGACTACAGCTAATAATAACAATGTGGCAGCAGAACGAATGGTAATTGACAATAATGGGAATGTTAGTATTGGCTTCACTATTCCAGATGCAAAATTGCACATTTTGCATAATTCTTCAGGAGCTACCCCGCATCTGCACTTGGAAAGTAACGGAACCAATTCATCGATTCTCAAGGCTTCATCAACCACAGGCAATAGTTGGGAGAATCATTTTTTAAGTGGTTCTACTGCTGGAACGAACCTGGTTTATTGGACTAACTCAGCAAATAGTGCAACGCCGCTAATTTTGACAGGAGAAGGCGATGCCCTGATTGAAAGAAATACATCAATAGGAGGCTTCACAAGCCTTGGAGGTAACACTGCTCCGAAAATAAAAATGAAAGAGCTTAGTGCAACTACCAGTCCAACGGCAGGAGGTGTTGCGATTGTCAATCACGGACTTACACAGGCTAAAATATTATCGGTTTCGATTTTGGTTAATGCTTCTTCAGGCAAAGACTTTCCACCGAGTTTTGAGTCCTCAACTACTCCGGGTTTTCAGTATTTTTATCACATTACTTCAGGAGCAATTGTTGTTGAAAATTCAAACGGAAATCATGCAAACATTGCAGGTCGCCCTGCCAGAATTCTGATTACTTATAAGGAGTAGGTTATGTTTTGAAGTAAATTCGATAAAGTCCAAGTGTGTTGTAGTCCCGTTAGGGACGATATATCGGTAGAGAAAACTACTTCTAAGAAAAAGCTAAGTCCCGTTAGGGACGGTATATTATTTAATATCTCGTCCCTAACGGGACTTAACCTATTGGTTTCTCACAGTTTTCTACCGATATATCGTCCCTATCGGGACTAGGTTTGCTGAATTTACAATAGGGTTATTGAATTCTATTTGAAAAAAGCTTTGCTATGTTCTTGTAGCAAGGCTTTTTTGTTTAATTTAGCCCATCATTATACAACCCCAATTAATTATGATTAACGTAGCCCTGGTAGGATTCGGACTTTCGGGAAGATACCTGCAAGCTCCTTTCTTTGAAGCTAATCCTAACTTCCGTTTAAAAACCATTGTTTCTGGTAGCCAGAATCCACAAGAGATATTTCCGAATGTACAGGTAGCCCGAAGCATTGATGAGGTGCTGACCGACGCAGAAATTGATTTAGTGAGTATATGCTCCCCAAGCTCAACTCACCACGAACTGGCTATTAAGGCGCTCAATGCCGATAAACATATTCTGGTAGAAAAACCTTTTACTTCTACCGTAGCAGAGGCCGAGGAAATTATAGCACTAGCTAAGCAAAAAAACAAAGTGGTTTGTGTGTTTCAGAACCGCCGTTTTGATGGTGATTTCAGAACAGTAAGAAAAGTAGTAGAAAGCGGTATATTGGGCGAGCTGATTAGCTACGAAGCCCACTATGATAGATATAAGCCTGTGCTGAATCCTAAGAAATGGAAAGAAGCTGTGAGCCCTGCTAATGGTATTCTGTACGATTTAGGTGCGCATATCATCGACCAGGCTATTACGCTTTTTGGTGCACCAAAAGGTGTCTGGGGTGAAACTTACATTCAGCGAGAAGGCTCAGAGATTGATGATGCCTTTGATATAAGGCTTGATTATGGTAAGCTGAAAGCCACCATAAAGTCGAGCTTGTTGGTACGTGAAGAAGGCCCAAGATATGTGATACATGGCACGAAAGGCTCTTTTGTGAAGTATGGCCTCGATGTACAGGAAGATAACCTGAAAGCCGGATTAATGCCGGGTATGGACGGTTTTGGCATAGAATCAAAAAACAACAGTGGTATATTGAATGCTGAAATAAACGGTGTATCATTTAAAGGTCATGTTGATACAGAGCCGGGCAACTGGGGTATTCTGTTCCAGAATCTTTATGAAGCCATTGCAGAAGGCAAAGAACTACTCATTAAGCCTGAAGAAATACTAGAACAAATGAAGATTATTGAGGCGGTTCAGAGAGGAATTGAGTGATTTAGTGAATGATTGATTGTGTGAATGAGTGATTTTTAATTGTGAATTGCGAATGGTGAATTAGTGAATAAGAAAGCTATTTATCGTCGAAATTGCGATTCTCATAAACAAAAATGAGTGATTTAGTAGAAAGAAAATCAATCACTAAATCACTCATTTACTAAATCTTATTCGCTAATTCGCCATTCACAATTCACCATTAATTAGGCAGTCCCAACAAGAAGCCAATGGTAAAGTTAGCATCCCAGTCGAAAACGAATTGTTGCGTATTTGTAGCGTCTTTGATAGCTTTATAGATATTTACACCCGCTTTGTCTTTTGCATCTTTCAGGTCTTTGTAGTAAGCAGGCTCTTTCAAGATAGTATAACGCTCTTTGCCTTCTCTTACTTTTTTAGCCATCGAGAACGGAACACCACCGATAATAAAACAAGTTTTACGTTTCATACTAGGTACTGATGAAGCCTTCGATTTTACGTCGTCATACACTTTGCCATCATCAACACCATTCTGGAAATACTTGGCACCATAAGTTTCTAAAGCAGAAACACTGCCATTGCTCGACCACGATATTTTAGTATTACCCGAACCAATGTCAGTTACAAAAGCATCGTCTTCAAAGTCTCTTGGTAAAACGCATTTCAAAGCTAAAGCCCCTTCTTGCTCTGGCGTAACGGTATTTACAAAGTAGTTAAGCGCCTTTAAGTTTTTAACAATTTTTTGTGTAACATCAGCTTTTACAGCACCCGAACTCACCACAAAGTGAATATCACGGCCGCTAACACCGAAGTCAAGCATGCTGCCGATATATTTTTTCAAACCGATTCTGATGTCTTCGTCGGTAGCCATGTTTTCAGTTACCAAGCTATTACCGAACTCAGATTTCTCTAATTTCCAGTTTTTGTCTTTGTCTATTCTTACAATAAACGAGTTGAAACCGCTAGCACCCAGCTCTACAACCCCTTTCAATTTGCCATTTACAGGCTCAGGAGCTACAAAACTGAACGAAGACGAACCAGAAGCGCTTGCTTCGTTATCACTGCTACTGCCTGACGATGTAGCCGTAGCTGAAGTTTCGCCAGCCGGACCATCTTCCGGTGCTTTGGTTGAAGTTTCTTCTGTTTGAGCCTCATTGCTTTTATCCATCAATGATTTGCCCCAACTTGTATTATCAAGAATATATTTACCGCCGAAAAATAAACCTGCAAGAATTGCCAATGTAATCAGAAACCGGGCAAATGGTGTAAGTGTTGTTTTCATTATGTTGTTGTTTAAATCTAAAAGATTTTGTAGTAATGGATGTAATTTATGTGAAAATATAATTGATGAAAAGGCACCGGTTATGCGCACTTAGCGGTGCCTTTCATTTATGCCGTAATACCTACTATTTTATTCAAAAAGCTTATCGTATTGGTTGCCTGATGGCTTGGTAGTAGGTACGTCTCTACCTGCAATAAGGGCTTTTTTATCATTACCCAATAGTAACGATACACCCTCTTGCTCCCATTTTTCAAGCATTTTCAGGCCTTCTTCTTCAAACACACCGTTTTGTAGGTCAATAGAATCCATGAAGTTCGACGACATCTCCATAAAGCGTTCCATTTCGCCCACTTTCTGGCTTACATCATCAGCAATCGACTCCATAGCCATATCAAACATCTGGCGTTGGTCTTTGTTGCCATTCAGGATATTCATGGCCGAACGCATGGCCGAGTGGCTGGCACGAATGGCTTTGCGCTCTTGTTCTTTTACGCTTACTTGGTCTTTTATGTCTTCGAGCATTACCTCAGAGTTTTCGTACATTTTACCAAGTACACGATAGAGAATCTCCATTTTTTTGTATAAATCCTCTAGTTTTATGTTAGATTCCTGTAAGCGACCTGCTTTGCGGGCCTTTAACACCATCATAGCTTGCTTATCGGTCTCTTTGGCTTTGCTTGCCAGATTGAGGTCGTTCTGAATCTGTTTTTTATTGGTTTCAATAATGGTTTTGAGGTTATACATCTGACCTTTCAGCGTTGAAATCTGCTGATTCATTTTCGACAGATTGCTGCGTAGTTCGTCAATATACGTTTTCAGAATACCAATAGGGTCGAGCTGTACAAAAAGCCCTGTTACCCAACGCATGATACTTTTATAAATGTAGAAAATCAGGTTTCTCATTTTAGGGTCAAGTATCATATAGATAACAGCCGCCAGCACTATTAGCAAACCAGCCAGATACAGCGTGTTTGATGCCAGTGTAATCAGAAAAGGCAGTGCTTTATACAGAAGATAGCCCCCACCTAATAGTAAACCTGCGGCGAAAAGAGTACCTGTCTTGCCTTCCGGGCGTTCCCAAAACGATTTGGGTTTGGTTTCTTGCATTTCCATATCTTATTGCATAACCCTCTGCCCCCAGAGGAGTTTGATAAAATTCTTAATGTATGTTATAATTCTATACGAGAAAAGGGGGCTTTCTCTTTACAGAATCAGGGTTTAGCTTATTTTAAATACTTGTTCATGTTTTCCACATCTTTGTTGATTTGAGTTGTTAGCTCGTCGAACGTAGCATGGAAATCGCTCAGGGTTGTTTCTATTTTTACAACAGCGTCCGAAATCTCCGCTTTCATTTTCTCCATATCGCTTTGGTGCGTCTGAATTTCTTCGGTCAGTTTCGCTATCTGCTCGCCTTTGGCTTTTATGGTAGCTTCCATATCAGCAATGGCTTTTTCTTTATTGCCAATCTGTTTCTGGCGTTGTGTGTTTACAGAGTCCTGAAACTTTGAGTCTTCCGAAGCCAGTATTTTCAGATAAAAAGCAGCCGAATCGGTCAGTTTCTGCGGTGTTACACCCATAGCCTGAGCCGCTGCAAAAGCCGAGAAATAGCGTGTTTGCTCGTCCATAGGCATTTTAGCCAGTGTTTGCAGAGATTTTTTATATTCCAGATAATCAAATCCCTCCTGGTTGTTTGCTTCCATTGCACCCAGCAGAATATCATAGAATTTATCTGATGCTTTACCAACAGGAGCAGCAGGCGTAACACTTGGCGTAGGCTTGCTGGCTGGTGTTTCAGCCTTTTCCGAAGCCTGTGTAGTAGTATCGGCAGCCTGACCTTCAGTAGCAGCTTCTACCACAAAAATACCTTTTAACTTTTTAAGAAAATCGCTCATTTTTAACTTGATGCTGTGTTTTTTAGCTTAAAAGAAATAATTAAATAGGTTTTTGAAAGAAATCAGACGATTAATTTCAGGTCAAATTTTGAAGGATTCTAAAGATTGTACAAACAATATCATACAACACAAGTAAAACGTAGTGTCGAATGGTTAAATTTAGTGATGATTTTTGAAATCCTATGAATCTGAGGCGATTTTTGTCAAAATATCTTTATTGAGTGAATATGCTGGGTCTGTGCTCGTCGCTATTCGTCGCATTCTTACACCCGACGAGTGCGACGAATTGAATTTTTACCCTCGACGCTCCTCGACTCATTCGACTATGTGTCGAAGTCGTCGAGTCGTCGAATAGATTAGGTATTATCAACTTGATTGTTTTCACCGAATAAATTCGGTGCCTAATATAACAAAGGTATTTTTTTGTATACAATGCCGGACTTAAGCGACCGACGCCCGGTCCGGCTTACATTGAAATTATTCCGCGCGGCGGCCGCCTTTGTTTCATTAGACGGCGAATTTATTCGCTGATATTTATAAAGGGTTTTATTAATTGAACTTTTACCCTCGACGCTCCTCGACTCATTCGACTATGTGTCGAAGTCGTCGAGTCGTCGAATAGATTTGGCATTATCAATTTGAATTGCCATTCGTAATAAAGGGGGCTACGATTACTACGAATTACGAGTCATCAATTGAATATAATTATAGGTTATATAATATTTATTATTAAAATAATTATATTAAAAATGGAAATTCAATAAATGAGAGTTCTTGTAATTAAATTAAAACCATCTCCGTAGAGACGACATGCTGGCGTCTCCAAGGGTCTATGCAATCCCAAAAATCTATTTGAGCGATGTTACTTAATAGCTAATTTTCTTAATTTTGATAGGCCCTTGGAGCCGGGGTGGCGACCCACCGCAGCATGTCGTCTCTACGAATCGGGTTGGTTATTTAAGAGTATTTATTTCTTGAATACTAATCAATACGGCTCTGCAAAAAATACAATTTTGGGAAGCATTTATAATTGATATAATATCAATATATAATAATATAGCTTCAATTGTCCTAAACCTCGTCTCACTCGTCGGGTGTACGAATGCGACGAGTAACGACGAATTAATTATCATTTTCAATAGAACAACTAAATCTCGACGCCTCGACGCCGTCGACACATAGTCGAATGAGTCGAGGAGCGTCGAATGAATTAGCCTTATTTTCTACCTCGTCGTAATTCGTAGCATTCGTAGTAATCGTAGCACCCTACGAATGCTACGAATTATTACGAGCCATCAAAACAATTCATCAGCCAGAATAGCATTTTTATTCTCCTAAATATAATTATATTTGTACAAGAGATATTGTTGTATAGACATTTATGAGATATTCTAAAGTCCTTCTGTTCACCCCAATCATTGCAACTGTTGGCGCCATTATGGCCTTCAATTTCAATCCTTTTTCGAGTAAGGTCGATTTCAATACCGAAATTAAACCTATTCTGAACAAGCATTGTGTGGCTTGTCATGGAGGTGTGAAAAAAGCCGGAGACATTAGTTTCTTGTTTTCGCAGGAAGCCCTCAATACCAAAGGGAAATCGGGCAAGGTAGGCATTGTACCCGGCGATGCCGAGCATTCGGAGTTTTATAAACGCCTGATTACCAACGATACCGAAGAACGAATGCCCAAAGGCAAAGACCCACTCAACAAAGAAGAAATAGCCATACTCAAAAAATGGATTGACCAGGGTGCTCCTTGGGGAGACCATTGGGCGTATCAGAAACCCGAAAAGCCTGATGTGCCATCGGTTGGAGGATTTTTTGCCCGTTTAGGGCTATTTGAAGATGATGAAACCCGATTTGCTGAAAATGAGATTGATAATTTTGTATTAAATAAGCTAAAAGAAGAAGGTCTCTCGCACGCAAAACCAGCCGATAAAGGCACTTTATTACGCCGTGTGTACCTCGACCTGACAGGTTTACCACCCACAGAGGCGCAATTACAAGCATTTCTAAACGATAAGTCAGCCGATGCCTACGAAAAAGTAGTAGACCAGCTATTGGCTTCATCAACCTATGGTGAGCGTTGGGCTGCCATGTGGCTGGATTTGGCACGCTATGCCGACACCAAAGGATACGAGCGTGATGTGTACCGCAATATCTGGCGATACCGTGATTACGTAATCAAAGCCTTTAATGAAGATAAACCTTTCGACCAGTTTACGATAGAACAACTGGCAGGCGACCTATTGCCCAACCCTACCAACGACCAACTGATTGCCACGGGCTTCCACCGCAATACAATGAACAACGATGAGGGCGGAACGGTAGATGAGGAGTTCAGGGTTGCTGCCAATATAGACAGGGTAAATACCACATTTGATGTCTGGCAAGGCACTACTATGGGTTGTGTACAATGCCACACACACCCTTATGACCCCTTTGTGCATGATGAATACTACAAGCTAATGGCGTTTTTCAACAATGCCCGTGACGAAGACGTAGTAAGCGATACGCCGTATCTACGGTTTTATAAGCAGGAAGATTCTGTCAAAATAGAAGAACTGAAACAATGGATATTGGCTAAAGGGCATAATGGAAAAGACTTTGAGAAATTCGTAAAGGTTCTTGAACCCAAGTTTAATTCGCACGATGTAGAGCCATTATCGGCCGGAACATCGTCTTTGCTCGATGCCAAGTATCTGGGCTTACAGCATACCGGCTATGGTAGGTTGAAAGGCGTAACCCTAAGCGACAAAAACCGCTTGGTGATGAATTTCAATACCGGAACCGAAAAAGGCGTATTGCATATAAGAGACGGAAAAGTAGATGGCAACATTATTCTCACGATTCCGATTTTTGCAGCCCGAGATACCGTGATGTTCTATCAATTGCCTAAAATGGAAGGCAAGCATGACCTCTACTTTACGTTTACGAATCCTAAAAAGCCCAAAGACTGGTTACAAATAAAGTGGTTGTCGTTCCAGAAAACCTTTGGTGAGGGCAAAGAATATGAACCCGTAGAGCTTAAATACAAAGAGATTCTGAACGCCAAAGCCGATTACACGCCTATCATGAGCGAAGGCGAAGGCGATTTAGCTCGTAAGCAACATATTTTTGAGCGTGGTAACTGGCTGGTGCATGGCAAAGAAGTGAAACCTGATGTGCCTAAGTACTTATCGAAGATGCCGAAAGATTACCCGACCAATCGCCTTGGCTTAGCCAAATGGCTCGTTGACGGCAATAATCCGCTAACGGCAAGGGTAGCGGTAAATCGTTTCTGGGAACAGATATTCGGCACGGGTATAGTAGAAACCGTTGAAGATTTTGGTACACAAGGCTTTAGCGCCACCAACCCTGAATTGCTCGATTATCTGGCACTTACTTTTCAGGACGATATGAAATGGAGTGTGAAAAAACTCCTGAAAATGATTGTGATGTCGGGTACTTATCAGCAATCATCAGATGTAAATGCCGAATTACTTGAAAAAGACCCTTATAACCGTTTTCTGGCTCGTGGACCACGTATCCGCCTGACGGCAGAACAAGTAAGAGACCAGGCATTGCTGGTAAGCGGGCTTTTATCTAAAAAAATGTACGGTAAAAGCGTAATGCCTTATCAGCCGGATGGACTGTGGCAGTCGCCTTGGAGTGGTGAATCATGGAAATTATCACAAGGCGAAGACAAATACCGCCGTGCCCTTTATACATTCTGGAAACGCACAGCGCCGTACCCATCAATGATGTCGTTCGATGCGCCAAGCCGTGAGTTTTGTCAGCTAAGACGCTTACGTACCAATACGCCGCTACAAGCCTTGGTAACGCTCAACGATCCCGCTTATGTAGAAGCAGCGCAGGAGCTAGCCAAAAATATGCTCAAAAAAGGCAAAACGCCTGAAGAGCAGATTCAGGCAGGCTTCAACCTGATTATGATGCGAAACATAGACCCGAAAAAACTACAGGTACTTACCCGACTCTACCGACAAACCGAGAAAGAATACGTCAAAAATCCGGTGGAAGCCTATAAATTCTTTGGTCGATACGATGTAACGCCACAAATGGCAGCAATGGCTGTTACGGCCAATGCCATGCTGAATCTGGACGAGATTGTAACTAAGGAGTAGGCGAGTTTATGGTTTGGCGAAGCGTTTAATAAATTTTTGGCTTTATTAATGGCAGGAAAATGCAAAATGCCATTATATATTAGTTTATTAGGTGTATTAACCCAAAACATGAGCAAAACCATGAAAAAAGCACTCGCAACCCTTTACGTATTTGTTGTTTTCTTCTACGCACATTTGTCAGTAGCACAAGATTGTGGTGGTTATTTCAATTTCAAAAAAGGTATGAAAGTTGAAATGACCTCTTACGACAAAAAAGACCGCCCGACTGCTGTTACCAAATATGAAGTAATAGATTATAAACCTGTTGATGGTGGAACATCCTTGGCATTTGCCCACGAAACCTATGATGCAAAAGGTAAGCTGATGGCAAAAAGCGAATCGGTAGGTAAATGTGTTGATGGAGACTACCACACCGATATTCGGAATATCAGCGGAGACATGATGCCAAAATCACCGGATATGAAAGTAAGCATAACCGGCGACCAGATGGTTTACCCGAGAGATTTGAAAGTAGGCGACGACCTGAAAGATGCCAGCATTAACATCAAATCAGGCTTTGAAGGCGGCATGACAATCATGAACATGAATGCCAATATTACCAACCGCAAAGTAGAAGCCTACGAAACCATAGAAACGCCCGCAGGTAAGTTTGACTGTGCCAAGCTCACCTACAACATGCAAATGAAATTTATGGGCAATCGTACCCTAAAATGCGTAGAATACCTGGCAAAAGGCGTAGGATTAATAAAAACCGAACAATTCGACGAAAAAGGCAATCGCCAGGCTTATATGGTGGTAACTAAGATTGAAGGGCAGTAGAAATCTTAAATGTATATTTAATAATGGGATGCTAGCTTGATAGTTTTTGCATCAAATAATATTAAAAAGACCCCATCCCCAACCCTTCCCCAACAATGGGGAAGGGAGTCAAAAGTCCCTCTCCCCATTGTTGGGGAGAGGGATTTAGGGTGAGGGGTCTTTCTTTGCAAAATAGAATTTCCCACTATTACCAACACAAAATACCCGCTGAAAATAATTTATCAAATTCCTCGTTCTTTAATCGATTTTGAAGAGCGAATAATTTCTTTTTCCGATAAATCTGTAAATTGCATAAATTTTTACCCTAAGCACTATAATGCAAAGACGAGCGGCTCTAAAAACATTTGCCTTGAGTATAGGCAGTACTCTTGTTTTACCTGCCTGGGCTAATGCCTGGAGCAAGGAAAATCTCCATCAGTCAGCTACTATTCTTTCTTCTTCGCAAGAAACCCTGCTGGCCGAAATAGTAGAAACCATTATTCCGAAAACAGATACACCGGGTGCCAAAGAGCTAAACATAGATAAGTTTGTTACGCTTATGGTAGCCGATTGCTATGATGCCAAAGCACAGGATACCTTCACCAAAGGGCTGGCTGCTGCTGATGCTAATGCCACCAAAGACTACGGAAAAGCCTTTGCTGAATGCGAACCAGCACAAAAACTGGCGGTGTTGAATAAAATGGCTAAGGCTGATAATGCAACAGAAAAAGGATTTATCGGATTAGTAAAAAACATCACGATTCAGGGCTACCTGAACTCTGAATATGTAATGACAAACCTACGTGTTTATGAATTTATTCCGGGCCGTTATCATGGTTGTGTACCTGTAAAAAACCAAGCAGGCAAATAAAACCCTAATTGAATTAAAAAAGCTTAAAATTATGTCATATTTCAATATAGATGCCGTAGCGGCGCAAACTTTCGATGCTATTGTGATTGGCTCGGGTATCAGCGGAGGCTGGGCAGCTAAAGAATTAACCGGAAAAGGGCTACGTACACTCGTACTGGAGCGTGGAAAAGAAGTAAAGCACGTAACCGACTACCCAACAACCATGATGCAACCGTGGGAGTTTGAGCATAGGGGACAATTGAAAAAAGAAGTAAAAGACGCCAACCCGATTGTAAGCAAGTGTTATGCTTTTTATGAGGGTACACAACAGTTTTTTGTAAAAGATGCCGAGCACCCGTATGTACAAGAAAAACCTTTCGACTGGATTCGTGGCTACCAGACAGGTGGTAAATCATTGCTTTGGGCCAGACAAACCCAGCGTTGGTCGAAATACGATTTTGAAGGCCCTGCACGTGATGGTTTTGCAGTAGAATGGCCTATCGGTTACGATGATATTGCCCCTTGGTATAGTTATGTAGAGAAATTTGCAGGGATTTCGGGCAATAAAGACGGCTTAGCCAGCTTGCCTGACGGTGAGTTTTTACCACCTCACGAAATGAACTGTGTTGAGAAACACTTCAGCCAGCAGGTAGCCAAAAACTACAACGACCGCCATATTATTATGGGTCGTTGTGCGCACATTACGCAGCCTAAAAAGATACACCTCGACCAAGGTAGAGCACAATGTCAGCACCGTACTATCTGCGAGCGTGGTTGTCCGTTCGGAGGGTATTTTAGCAGTAATGCTTCTACCTTGCCTTGGGCTGCCAAAACGGGTAAACTCACACTTCGCCCTGACTCGGTGGTGCATTCTATCATCTATGACGAGAAGAAAGGCAAAGCCACAGGTGTAAGGGTAGTAGATGCCAACACCAAACAAATGACCGAGTACTATGCCCGCATTATTTTTGTAAATGCAGCAGCATTGAACTCAAACCTAATTCTGTTGAACTCAATCTCAAACCGTTTCCCGAATGGTTTGGGTAACGATAGCGGTGTTTTAGGTAAATATGTAGCTTTCCATAACTATACAGCTACTATTAATGCCGATTATGAAGGATATTTGGATAGCACAACTGACGGCCGTCGTCCGAACTCGCCTTATATTCCACGTTTCCGCAATGTGTTCAAGCAAGAAACTGATTTCTTGCGTGGTTATGCCTCTGGTTTCCAGGCAGGCAGATATATGCGTGATGACAGAAGCGGCATGGGTGAAGATTTGAAACACGGCTTGTTGAATCCGTATCTGAACAATGTATGGAGCGTAGGCTCACACATGATGGGCGAAACGATTCCGAAAGAAAGCAACTATGTGAGACTCGATAAATCGAAAGTTGACCCTTGGGGTATTCCACAATTGAGCATTTCGGTTGATTATGACGATAACGACCGCAAAATGGTAAAAGATTTCTTTGAGCAACTCACCGAAATGTACACCAAAGCAGGTTTCAAAAACATTCGTACCAACGATTCGAACCGTACACCGGGCTTGGATATTCACGAAATGGGTGGCGCAAGAATGGGTAAAGACCCTAAAACTTCGATACTCAACAAATGGAATGCCTTGCACGAATGCAAAAACGTATTCGTAACCGATGGTGCTTGTATGACTTCAACCTCAACACAAAACCCATCACTTACTTATATGGCCCTAACAGCCAGAGCCGCTGATTATGCCGTGAAAGAGTTGAAGAAAGGGAATTTGTAAGAGAGATTAAATGATACGCAAAAGCCTTGTCTGTGAGAATGGACAAGGCTTTTTATCAATACCCATACCACTCAGCCCACCAGGCCTGCAATTGTCGGCGAATCTCGTTTTCACGGGCATTGTTGCCCGGGTCATAGAGTTTTGTGCCTTTCAGGTCATCAGGCAAGAAGTTGAGTTTCGTAAAGTTACCCTCGTAGCTGTGGGCATATTTGTAGTCTTTGCCATAGCCAATCTGTTTCATGAGCTTGGTTGGCGCATTGCGCAAAGCCAGTGGTACAGGCAAATGCGAAGTCTTTTCGGCCAAGGCAATGGCAGCATCGATAGCCACATAAGAAGCGTTGGATTTAGGCGAAGTAGCCAGATAAATAGCCGTCTGCGACAAGATAATTCTGCTTTCGGGGTAACCAATGGTCTTTACTGCCTGCATACAATTATTAGCCATAATTACGGCCGTTGGGTTGGCATTGCCAATGTCTTCCGAAGCCAGAATCAGCATTCGTCGGGCTATAAATTCAACATCTTCTCCGGCAACTATCATGCGGGCCATCCAATACAAAGCAGCGTTGGGGTCAGAGCCACGCAATGATTTTATAAAAGCCGAAATAATATCATAGTGTTGTTCCCCCGATTTATCATAACGGGCAATGTTGCGTTGCGCTACTTCCTCCACCAAATCATCGTTGATTACAATAGGCATATCAGGCGGAAAAGAGAAAGTGATGATTTCGAGCAGATTCAATAGTTTTCTCCCATCACCGCCTGATAAACGCATCAGTGCATCATACGACTCTACTTTTATATCCCGTTCCTTTAAAACCACATCTTCTTTTATGGCTCTGTCGGTGAGGGCTTTTAACTCTTTTTCTCCGAACGATTCTAACACATACACCTGAGACCGTGAAAGCACCGCACCGTTTATCTCAAACGAAGGGTTTTCGGTAGTGGCACCAATCAGGGTTATTTGTCCTTTTTCTACCGCTGCCAACAGCGAATCTTGCTGTGACTTATTATAGCGATGAATCTCATCAATAAAAACAATAGGAGGGAACAAGCCCGACGGGCGGCTGATAACTTCCCGTAGCTCTTTTACGCCCGAGCTTACAGCATTTAATTGATGAAACTGGCGCTTTGTTGTTTCGGCAATTAGCAAGGCTAGTGTAGTTTTTCCGGTACCGGGTGGACCCCATAAAATCATTGAGGGTACAAGATTGGCTTCAATGGCTTTGCGGAGCGGTTTATTTTTGCCCAGAATATGTTCTTGTCCGATATAATCATCTAATTTTTTCGGACGAAGGCGTTCGGCTAATGGCGCAGTCATAGTAATTGTTATTAAAAGATGTATGAAAAATCTTAGTAGTAATTGAAATTTATCAAGATAATATTTTCTATGACAAATATACTGCGCTTCTTGGAATTGTAGAACCACTCATCTATTTTTACCAATTCGAAAACAAAACCAGATTCGCTTCGACCTATGGCAAAGAAAACGACTTCTACCAAAAAACAAGAAGAACCTCAGGAAAATACACCCAATTTCAAAAACGTAGAGTCATTCAGTTTATTTACCGATTTTGACATTAATCTTTTTAAGGCTGGTAAACATTATCGCCTGTACGAAAAGATGGGTTCGCACGTCATAGAAAATCAGGGCGTAATAGGTACATACTTTGCCGTTTGGGCTCCTAATGCCCGTTATGTGGCTGTAATCGGCGACTTTAATGGCTGGACTCGTGGTGCTCACCCTTTAGCTTCACGTTGGGACGGCTCGGGTATATGGGAGGGCTGGATTCCGAACATAGGCAATGGTGAGGTATATAAATATTTTATATCGTCTAATACAGGTGCCGACATCGAAAAAGGCGACCCTTATGCTTTGCATTGGGAACAACCACCTAAAACTGCCTCAGTTGTGTGGGATACCTGGTATGAGTGGAAAGACAAAGAATGGATGCAGACCCGCCGTCAGCACAATGCCCTGAACGCCCCGATGTCGGTTTATGAATTGCACATAGGCTCTTGGCAACGTGACCCAGGCGACCCTGAACGCAGGCTTACCTACCGTGAGGTAGCCAATACTTTGGTACCATATATAAAAGAGATGGGCTTTACGCACGTAGAGTTTATGCCTATTATGCAGCACCCTTATGAGCCATCGTGGGGATACCAGATAACAGGCTATTTTGCTACAAGCAGCCGCTTTGGCACACCACAAGACTTTATGTATCTGGTAGAGCAACTCCATATCAATGGTATTGGTGTATTGTTAGACTGGGTGCCATCACATTATCCGGGCGATGCACATGGTATTTACCGTTTTGATGGTACGGCTCTATATGAGCACGAAGACCCAAGAATGGGCTACCACCCCGACTGGAAGAGCTATATCTTTAACTACGGCCGCTACGAAGTACGTTCGTTTCTGATAAGTAACGCTATCTTCTGGCTTGACCGTTTCCATGCTGATGGTTTACGGGTTGATGCCGTAGCCTCTATGCTTTACCGTGATTATTCACGTAATGCCGGAGAATGGATACCAAATATATTTGGTGGCAGAGAAAACCTTGAGGTAATCTCGCTCTTTAAAGAATTGAACGAAGAAATTTATAGAAGTTTCCCTGATACACAAACCATTGCCGAGGAGTCAACGGCGTTTCCTGGGGTTTCTAGACCGGTTTACACAGGTGGCTTAGGCTTTGGAATGAAATGGATGATGGGCTGGATGAACGACACCCTGCGCTATTTTGCTAAAGATCCTATGTATCGCAAATGGCACCAGAACGATATTACTTTCAGCCTTGTGTATGGCTTCTCAGAAAACTTTATGTTGCCGCTTTCGCATGATGAGGTGGTATATGGCAAAGGCTCATTGATTGAAAAAATGCCCGGCGACCAATGGCGTAAATTTGCCAACCTTCGTTTGTTATTTACTTATATGTTTACGCATCCCGGCACTAAGTTGTTGTTTATGGGTGGTGAGTTTGCACAATATGCCGAATGGAACTTTGAGAAAAGTCTCGACTGGCATTTGCTTGAACAAGCACCAAACAAGGGTATCAATGAACTGATAAAAGACCTTAACGGTATGTATCGTGGTGAGGCCGCTTTGTTTGACAAACAGTTTTCACCTGACGGATTCGAATGGATTGATACAAGCGACCGTGAAAACGCCGTAATTGTATATGCCCGCAAAGGTTTCAACGAAAAAGAAACGGTTGTGGTGGTATTAAACTTCACACCTATTCCACGCACACCATATAGAATTGGTGTTCCGGCGGCAGGTGTTTATGAAGAAGTATTCAATAGCGATAATCAGAAATACTGGGGGACAGGTGTGCTGAATGGAAGCGTAAAATCTGATGCTATTCCGCTACACGGAAAAGATAACTCTGTTGAACTATCACTACCGCCATTAGGTGGAGTGGTGATTAGATTGAAGCAATAAATAGGTGTGCACATGAATGACCCCACACCCCTGCCCCTCTCCCCAACAATGGGGAGAGGGGTTCTTTTTTCTTTTTCTATCCATTGTTGGGGAGGGTCAGGGCGACCCGCGTAGGGTGGGGTATTTTTTAATTCAAAGACGGATTTTGCGGTGTTTTAGGCATAGTTGAGCTTGATGTAAAAATCAGGGTCAGGATAATAGTGCCTATCACAATGAGCAGGGTCAGTTCAAACTGGGTATCAGATGCCGAACCCAACACAATTTTCTGCGAAGTTTTGGTGAGTTTTTCTCCCTCTGTAATCTGGATTGTTGACAGATGATTCAGTGTATTGAGCGCACTATAAAATACCTCGTCTAATGCCTGTCGGGTATTTTCGGCATTCGTAAAGTCAGAGCCATAGATATGGATTTTCTCTACTTCGAGCCCGTTGGCTATTTTTTTCTTGAAATCTTTAAACAAAACCTCTTCAGTAGGTGTCAGTTTTGTTTTTTCATACGCCACAATCAAGCCCTGAATGGCGTTATTGTGCGCATTTATTTTATCTTTTATCTGATTAAGGTCGCCTTTCGTGTTGCATTCATCAACGAGCAGTTTTTTTCTCGACAGGTGGTCAGACATCTCAAAAATATAACTTTCAACCAGCAGTCGGTCTTCATATACTGCCGAAAAACTATCCCCCAGTTCGTTAAAATGTCTCTTGTCTGAAACATTCTTAATAAATAAAAAAACGAAAATAACTGTCAGTGCCATGGCAGCTTTCATCTTCTGCTCTATACTATATGCCCATTTCATGATGAATAATATTGAAAATTGCGAACACTAAATTGAATTAATACAAATATAAGTAAAAATAACTATATTTTGTTGGTGATTGCTTTATAATAAGTGAGTAAAACTTACTCTTTTGTAGCATTAAAATAAGCTTCAGGTGTTTCGCCTGTAAATACCTTAAAGTCATGGATAAAATGGGCCTGGTCAAAATACCCTGCTTCGTAGCCTAATTCGGTCAGTGTTTTATCAAGCGTGTAATCTTTCAGCAAAGCGTTGAATCTTACGAGAGAAGCAAACTTTTTGGGTGATGCTCCCACAATCTTTCTGAATCGCTTTTCTAGCGGACTTTTGCTTGTGTACAATTGCTTGGCAAGCTCGCTGATTCTGATATTACCTTTTGCTAATTGAATATGCTGAATAGCCGATTGTACCAATTTATCTGCATGAATCGGTTGTATGCGTGCTACCAGAAATTGCTCTATAATAGTAATGCGTTGCTGATGCGATTGCGCTACCGATAGCTGCTCTTCAATCTGATTGAGGACAGGTTGGCTGACAAAGTTTTCCAGAGATACACTTTCGCCAAATAATTCATGCATAGGCTCTCTGAAAAAATAAGCAGCTCCGGTTTCATTAAAAAAGACCAATACTGTACCAATATCCTTAGAATTTCTGAATACCCTGTATTTATCTTGTATACCTGTAATGCCTGCTGTATTCAGAGGTTTTAGCATTGTATTTTCTACCGTAGCCAATTGTCCTTGATACTGGAAACCCATAACTAAGGCAGTATTAGGCAGAACCTTATATTCGGTTTCTTCGCTTGCTTCCGAAATAGCAAGCAACCTTATATAAGGTTTCAATACATCGCTAGGTATAAAAGTGCTAAAGCTCATAAGCCAAAGTATTAGTCAATATCGTCGGTTACGCCACTAAAAAAGCTTTTAAATCGATTGATAGAGTGCTGCATACTATTATGCTCCTCGTCATTAAATCTGTATAAAGGAGCAATTTCTACGTTAATCTCTTTGTTTTTTATGGTTCGTTGCCATGTACCTACAATTGTGCCGTTGATAATCACCATGCGATTAAACGGGAATACAGGTTTTTCGCCTGTTGCTGTTAAATGCTTGGGCAATAGAATAGCCTCACGGTTTTTGTAGGCAATGCCGTATTCGTCATAATCAGGCATTAAAAACGAATGTTTCGGGTGCTCAATCTCCTTCGGATTCCCCGGTGCATAGATGTATTCATGCCCTTCTATTTTCTGGTGTATAAAGTAGGGTGGCAGGTTAGCAATACCTATGCGGGCTTCTTTCATCGTCAGTCCCGACCACCACACAAAATCTTGTACAGTAGCAGGGCCACGGCTTGTAAAATACCTTAATGCCAGTTGGCTGAGTGCTTCTTCTTGCGTGAGTGCTTGGGTAGGAGGCACACGCTCATCAATTAAAGCATAAGTAAATTGTTTTCCCAGACGTGGGCCGCCCAGACGTGGGCCGCTACAAATAATGCCGTCCAGCTCGGCCTGCATCATGATACAACTTAAACCAACGCCATCGGTTACAATACCTGCCTGCATAAATGCCTCATTGAGCACCGGACGGGTGAGGTATCTGCCACCTTCAAGGTTTTTGATAATAATATCGTTGCACTTATTGAAAATAGTACTATCTAAACTGTTTTTTCTGTACTGGTAAGCATTAAAAGCGTGAACTCTTGGGGCAGTGAGCGCCAACAACCACCTGATGTCGGCAGGGCTTACAAAATGCCATGTGGGGCGCATGAGGTGCGTGCGCAGGATTCTGCCTTCGTTAAAAGCTTGTTCTATGGCAGGCTCATTAACGCCATTGAGCCGAAGCCCGATAGCCCATTTTGCCATTGCATATTCTTGTGCCTGCACAGCAACCAGCCACGAAACGATTTCTTCCGGCTTGGTGAATTGCGTTTCGGTGATTTGTTGGTTATAAAGCCTATGGGCAATAATCTCTGTATTAGTCATGCTATAGTTTAACCTAATTTGTTGTAATCAAACCATCTTTTGATACGTAAATTTATGAATCTTTTCAGATAAACTTCATTGATAAATGTATTCGACCAATTATTAAATCGCTGGCATTGTACACCTAGATAGAACAGATAAATACACTCACCCAGCAAAGGCAGAATACGTTTCTCCTCATCGCTGATTGGACTAACAGACTCATAGCCTTTAAGAAAAGCCTCTGCTTTAAGCTTATATTCGTTTTCGTCAGCCTCGGTGCTATGAATTTGTAAAATATAATAGCCAATATCATAGCATTGCCAGCCATTGCCACAGAAATCAAAATCAAAAATCGTTATTTCGTTTGCATTCAGTATATTCAGATTATCGAACCAGATGTCTAGGTGCACCACACCTTTTCTTATCTTGGTTTCATCTACTTTTTTTAGCGCTGCTAATAGATGTTGCTGGGCGTATCTGATAAACTCAACTTCGGGTGTATCGTCAGGTAAAAAGCCAAAGAAATGTTGTGGCGACTCTAAGAGCACTTTTTCAGGTGTGTAAGTAACACGGTCTAGGCTGAGATTGTGGGTAATTTTATGAAACTGCGCCATTATCTCACCGATTTTATGATGTAAGTCAGTTGAGAAATTGAATACTTTTTCCCCCTTTGCATACGAAAACATCACGCCGAATCTCTCGCCTTCAGGAGCATTGAGCGTTTGAATGTAATTACTCTGCGCATCGGCAATAGCATACGAAACCGGAATATGATTGTCTTTTAGAAGATTCAGCAGGCGAATTTCTTCTGAAATCTCTTTCTGGCTACGCCAATTGAGACTATAAACTCTGAATACATATTTCTGAGCACCATCAGTAACGAGGTACACATGGTTGATTCCGGTCTTTAATAATCGGCAAGTAGTGGCATTACTAAGCTTATATATTTCTTGCAGAAATAAGGCTAGGTGTTGTTCGGAAAGTGTTGAGGTAATAACAGGGAAGTGGCTCATTGATATAGGTTTATGAAAGTGGATAAGATGAAAATATTTGATTTAAGACGACTGACGCTTTATAAGGTAGTTGATTCTGATACGATTATATTGCTGCAAAAAAATAGGATATACATTATAAATAATATTGGCTACTAGCAAGAAAAAGCCCCAGCCTATCAGCCCAAGGATAAAAGCATAAACCATACTGCAAACGAAGAAAACAAAGGCCAGATAGTGGAATCGTTCGTTCATGTAAGATTTGCTAATCAGCTTTTTAAACGATTGCATGCCTTCTACATATTTATATTGCGAATGTTGTTTTTTAATGAGCCGATTCACAAGGTCGCCGTCTTGTGTGTACTTTTTAACAAACCTGATACCTATTTGTTGATAAAGCCTTGTCGACTTGCTCAATTGTATTTTGTTAAGCCACGCCGTAGGCAGCAAAATAACCATGCAGCTAATGCCGATAAATATATATAGCAGCTTAAGCGGTAGGTATTGATAACAGAAGTAGACAACAGGTATAAAAGCCAGCATCGACCAGAAGAAATTAATCAACTGGTTGTATAAGACTGCCGTTTGCTGGATTCGCTTGCTTTCAGAGTTCATATATTCATACCATTAAACAAACGAAAAACCCATTCGGACTGAACGGGTTTTTCTATATCATCTTTGAATAGCATCTATTCAAAGGCTATGTATCTGTTAGAAATCGTAACCAAGCGAAAGGTATAGCTTAGGTTTGCTTACTTCTTTGTCTTCAAGTCCCCATGCATAATCAGCTTTTACGAAATAACCAAGAATGGTAGTTCTTACCCCAACACCGTATCCTACCAGAAATGGATTTTTGAAATTGGTTACTGTTGCCTGGAATGGGTTGTCTCCACCACCAATTACTTCGGTATTCAAGCTATTCTGGCGGTTAAATGGCCCCTTGTTGCCATACCATGCCGTACCAATATCGCTGAAACCTACAAACTGCATATTGCGTAAGAAATTAGAGGTAATTGTTCCTTTAGAGAAATACTGTGCCAAAGGCAGGCGCAATTCGAAATTGGTTAATAAGTGGCTTGTACCATATAGCTTAGCAAAATTGAAACCTCTCAGATTTCCTGCGAAATCATAGAATAGTACGTCACGCAAATCACGAGGTACACCTATACCTTGCCCATTGCTACCTTCAACAGTACGGTTAATGGTGTTTTCAACACCACCTAAGAATGTAGCCTTTGGCGCACTGCCCAGCGAACGTCCGTAAGATATACGGGCAGCAAAAATAAAGCTGCGCAGTATTCGCTGATAATGACGGGCATCTATCACCATACGGCTGAAATTCTGAGTGCTTGATGTAAGGCTGTAAGAACGCTCTAAGCGCAACTTGGCACGTGTACCCAACAAAACCTTGCTGAATAGGGGCGTGGTATTGTCGTAAACAAGTTCGGCTTTATAACCCAGGTAATGAGAGGTCAGATTCTCACGCCCCATTTCATAGAGGTCAATGTCTGTTGTAGTAGTTAACGATGGTGTAATACCTACACGCAGGTTTTTGTTAATCGGATAATTGGCATAAGCCGAAAATCTGTTGAAAAACAAGCGTCTGTCAATAGCAATTACAGCCGTTGATGGTGCATTGATATTAAGCGGACGGAACAGGTACAGGCTACGGTTATCTAATTCGCCGAACGAAACAGAGCGGCGCATAATGCCCAAGCCCCAGTCAATACGTTTGGTGTAATTGTTGTATTCTAAAAATATATCGTGGTTGCGAAGCACAGGCGTAATAAACAGCCCAAGTTTTATGCTATGGTTTTCTAGTAAATCGTTTAGTACCAGGCTAACTTTCATACCCATGCGGCGAACAGGGTCCATCAGAAACTCAGATTTTACATCGTTGGCAACCATGATGTTTTCATAAGCATACGGACCTTTTATTTTGAGTGCCTCTCGGTATCGGCCTAGTCTAGGAGTTGCTTTGTCAATATCATCTACTTTGCTTTTGGCTGTTTCAGTAGCCAACGACTTCATGATGTTTTCGGCATCAAACTCATAATTATCTGTATCTACTTCGCCTTTTTCTAATACAAGTTTCTCTTTTGGTTTCGTAAGGTCTATTTTAGGCGAAATAGGGCTTTTTTGCTGTGGTTCGTCTATTTTATTATCGTTAGTATTAGCATACGCACTATTGATGTAGAACTCTTTCCACTCTTTCATGAAACGGTTGTACGATATGCCAAGCGTACTGGTAATACTCGATTCTTCTGTACGAATGATACGTGTTAGATTCAGAATATTAGAAATATTATCTTTGCCATACCGCATGGCTATGTAGTTCCAGATTGATTGGCCTATCAACTCGGCGTCTTTGCCTTCGAGGTTTGCAATTCGCTTGTCTTTGTTTTTCATCACAGCCACCCGCATACGGTCGAGCATGGTAGGGTCTTCGCTGTTTTCAGAAATGTAGGCAGAGATACCCGCCATATACCACTCTGGAACCGTAAGTAAAAGAGAGCTTTGCAATACTTCTTTCAGTGAGCCGCCGTAAAGCATATCATACACAAACAAACGGGCGACTTGTCTGATTAACTCTTTTTTAAATGTCTCTTCGTTACCTGTATAAGCTATCTGTACACGTGATTTTGCCAGATTAAGCACACTCCCATCAAGGTCTATCGGAGCCATGAGGCCAATGTTACTTTGTGCTAAATCTTTTGGTGAGTTATACAGAAAAATCTTCATGGTTGTGAAAGGCGTATAACCCAACAACTCTGTGATACGGTCATACTCGCTTTCTGAAAGTTTTGCAGCATTCTGAGCAATTTTATCGCCTCCACGGTAGTAGTTAAACTCAAAATTATTGCTTTTAATAGTGAGCCATTCAAATCTTTTTTCCTGAATGCGGTTTTTACCAAATTCTTCCTGAGTAGATGAAAAATAATTTTGGGCAAAAGCAGTTTGTATTCCTATCAGAATAAGAGCATTAATGGCAAACAAGCGCACAGCGCCTTGGCGATAAGTAGAGAATTTTTCCATAGCTCTCTGAATAATCCCGCTCCTTCGTTCGGGCTCAATCACTAAATATCTTTGGATTATGGGTTTGTACCAACTTGGTACTTTATCTTATAACGAATATAACGAATAAAATCGCTGAATGTTAGATTCTGGCATTAAATCTTTCTGCTTTTCAAGAAAAAATAACATCTCTTGTGCAAAATAAGGCGCAAGCGACACACCTTTAGTACCTAAACCGTTGAATACATAGACGTTGGCATAAGCAGGATGGTTGCCTAAGAACGGCCGACGGTCTTTTGTAGTGGGCCTGATACCCGCCTGCTGGTCAATAATCTGGTAAGGTAATTTAAGAAATTTGTCTATTTTACTACTAATTGCCTCTTTGCTTTCGTCGGTGGTTTGCCAGTCTAGCTGATTCCATATATACGTTGAGCCAAATCTGAATTGCTGGTCTCCTAAAGGAATAATCCATGAACCTTGATTGACAATTTCTTTGATTGAATAGTTGTCTATCGTAGCAATCAAAGTTTCACCCTTGGCCGGATTAAACGGCAGCCATTTAAAATAAGGATTCTGCGAAGCATAATAGCCTTCACAAAAAACTATTTTAGCCGCTTTAAAGCCCTTATACGCAACGCTATTTTTTGAAATCTCGAGTGCTTGATAATCAAACTTCTCAGGCTGATAAGTAGCTTTTTGCAAGAAAAACTGCTTCAATGCTTCTAGCATCACGGGTACATCAACCCAACCAGCCGAGCTGGTATAAAGCCCACCTAAGGGGTTTTCTATTTCGCTGTAAGCCTCTGGTTTTACCAGCCTGATGTATCGGTCTAGGTCGTATTCATCAGTTAGTTTTAAAAAATGCTTACGTTGCTGTTCATTGGCATAAGGCCGAAACAGGTTTGTTTCATGATAAAAACTAGTGTGCGTTTCTTTTTCGAGCGATAGAGAAAACGCTTTAAAAAACGGAAAGAGCGTATCTGCCAGCCAGGTTTTATCAAGATTTTTACCCGTGATCGGATTAAATATTCCACCTGCTACCGCCGAAGACGTAGGGAGAGTTTCATCGTTCAGAATAAGCACCTGTTTATCAGCCTTTATCAGTTGATAAGCCAATAATGACCCCGCAATACCTTGCCCTACTATGATATAATCAAATTGCTGCATGAAATCTATAAAAAGAAAACGCTATTAAACGGCCCAATCAATTAATAACTGTTCTGTTTGTACTTTTTTCTTTATTCCATGATTGTGCTGTGCGAATTCAGAAATATCGAAATTACAAACAAGGGCCTCTACTACTGTTTTTCTATTTTCAATATTAGCCCCATTATGATAGAAATGATCTTTTGTGACTATATTAAAATGTCGCCAATATTTATTTATCATATCATTTTCTCTCCAGTCATTATGATGCCAAGTTGAGAGAACAAATTTAGCTTTTGTTTCTTTTAATAAATTAAATAAAAGAGCTTCATCTTCTTCTTTCCATCCATTATAATAATCAACATGTCTTCCATAATACGGAGGGTCACAGTAGATTATATCATTTTCGGTGGCCAAAGGGATAATCTTTGAAAACGATTTATTATGAAAAATCCAGTCAGGCTCTGGTTGTATAATTTGAGAGACATTTGCAATCTGATTTATTATCTTTGTAATATATGCTTGAGCAAATCTATCAGGCTTTTTGCAAAATGGGATATTCCAATTTCCTTTACTGCCAAACCTCATCATACCATTAAAGCCGGCACGAGAAAGAAATATGAAATCATAAGGTGAAAATTCTCCATCATTAAATCGTTTCCGGACATTTAGATAATGTTCATATCCATTGTTATTAGCTTTACTTAATAATTCTCCCTCTTTTTCAAGATATGCTTTCATCAATGATGGCGTAATTTCTTTTTTTTGTACACCCTTGTAAAAGTTTATAATATGAGGATTAGTATCATTGAGAATAGCTTTCTTATATCCAGAGTTAAATGCTACTACACCAGTACCTAAAAAAGGTTCTATCCACTTGCCCGTTGCTTTTGGTGCAAGTTCCATAATCCAAGGCACTAACTTAGTTTTTATACCTTGACTTTTAATTGGAGGAACAATAACTCTCATTTTACTTTCTTATAATATGTTGTGGCTATTTTATTATCCCATAAGTCTATTCTACCTTTAAACTCAAGAAAATCTTTTAAAGTAGTTATTTTAACAGCCTTACCATCTTTTATCATAGTGGCTACTCCATAATTTATCCAATATTCATCAAACCATTCTTCCCCCAATTGGCTAAATACTCCATTCCCTTTTTTAAGATCTGCAATATCAACGATAGAACCTATGTTGGCAGTATTGCCGGATCCTTGCTTGTCACTTGCAATTTTCCATTTTTCGGCAATAAAGAAGTCAAAGTCTTTAATTACAGAGGTTATAGAAGCTAGATTATTAACAGTAGTAACTTTTCGCTGTCCAATCTTTTTTAATATGCTATCTTCTTCATCTTGTAAGTCTTTTACTTGATAAATGTCGGTTTCAGGGAAATCTTCACTTACTAGAGTTCTTGAATAAATTACTCCTAAACAATAATGGGCTAGATATTGGTTATATGGGAACTGAATATTTTTGCTTTTATCCCTTTCTTTAAAATATGCTCCATGACTGCCTAATGTAAAACCAGAGATTTTATTGTTACGTCTAAATGTTGTTTTTATATCAAGAGCAAACTTTACCGACTCATTAGTATTACTAATAAATGTTATGTCAGGATACCAATTTTGTTTTTCAGCAAATATAATTTTGTAATTATAATCTTTAGCAAACTGTAAAAGCTGAGGGAAAATATGAATTTCGAGTATTTTAGAGATAATTTTAGTGTCGGCAGAAATAGTATAAATATTCTTAGAAACGTCAATAAATCCTTTAATAGACCAATCACCATTTTCAGTAGAAACATATTCTTCAAGTTTTAGAGCAAATTGATCTAAAGCTTGTTTAAATTCTGATTTATATTTTTCTTTATCATTTTGGTTCATTTTACCATATGTGATAGTATGCTTTTATTAAATATTTATTTCTTTCATCGCCTTGCTCACTGCTTCGTCTACCAGCAGACATACAGCATCAACCTGCTCATCAAAAGTGATGTATGATGTATCAACCTCAATGGCATCGTCAGCTTTTCTGAGCGGGCTTTCCTTACGGGTTGTATCTATTAAATCTCGTTTTTTTAAGTTCTCAAGAATATCTTCCAAATCTACCATTTCGCCTTTTTCGGCTAATTCAATCTGGCGGCGAGTAGCTCTTATAACAGGGTCGGCGGTCATAAAAATCTTCAACTCAGCATCCGGGAAAACCACTGTGCCTATATCTCGGCCATCCATTACTACGCCTTTCTTTTTACCCATGCGGCGTTGTTGGGCTACCATGGCGTGCCTAACAGCAGCAATAGAACTTACTTCGCTTACTTTGTCAGCAATATATAGTTTTCTGATTTCGTCTTCTACGTTGAGCCCATTCAGAAAAGTTTCGTTACGGCCATCGTTCGGATTCCGTCGAAACTCAATATCTATATTTTCAAGGGCTTTTTCTACTTCTTTATCGTTGGTGAGCGTTATGTGGTGCTCAAGAAAATACAGTGTTACCGAACGATACATGGCACCTGTATCAATATATGAATAGCCTAATTTACTTGCCACTCTTTTGGCTGTTGTACTTTTACCACAACTAGAATAGCCATCAACGGCAATCGTAATTTTTTGCATTTAGTCTAAAGTTTTTGCAAAGAAAAATCTAATTTGCGAGAGTAACAATCTGAGCAGTCAGGATTTAAGCATTTTTCGTTTTATTCTTAAAAATATTCAACTTTCAGTACTTTATTTTCACTATTAATGAAATCGGTAGGTATCTTTATTTTTGATGATGTAGAAGTTTTAGACTTCACAGGGCCTTTTGAGATTTTTGGCGTAGCCGGAAAACAAGGGGGTAGAGAAGGGTATTTTACTGTTTTTACAGTAGCCCAGAAAAATAAAATTGCCGCACGGAATAACCTGATTGTTGAAGCAACTTATACGTTTGATAACTGTCCAGTACCGGATATATTACTGATTCCGGGCGGTGGAGGCTTTAAACCTGATGGTACGCCCTTTGGTACAAGAAAAGAGATGAACAACGAGCATTTGTTGGAATGGGTAAAAGCCATGAACGAAAAAGTAGAACTGTTACTCTCGGTTTGTACGGGCTCTCTCATATTGGCAAAAGCCGGATTATTAGAAGGGTTATCAGCTACTACGCACTTCAAGGCTGTTGAGCAAATGCGTGAAGTTGCGCCTAATACAAAGCTATTCCCTGAAGAACGTTGGGTAGATAATGGGCGGATTATTCTTTCGGCCGGAGTATCGGCAGGGATTGATATGTCTTTGTATGTGGTTTCAAAACTTTTGGGTAAAGAAGTTGCTAATGAAACTGCTGAGTATATTCAGTATGATTATTGGAGGGTTTGATGTTTTTTTCTTTTATAACATCACATTGTTTGATATAGCTTATTTCGTGGCTTTACTTTTTTTACCGGAAAAAAAGTAACAAAAAAACCGGCATCATTTAAACTCGTACAATTAAAAATCCTTTAAATCATTTCTTGTAAAATAGTCTTTTTCCTGATTTTTAACTGTACTCAAACAGGAAATGATGTTTTAAGGTTACAATTTTAGTTGTTATTTTTATTATTTAAATGCCTGACTTGAGTCAGGCTTAGACACTAAAATATATTCCTTTGTTATATTAGCCACCCACGGGGACGGCCTTCCGTTTTATTGGGTGAAATGGTACGGCTAGAAAAAAGTAACGCAAGACTAGCCGTTCGTCTCAACAGGAAATGATGATTTAAGGTTACAATTTTTAGTTGTTATTTTTGGTTTAAAGTAGATTGAATATACCCATAAACCCCATCAAAATCTTCAGCGTTGAACCATTGGAAATCGTCTTGGTTTTTGAACCAGGTCATTTGTCTTTTGGCGTATCTTCTTGAATTACGTTTTAGCAGTTCTACCATTGTTGAGTGGTCGTAAGCGCCATCCATAAACTCAAAAACTTCTTTATAGCCTACTGTTTGTAGTGCATTATGATTTCTGTAATCATTTAAGCCTTTTACTTCTTCTTCCAAACCATTTGCCAACATAATATCCATGCGCCTATTGATACGGTCATACAATTCTTCTCTTGGTCGTTCGATACCTATTTTTATGAATTTAAAATTTCGCTCTACTTTGGCTTTTTTGTGAAATTCCGAAAAAGGTTTTCCCGTGCTTAGGCAAACTTCCAGGGCTCTTACTACTCGTTGAGAGTTCTGTAAATCTGCTGTGGCTGCGTATTCAGGGTCAAGTTTCTGGAGTTCGGCGGCTAGTTGCTCAACTCCTTCGGTTTCTAGTCTTTTCATCAGGTTTTCACGCAGGGCTAGGGGTGCTTCGGGCATTTCGTCTAGTCCATCAGTAATAGCCTTTACAAATAAGCCAGAGCCTCCGGTCATAATCACTACATCTTTTCTCTTGAAAATATCTTCTTCCAATAGCTTTATTACATCTCTTTCAAAATCTCCGGCGCTGTAATAGGCTTCAATGCTATGCGAATCAATGAAATGATGTTTGATTCCGTCCATTTCTTCTACGCTGGGTTTGGCTGTGCCTATGCTCAATTCCTGATAAAACTGCCTTGAATCGGCTGATATAATTTCGGTATTGAGTTTATGTGCTAGTCGGATAGATAGATCGGTTTTACCAACGGCTGTTGGGCCAACGAGCAAAATCAGATATTTAGGTGATGTTTGTGTCAAGATTGTATTAAGGGCTTTTGATGCAAAAGTAAGAATTTGCTAATTTATTAGGGTTAATTGCAAAGGATAAAAATAGAGTATATTAAGTTGTCTTGTTTGCATAGTCTTGGGATGTTACTTTTTTTAGCTGAAAAAAAGTAACTCAAGACTAGCCGTCCGCAAAAGAGCCATCATTCAAACTCGTGCAATTAAAAATCTGATAAATCTTTGCTCAGAAATTGTTCTTTAGGATGATTTTTAATTACACTCAAACAGGAATGACGTAATAAGGTTACAATTTTTAGTAGTGATTTAATTAGTGGAACTTTATTAAAATGTATGGTAATTATAAAACCATCGAAATATTTATATCTTTGGTTATGAATACTTTAGCTTGTTTTTTGAGTCTAAGTAATAGCAATTAAACATTTTATAAATTAGAGTACATGGATTTTTTATTTTTTATATCAGCATTAGGTGTTGGCGGTATTGCTGCATGGCAGGTTTTTAATTGGGTATATGGCAAAAAAATACGTGATAACCGTGAGCAATTGCGGCGTGAATCAACCCTATTGCTTGAGCGCATAGAGAAGGTTTTCAAGGTGGTAGTGGCAGAGGGATATTTTACCGAAATATATGACCACAGTAGTAGGAAAGATTTCTGGGGTTTGTTCAAAATTAACAAAAAGGCTTTGGTGGTTTCAAGAGCAAAGGTTTCGGTTGGCTTTGATTTTGGTAAAATGAAAGTAAGAAGAGACGAAACTACCCGCAAACTAATAGTTGAGGAGTTTCCGGTTGCGGAAGTAATCTCGATAGATACGGATTATAAATTTTATGATATTGACCAAGGTTGGTTGAATAAATTCAGCCATGAAGATTATACCAATATTCTGAACGAAGCCAAGAAACTAATGCAGGAAAAAGCCCTTGAAAGCGATTTGCCCAGAGTAGCAAACCGACAGGTTGGCTTAATGATGAACCAACTAGCCGCTGCTGTGAATTGGGAAATAGATTACAGACAACTGGAAACTAACAACAAAAAAGAATTATCTGAGTTTCAGGAAATGGGAGGGGAATGATGTCTTGAACTTTGATTTACCTGATTTGTATGATTAATCTGATTGTTGAATCAATAGTTCATAAAAATCAGTTTAATCAGATAAATCAAAGTTCAAGACAATTATTTAAACGCCGCAATACCCGTAATGGCTTGGCCTAAAATTAATAAATGAATATCGTGTGTGCCTTCATAGGTTACTACCGACTCGAGGTTCATCTGGTGGCGCATAATCGGATATTCGCCTGTAATACCCATGCCTCCGTGTATTTGTCGGGCTTCTCGGGCTATTTCTAGTGCCATTGCTACATTATTCCGTTTTGCCAGTGATATTTGTGCGCTAGTGGCTTTTCCCTGATTTTTGAGATTACCCAAACGCCAGCATACCAATTGTGCTTTAGTAATTTCGGTAAGCATTTCGGCCAGTTTTTTTTGTGTAAGCTGAAAAGCTGCAATCGGTTTGTCGAACTGTATGCGTTCCATAGCATATCTGCGTGCCGAATCGTAGCAGTCCATTGCTGCACCTAAGGCTCCCCAGGCAATGCCATAGCGGGCATTATCAAGGCATGACATAGGTGCTTTCAGTCCGTCGGCATCTGGTAATATATTGGCTTTGGGCACTCTTACATTATCAAACACCAACTCACCTGTGATACTTGCTCTTAACGACCATTTACCATGAATTTCAGGTGTACTGAAACCCTCCATGCCACGCTCCACAATTAAGCCTTTTATACGCCCTTGCTCGTTTTTAGCCCACACTACGGCCACATCAGCCTTGGGTGAATTTGAAATCCACATTTTCGAACCATTCAAAATCACGTGGTCGCCATCTTCTTTGAAATTGGTAGTCATACCGCTTGGGTTTGACCCAAAATCAGGCTCTGTCAAGCCGAAACAACCTAAAAACTCACCGCTTCCGAGCTTAGGCAGAAACTTCTGCTTTTGCGCTTCGCTACCATATTTGTAGATAGGAAACATCACCAATGAGCCCTGAACCGAAGCCGTAGAACGCATTCCTGAGTCGCCACGTTCAACTTCCTGCATCATAAGGCCATAAGAGATATAGTCTAATCCCTGCCCACCGCATTCTACCGGAATCGTTGGGCCAAACACGCCTAACTCACCAAACTTTCTGACAATAAACTCAGGGAAAACGCAGCGTTGGGCGGCGTCTTCAATAATAGGCGAGATTTCACGTTTTACAAAATCACGCACTGCCGAGCGAATCATTAGCTGTTCTTCGGTTAGTAAATCGTCTATTCCGTAAAAATCAGGTGATTCAAATTCGTCTTTTTTGCTTGAGCGATGAAATGTTTGGTCTGAGGCGGTCATGTTTGTACTTGATTCGATAATGCTTCAAATGTAAGCAATCTATATATCAAGCACAATCTGATTTTTCAGAATATCTTCCATCGTTTCACGTTTGCGAATCACCTGTGCCGCTCCGTTATAAATCAGTACTTCGGCAGGGCGGAAACGTGAGTTATAGTTAGATGCCATTGAGAAACCATAAGCTCCGGCATTTTTTATTACAATTATATCGCCCTCTTTTACCGTCGGAATCGTACGGTCTTTACCCAATGTGTCTGTTTCGCAGATGTAGCCTACAATATCATATTTTTCTTTCTCTTCTCCGTCAGGATTCGAGCCGTTGATAATTTCATGGTAAGAATCATACATCATCGGGCGGATAAGGTGGTTCAGACCAGAATCAACCCCTACGAAATTACGACCCGGATTATGTTTCACCACATTGGCACTTGTAAGCAAATAACCACATTCACTTACCAGAAACTTGCCTGGTTCAAACCATAGTTCTACTTCTTTGCCATATTGCGCACAAAACTCATTGAATACTTTTACTACGCCTTTGCCGAGTTTGTCCATATCGGTTATGTGGTCGTCTTCGTGGTAAGCTACTTTGAAGCCAGAACCTAAATCGATAAACTCAAGATTAGGGAAATATTTGAATGCCAAATCGAAGAGCTTTTCTGCTGCACTGATAATCACATTGGCATTCTTGAAATCAGAACCTGTATGTTGGTGCAAGCCTACTACTTTGAGGTCGTATTTCTGTACAATCTCATAGATTTCGGGTGCTTGCTCAATTGAAATACCAAATTTAGAATCTTTGTGTCCTGTAGAGATTTTGAGTGTACCACCCTCCATGATGTGTGGATTGATACGCAAACAAACAGGCAATGAATTGCCATAAGTTTGTCCGACTTTCTCTAGCAATGGCAGCGAATCAAGGTTCATTCTTAAGCCTAGTGCTACGGCTTCCTGAATTTCAGCAAACGCTACACCACTTGGCGTATATTGTATCTGATGAGGTTGGTAGCCTGCCAGAATCGCCAGATGAGCTTCTTGTGTTGAAACCACGTCAATATCTACACCATTCTTTCGCATGAGTTTCATGATATTGATGTTTGTAAGTGCTTTGCAGGCATATTTCAGTTTAAGGTTAGTACCTGCAAATGCTGTACGCATTTTGCCGATTTGCTCCTCAATTTTATTGCCATCATACACATACAGGGGTGTTCCGAACTGACTGGCTAAAGACTCAACTGTATAATTCTGGATAGAGAACATAGGTTTTACTGTGAAACTTTATGAAAGAATGATAAATAAATGGGTTGTTAAACCCCACCCCAACCCTCCCCAACTGTGGGGAGGGAGTCAAAAGTCCTCTTTTTGTTATCGACTCAAAGTGAGAAATAAGTAGCTTTTTATCATAAAAAAGCTACTGTTTTACTTTTGATATAGCCTTTCTTCTGATTCCCTCCCCATTGTTGGGGAGGGTTAGGGTGGGGTTATGCAAAGAAACACAGAGCATTATACCTCTGTGTTTCCTGAATGCATATAATATGTTTTTGTAGCTTAGAATGGTAAATCGTCTTTACCACCGTCGTTCGAAATCAGAAAATCTGGGGCTACTGATTTATTAGCTGCCGGAGCACTTGCTGCCGGTGTTGAAGCGGCTGCGTAGTATGGCTCTTGTGCCGGTGCACCGCCTGCTTCGTCTACTCTCCATGCTCTTACATCGGTATACCAACGACCGTTGAACTCACGGCTTTCGATATCGAACGATACAGTTACTTCTTTGCCTTCTACCAGCATGTTTTCACTTACTTTATCTCCCCATGCCGAAATACACACTTTCTTTGGGTATTGTCCTTCGGTTTCAATAACAAAATCTTGTTTCTTCCAAACACCGTTTTTACCCTGACCTGTCTGTAGAGGCAATAACTGTACGATTCTACCTGTAATTTCCATTTTTTATTAAAATTGTTATTTGAATATTAGCGATATACAAATATCTGCTGTCTTGTATTTTTTGCCTGTGCAATAAATAAGGGCACAAAGATACAAAGCAATAGGCAATAAATAAAGCCCGAGTCAGTCAAAAAGCTATGTTTAATAAACAATGGTTCGTATCGATTTATTTGAAGCTGCAAAACAGCCCAAGCCGTTTTTAACATTGGTAGGTATGGGCACCGGCTCAACAAACGGATTGCCGTTCTGGCGGTTGTTTACACGCACAGCTCTGTGGTAATCATAATAGTTTTTTTCGGTATTAAGTACCTCCAATGCAATAATGTCTTTTTCGCCCGAAAAAGTAGGTCGGTAAATCTTGCCATTGTCATTCACAAGGTCGCTGCCAAACTGAATAACACCATTGGGGGTTGAAAATATTGTTCCGTCTCGGTTGGCATCACTCTGGTATTGTGACTGTCGGTTTTCTTCGTCCCAATAACCTGTATAGGTGATATATTTTTCGATAGGAGTTGGGTCTTCAGTTCCGGCTAGTGGTGTCAGAATCATTTTAGAAGTTATACTGGCTTTCATGGTGTAATAATTCCTTTGAGACGGAATATCTCTCCAATCGAAATTAATATGGAAAATTTTCCTCCTCGAATTACCCGAACCCTCATAGAGCGTATCTATTTTATAATCAAGCGCAAGCGTGGTTTCGGTGGGAACAGTGCAACTTGCCTCTACATTACCAATAGGCGTTTCGGCTGTAATAGTGTATGTTTCGCCTGCTTTAATCGGAAACTGGCTTGCACTAAGCACATAGGTTGCCTGTGTTTTTACATAAGGAATACTCACCGATTGCTTTTTTGAATCGGTCAGAATCACGCTGGCGTTTTCTATCACACCACCTGTGTAATAAATGGTATCGTTGCCGATGACGCTAAAGCCAAAACCGTTGTTCTGATACACGCCCAATAGGGGAGTAGATTTGGTGAGTTTTACCATAATAACCGTGTCTTGTGGCGAAATATAAGCGTGCAAAACCACCTTTTCGGTACCTTTGGGTAATTTGCTGTCAGGTATGGTCGTAATCAGACTCTCGCATGCACACAAACCTGCAACCATACCTATCAGCCATATTTTTATAAGAAGTTTCATCGCTCAATCAGAATTTAAAGTTGTAAGAAAACGCAGGCACAATCGGGAACAAAGAGTATTTTTTCAATACTGTTTTATAGGGAGGCCCTGTGCTGGTATCGGTGGTTATGTCATAAAAGAACGGGTTTCGTCTGTTATAAGCATTATAAAGGCTAAATTCCCAGGTACGTTCATGACGTTTGAGTTTTTTATGAAACTGAATGCCCAAATCTAGCCTATGGAAAGCCTCTGCCCTGAAGGTGTTCTTTTCACCATATTCGTTTGCCCTTTGGCTGCTCCATTGGATACGGTCTATAAAAGTCGGGTTTCGGCGGGTGTTATTAAACCTATCGGTATAGGCATCATAAGAGGCAATAGGAAGTGTGAGGGCATTGCCCGTACCATATACCCATGTGCCCGATATGGTAATTCGGGGACTTAGCTCATAAATACCCACTACCGAAATATCGTGTCGGCGGTCATATCTCGGGAAGAACTTTTTACCACCATTCAATTCGTCAAATTGCCACTGTGTCCACGAAAGTGTGTAACCAACCCAGCCTGAGAAACGCCCAACTTTGCGTTGTAAAAGTACCTCGCCACCATACGACCAGCCTTTTCCGGCAGTTACGTTGTCTTCCCAGCTTACTTCCTGTGCTCCTAAGCCATCAAGGTTCAGAAACGTTGAGCCTTCTTTATAGGCCAGAATCTTATTCATGGCTTTGTAATAGCCTTCTACCGTTAGGGTCAGGTTTTGCTTTGGTAAATCTTTGGCTATACCTGCCGCTATTTGTCTTGAGTTTTGTGGTTCCACACGACGAGTAGTAGGTACCCACAAGTCGGTTGGTAAACCAATACCCGTGTTTGAAAGCAGATGTACAAACTGATTCATTTCGGCATAAGATACTTTGGCAGATAAATTCTCTGCCAGTTTCAATGCTGCCGAAAAACGTGGTTCAGGACGTACATAGTGGCGCTGTTGGGCTAGAAAGTAGCTTAGACGCATACCCAAATTCATCTTGAATCGGTCTGTTACTTTCCAGGTATCTTCGGCATAAATGCCCGATTCCATTACATCAATAGGCGTTGCTGCACGGTCGAGGTTGGTCTGGTTGCTTTGTAACACAATCGCCGAAGGAATAAATCGGTGGCGGGTAACAGCCAGACCCATACGGATAGAGTGCCGATGGTCTGGGAAATAATCGAAGTCGGTTTTAAGGCCAATATCGTTGATTCTTGAGCTGTATTTGAGCGTAAAATCATCGGCATCTTGCTCATTATCTTTATAATAACTACCAATACCAAACTGATAGCGGCTCATAATAAACGAGGTATTGGCAAAGAGTTTTTCGTTAAACAAGTGATTCCAACGGGCTGTACCTGTGATATTCCCCCAGTTCAGGTTCGATTCGTTGGTTTCTAAAGCACTTTTTGAGTTGGCATAGAAACGGTCTTGTCCCAAATAGCCACTTAGATACACTTTATCTTTACGGCCAAAATCATAATTGAGCTTGGCGTTGAGATCGTAGAAATAATAACCGCCTACGTCTTCTGAGCCTTCGTTTGATTGGGCTTTGATAAACGGACGAGCAATAATATCGAGATAAGTCCGTCGGGCTGAAATCAGAAAAGAAGATTTACCTTTTTTGATAGGCCCTTCGAGCGTAAGCCTTGAAGAAATAAGCCCGATGCCACCCTCGCCATGCAGTTTTTCCTTATTGCCTTCTTTCATGTTCAGGTCAATAACCGACGATAGCCTACCACCATGGCGTGCCGGAAAGCCACCTTTGGTGAGTTCTACACTCTTGAGGGCATCGCCATTGAAGGTAGAAAAGAAGCCAAACAAGTGATTGGCATTGTAAACAATGGCGTCATCGAGTATAATCAGGTTTTGGTCGGCACCGCCACCACGTACATAAATACCCGCTTGTCCCTCTGAGCCTTTTTGTACGCCGGGCATCAATTGCAGTACTTTCAGTACATCTTTTTCGCCCAGAAAAGCCGGTATTTTCTTAATCTGATTCACGGGCAAGTCTATCTGGCTCATCTGTGCCGACTCACTCACTTTTTCTTCCTGCCTTTTGGCCGATACCACCACTTCCTGCAATTGGTTCGATGGCTCTAAATCAATATTCAGCTCATGATTTTTTTGTAGGCTTATGGTTCGCACAATTCGTTCGTAGCCCACAAAAGAGAAAACAAGCGTAACCGAATCTTTGGCCGGAATGGTGAGCGAGTAAAACCCGTAGGTGTTAGAGGTAGTAGCAACAGAAGAATTAGGTAGATAGACGTTTACGCCGATTAATAATTCCTGACTGCCTTTTTCGCGGATATAGCCACTTACCGTGTGGCGGCTCTGTGCCCAGGTGGCAATTGTAACAAAGAAAAAAACTAAAGTAAATTTTATTTTCATAAAAGCGCTCTCGCAAGTATTGACTCTTTTCAATAACGCTCATTGTAGCACATTATTGAGCATTTTAAGGAAATACTCTGGTGGCATGGTTATTTAAGATTTTTTGTCTGAACTGTGCCGGGCGGCGTACCGCTTTACCTGATTAATCTGATTTGAATGATTTTCTTTTCTGGAATTGTAATTCATGTGAGTCAATTGATTTTTAGTAATCATAGTAAATCATTTAATCAGGTAAAGCGGTACGCCGCCCGGCACAGTTCAGACAACTTCGGTATCGAAAGAAACGAATTACTATATTCTGGCAGAAAAAGAGGGGAGTTTTAGTATTGTTGGGCTGATTATAGCCGGGGAGTAAATTGTGCTATGGGCTTATAGCACAATTTAGATAAGTGTTTACATAATCTCACACAATCATATTCAACTTATTAGGCAGCACCTCGGCTTGCAGGGGTGTTTGGCCTTTTACTTCGCCATCAAGCACCAAAGACAATGGTTCGGCATCAATGCTGAATTTTCGTGCTTTTTTATAAATAACCAATGGCGAATGAATGTGCTTACCCGAAAATATGAGCGGAAACAAGCGTAGCAAATGATAAAAAGGCACGTGTTTTATCACAAGCACATCGAGCAGACCATCGTCTAACACAGCCAGCGGAGCTATTTTCATGGCTTTGCCCGTATGTTGGGTATTGCAGGCCAGCACAAAGCAAAAATTGCCCGTAAACACCTCATCATCAACCACCACTTTGGCTTCAAAAGAAGGATTCTTGAAAATATGGATAATGGCCGCTAGGCTATAACGTAAGCCACCAACCCAGCGGAGTTTCTCGGCAGTAGCATTGATGTAAGAAACCAAGCCCCAGCCAATCACATTGAATCCATACAAAGGCTGTGCGTCTGTTGTGTCAGCGAAGCGGAGCTTAAAAATATCTATCAGCTTTGTATTATTTACTTTGAATTTTTGTAGTGAACTTTCCCAGTCGAGGTTGTTAATATCATGGTTCAGGGCCTTGCCACCACCACACGGAAACAGCAGCATAGGAGGGGTTGCCCCCTTTTCAGCAATACCGTTTGTTACCTCATGCATGGTGCCATCGCCACCAAAAATGATGATTTTTTCGTATTGGTTTAAGTCTTCTTTACTCAAAAAATCAGCGAAATGGCCTTTATATTGGCTCACAATGGTGTTAAATGTGTAGTCGGTGAGTTTTTTTTTCAGGTACTCACAAGCTGCAAGGCTCTTACCCGAACCCGAGTAAGGGTTTACGAGTAAAAGAAGTTTTTTAGGCATTTTATAACGTTAAGTGTTTAGGTTGATATAGAATTAGGCTAAATTTGTTAATTCTCAACCTAATATTATGATAAAAAAATCAAATCTGCTACTATTGTTGCGCTAATAGAGGGTACATATGACAAAAAACATGAATACACCAATAGATAATAAAAAGTTACTTATTAAAAAACTGCGCGAAATCGGAAGCAAAGAAGCTTCTTTGCGCTTTTTTGTGCTTTTGCAAGAGTTAATAGAAGTAACCAATCTGGGTGTTGATGACCCCAGAATAGCCTTTACGATACGCAAAGACAAGGCTATTTCGGCCAATGTCAACAATTATATAGCCCTCGATTTCAGAAATAAAAAAGGTATCTGGTTCGACCTCATCTTCTGTAATCGGCATGAGCAATTGTTTACCAAATACAAGGGCATAGAAACCACGCCACTCAATAATCCTGATTATTTTTATGCCCATATACCCTTTGAGCAAAAGCATATTATTGACGATATTAAGATAAGACGTGCCTGGCAGGAGTGTCTGGAAGAACTAAAAGGAAGAGCAATATCAAGTGCCCGAAAAGAACACCATAACCCATATATTTATCAGGTAGCCGAAGACGAAAACTTAAGAAACGAGCTTTTCTGGGAAATGGATAACCCCGATAGCCCATATTTGCCCGAAAGTGGTGGTTTAAGCTTAGTGGGTGAGGAGACGGGCAATTATGCTGTAAAACTGGATATTCCGCTTAATCTGGTGTATTATGGCCCTCCGGGTACGGGCAAAACCTATGAGGCCCAAAATATAGCCCGCCAGACTCAGGCAAGGTTTATTACATTTCACCAGTCATATAGCTACGAAGAGTTTATTGAGGGACTTCGCCCCATCAGTAAGGGCGGGCAGATTCATTATGAGGTTGTAAAAGGGATATTCTACAAGGCTTGTCAAGAAGCGTTGAAAAAGGCAGGTTATAACACTTTTGCCGCTTGTATTGATGACAAGAAAGAAAACCGTGAGCAGAAGTTTAAAAATGCCGAAAGCCATGTGTTAATTATAGACGAGCTGAATCGTGCCAATATCTCAAAGGTTTTTGGCGAGTTAATTACGCTTATTGAGCCTGATAAAAGGCTTGGAGCAAGCAACGAATTGTCGGTTATTCTGCCTTATTCGCAAGAGCGTTTTGGGGTTCCGGCTAATCTGCATATTATCGGTACCATGAACACCACCGACCGTTCAATTGCTCTGCTCGATTTAGCACTACGCCGTAGGTTTGAATTTCAGGAATTGATGCCAAAACCATATCTACTGAAAGAAATAGCTGATATTGATTTAGAAAAACTACTCAGCAAAATAAACCAACGCATTGAGTTTTTACTCGACCGAAACCATACCATCGGCCATGCGTATTTGCTTGAAGTAACTACAGTAGAGGAACTATATAAAGTATTTTTGCATAAAATTATTCCCTTATTACAAGAGTATTTCTACAACGATTGGGAAAAAATAAGGCTGATATTGGGGCAGGAAATTATTCTAAGAGAAACCATCAGAACCAGAGAGGTTTTTGGTACTAATCTGGATCGTTTCGATGATGAAACCTATCGTTATCTAGTAAATCAAGAGCTAAATGCCGATGTTTTAAAGCAGATTTACGCCTAAGTGTATCACGGCTATACTCGTCCAAGCATGGCCGTGGCACACTTAATCCAAGAACTAATCCAAGGCACGCATAATTAGTAGCCTTTAAACTTTTATAATACTATCAAACCCCAACAAAACTCAAATCCCAATCTTTATTGGTATCATATTTAAGGTTACCGTTTTCTACTGTAAGCGGGCTGTCTATATTATTATGATACAAACCACCAGTTCCTAAGCCTTGCGGAAGTGTATTTTTGTATTCGGCAGTAAACTGCGCAATAGCATTAAGCCCGATATTTGATTCTAGTGCAGAGGTTATCCACCAGCCTATTTGTAATCTTGAAGCAATCTCAATCCATTCACGGCAGTGTTGTAGTCCGCCGAGTAGGGTAGGTTTCAGAATAATATATTGAGGCTTTATTTTCTTCAACAATTGCATTTTCTGTACGTAGTCGCTCACGCCAATCAGTTCTTCGTCAAGGGCAATCGGTACAGGGCTTTTCTCACTTAGCTCAGCCATTGCCTCTACCTGTTGGGCTTTTATCGGCTGCTCAATACTATGTAGCGTATAAGTGCTAAGTTGGGCTAGTTTCTGCTCAGCTTCTTCTACCGCAAATGCACCGTTGGCATCAACTCGCAGACTGATTTGCTCAGGAGTAAATCTTTCTCTGATAGAAGCAAGAATGCCCAGTTCGTCCTGAAAATTAATAGCACCTATTTTCAGTTTCAGGGTATCAAATCCGGTTTTTAGTTTTTCCTCAACCTGGCTCACCATAAATTCCTTACTTCCCATCCAGATTAACCCATTAATTGGAATCACTTTTCGACCATCAACAAAATCATTATCAAAAATTACTCTTTTGCCACCATTCATAAAATCGAGCAAGGCAGTTTCAAAACCAAACTTCACCGATGGGAAAGCATCATCAATCAATTGTGAAAGAATAATGTTCAGATTCCACGGAAAAACCTCTAAATCGAGGCTATTAAAAGTATCGCAAACATTATCGAGCACCTGCTCAAAATCAGGAACAAAATCAATGCTCAAGCCATGCAAAGGGGCAATCTCTCCCAAGCCGAAAACCGTTGGGTTTTCGGTATCAGATATTTTTAAATAGAAAGTTTCTTTCTCTGTATAAACACCACGAGAAGTCCCTGCTTCAAATTTAAACTTCAATAAGTGTTTAGACCATTTCGCTTTCAGCCCCATCGAAAAATGCTTAATTTTGGCAAAAGTACAGAAAGTTTTATTTTTTATGCCACTAGATAACAGCTTTTGTGTTGTTTTCTTGCGAAAAAGTGTGAAAAAACTAACAATTGATGCTTAATACAAACTTTATGAGATTTGTTATACGCCTGATTTTACAAATACTGTTGTTCCCGCTTACCTTATTATTGGCAACCGCAATTTATACAAGAAATTGGTTTTATAACATAGGAATCTTACAAAGCACTCGTCCGGCAGTATTTACTATCAATGTAGGTAACCTTAATCTGGGTGGTACAGGCAAAACCCCTCATGTTGAATATCTGGTCAATTTGCTGGCCGATAAGTACAAGATGAGCATTTTGAGTAGGGGATATAAACGTGAAACCAAAGGCTTTGTGCTTGCTGACGAGAATGCTACCGCCAAAACTATAGGCGATGAACCGATGCAGTATTACCAGAAATTCAAAGATAAAATCAAGGTCGTGGTGTGTGAAGATAGAATAGCTGGTGTAAACAAAATTCAAACTGATTTTCCGAAAAACGAACTGATAGTTTTAGATGATGCCTTTCAGCACCGAAGAATCGCCCCGCACCTCAACCTGCTTTTATGTGATTATAACAGACCTTTCTATACCGACCATCTGGCACCCGTAGGGAAGCTAAGAGATATTCGCCAAAGTGCCAACAGAGCCGATGCCGTAATTGTAAGCAAGTGCCCCGAGCATATTTCGGTGAGTACTAGGCTAAGTATGAAAGAAAACATAAGCCGGTATACTTTGGCCAATATACCTGTGTTTTTTTCAAAGATTCAATACAAGCCTATTGTTTCTTATGCAAACCAGCAGGCTTTTGCACCACAAAATCCGGCTACCGTGCTGACTGCCATTGCTAAGCCGGAAGTGTTTATTGATTATCTGAATGCACAGGGCTACAAGATTGATAAAATAATTGATTACCCCGACCACTTTGCTTTTTCACGCAAAGAGATTGAGGCTGTTTTCAATCAAGCAGGTACTTTGCCGCAAATTATTACTACCGAAAAAGACATGGTAAAAATAAAGCCCTTGCTACAAGCGCAAGAGCTTAACTATTTTTTTTATGTGTCTATAGAAATACATATATCTGATAAGCATGAGTTTGATAACTTCGTGCTTAAGGCTATTTCAAAAAGTATCTGAAACCAATACCCAAACCCGGGCTGGCGCTTAAACCAGTGCCAACATTAATGATATTATCATTATCTATCCAAGAGTAAGCTACATTAAGGTTTATTATTGAAGCCGTGCCTTCAATCGCAAATTTTTCGTTGAGCAAATAGATTATTCCCGGACCTGCATTAATACCCAAAGTTACCCCTTGAACATTGTTGCCTTGCGCAATATCTCTTGATATGGTATTGAATAAATAGCCAACCTGACCTCCATACTGAACTGAAAGACCTAATTTATCAGAAATCATTTTATAGTTCGCAAAACGAACCCCTGCTGATACGGTATGAGTTGCAGCTGAATAAAATTGATTACCAAAGCTTGTTCTGGTACCTGTTGATTGAATGTTATACCCTAATACATAGGTAATAGAGAAGTTGTCTTTTACAAATTGAGTATAGGCAGGCGACACGCCTAATTGAATAGAGTTGCCTTCCATTACGCCATCTTCCTGGATTGATAAAAAGTTGAAGCTCAAATCTCCACCGATAAAACGTGTTCCTTTTGGTATAACTTGCCCGAAAGTTGTGATAGATACAATGCTAAGAATTAAAATGCACAGACTTTTTTTCATGAAAGTAGATTGTTTTGTTATTTAAATTAAAATTGTGTTAAAGATAGTAATTCGTGGGTATCTTTTATGGCTCACATACCTTAAATTCTTATTTTGAGGTATAGTTATTTTTATTAAATCTGTTAATGAATCTTCTATGAAGCAATATCCTCGCTATTAGCCGTATATTTGCAGCATGCTTCAATCTTATTCAGTAAAATATGCCAATCTTATCAAGGCCAAAGCCAAAGAACTCGGCTTTGATTTTTGTGGTATATCTAAGGCCGAATTTCTGGAAGAAGAAGCCCCTCGCCTTGAAGCATGGCTCAACAAGAATTACCACGGTAAAATGGCCTATATGGCCAATTACTTCGACAAACGCCTTGACCCACGCCTATTGGTAGAAGGTGCAAAATCGGTAATTACGCTTATTCTGAATTATTATCCAGAGCAAAAACTGCCTCAAACAGGCTCAGACCTGAAACTATCTAAATATGCTTATGGCAAAGATTATCACTTTGTGATGAAAGACAGGCTAAAGGATTTGATGGAGACGATTTCGGAAGAAATAGGGGAGGTAAACGGGAGAGTTTTTGTAGATTCTGCCCCGGTGATGGACAAAGCATGGGCTAAGAAAAGCGGCGTAGGCTGGGTTGGTAAACATACTAATCTGATTAATAGGGAGATGGGTAGTTTTTTCTTTATCGGAGAAATTATCTGTGACCTCGAACTACAACCTGATGGCGCTATTAAAGATTATTGTGGCACTTGCACCCGCTGCATAGATGCTTGCCCGACCGATGCCATTGTAGAGCCTTATGTAGTAGATGGCAGCAAATGTATTAGCTATTTTACGATTGAGTTGAAAGAAGCGATACCCAATGAGGTAAAAGGTAAATTTGAAAACTGGATTTTCGGCTGTGATATTTGTCAGGATGTTTGCCCCTGGAACTCCTTTGCCCGCCCACATACTACACCCGAATTTAATTTACACCCCGAGTTGGCTGAGTTTACCAAAAAAGACTGGGAAGAAATAACAGAAGAACTCTTTCAGGAGATTTTCCGTAGGTCGGCAGTAAAAAGAACCAAACTGGAAGGTTTAAGACGCAATATTGATTTTATGAAGGAATAGCAGAATAAAGTCTTACTTTAACTTAAAATCTCTAATATCAACAATATTCTTGCAGAAAGTATACTCGTGGGGCTGATTAGAACAAATAATTAGCAAACGGTCTTGTGTATGTTGTTCTACCTGGCTTAGGTACCACGCTGTGGCTTGTGCATCAAGGTTTGAAGTTGGTTCGTCGAGCATAATAATGGGGCAGTCGGAATAAAACGCCAAGCCCAATTTAAGGCGTTGTTTCATACCCGACGAGAAATTCTTGACCATTTTGTTTTTATGCTGAGCCAATTGTATGAGTTCAAGCAATTGAACAGGAGAAATTTGGTTTTTGAAAGGCTTGAACTGCTGATGAAATTCTACTGTTTCGAGTAGCGTAAATTCTTCTACCAACTCAAGATACGGAGCAGCAATGGTAATTTCTTTGAAAATATCATCAATGCTGATTTCTTTATTGGCAGAAGAATAGGTGATTTTGCCCTCGCTTTGGGGTAAAACACCTGCAATAACCTGCAAAAGAGTGGATTTTCCGCTCCCATTCGGGCCAACAAAAGTATAACTTTCGCCGGCTGAGAATGTTAAGTTGGTTTTACGGAAAATCCATTCGTTGCGGTATTTCTTGCCTATATCAGCGAGCTCAATTTTCACTTTCCGCAACTTTTTTTGAAGGGCTTCTGATGATTCCTCTTTCAGAATTAGAAATAAAATTCAATATTTCGTCTCGCTCTGGTGTAGCCGGAAACTCTAGTTCTACCTGGTTTGTAGCATCACTGTTATTTAAGCCTTTCAGGTATATATAGCGATAAATATCTTGTATTTCAGCAATTTTTTCGTCGGTTTTACCTCTGCGTCTAAGACCAACCGAGTTGATACCTGCATAAGTAAGTGGCTCACGGGCAGCTTTAATATAAGGTGGCACATCTTTACGGATTTGTGAACAACCTCCGATATAAGTATGCTTGCCGATTTTAACAAATTGTTGTACGGCCGACATTCCACCAATATTTGCGTAGTCGCCTACTGTTATGTGTCCGGCTAATTGCACACAGTTACCCAGAATCACATTGCTACCAACAATACAGTCGTGGGCAATATGAACATAGGCCATAATTAAGCAATTTGAACCAATTTCGGTGCGATATTTATCAACTGTTCCTCTATTTACGGTTACACACTCTCTGATAGTAGTGTTATCGCCGATGATAGTTACTGTTTCTTCACCTTTAAATTTTAGATCCTGTGGAACAGCAGAGATAACTGCTCCGGGAAAAATACGGCAATTTTTACCGATTCTTGCGCCCTCCATTATTATAGCATGAGAGCCTATCCATGTACCTTCTCCGATTTCTACGTCTTTGTTAATCACAGCAAATGGCTCAACAACAACGTTATGAGCAATTTTGGCGTCTGGATGTATGAATGCTAATGGTTGATTCATAATTGTTTGATTATTGCTTAGTGCTTATTTGTGGGTTTAAACCATAGCCTCAGAGAAGCCAAAGTTTAAGCGGTGGTTTGTGGCTTTATCTTGTCTTTTTTTATTAATCGGGCTATCATATTTACATCGCAAACCAGGTTTTTACCCACCCATGCTTCACCATGCATTTTAGCTACACCCAGTTTTACCGGATTAATCAGCGTACATCTGATAATCAGCGTATCGCCCGGTAATACATTTCTATAGAATCGGCAGTTATCTATACTTACCAGATACGGCCAGTATGCTTCAGGGTTTCCGGTACCTGTAAGTACCAATACACCACCAGTTTGTGCAATAGCCTCTATTTGTAATACCCCCGGCATTATCGGATTTTCAGGAAAGTGGCCTGTAAACTGTGGTTCGTTCATAGTGATATTTTTGATACCAACCACGGTTTGTCCGTCGAGGTACACAATCTTATCAACTAAGGCAAACGGATAGCGATGAGCCAGAACTTTGGCTATATCGTTTACATTGAATACAGGAGGGGTGTTAGGGTCATATTGCGGCGCACCTTTAGCCGAATCAAGCATTTGTTTCTTGATTTTTTTGGCAAGCTCGATGTTAGGTTTATGGCCTGGGCGAGCAGCCAGAATATGGGCTTTTAAAGGGCGACCTACCAAAGCAAGGTCTCCCATTACGTCTAATAGTTTATGACGTGCCGGTTCGTTCGGGAAACGCAGAGGGTCATCATTAAGAATACCTGTTTTTCCAACCTCAATTTTTGGTTTATTGAGTAGTGCAGAAAGGCTCTCGATTTCTTCTGGCGATACTTCTTTATCAACAATCACAACGGCATTGCCAATATCGCCACCTTTAATAAGCCCTGCTTTGAAAAGTGCTTCTAGCTCATGTAAGAAAACAAACGTACGGCAAGGGGCTATTTCTTCTTTAAAAAGCGCAATATTGTGTAATTGTGCATGCTGGCTATGCAAAACAGCCGAGTTGTAATCGACCATAGCCGTAACACGATAATCATTAAGTGGCAAAGCCGCCAGTTCAATGCTGCGCTCGTCGTTACGATAATGAATAGCCTCTGTTACTTCGTAGTAATTGCGTAAAGATGCTTGTTCTTCAAAACCTGCTTCTTCAAGCAATTCAACAAACTTAATGGCGCTGCCATCTAAAATCGGAATCTCAGGGCCATCTATCTGTATCAAAACGTTGTCAATCTGAAGACCAACCAAGGCTGCCAAAATGTGCTCAGTAGTATGTACCCTCGCGCCGTCTTTTTCTAAAACAGTACCCCGTGAGGTATCTACTACATAATCTACATCAGCGTCAATAATGGGCTTATTATCTAAGTCTATTCTTTGAAACTTGTAACCGTGGTTAATTGGTGCAGGTTGTATAGTAAGCGTTACGTTTTCGCCAGTATGCAAGCCTACGCCTGTAATTGACACTTTGTTTTTGATGGTTTGTTGTTTAACGTTCATTGGCAAATTTCATATTTTCTGTTGTACGCTGTATTTATGCCTCAGAGAATAAGCCTTCCTCAATCAATTCTTCAAGGCGTTTTTCTAAATCACGCACTTGTTTGTCTAATTGTGGAAGTTTTCTGAAAATAGATACAGACCGCAGATAATCGTTTAGTTCAAAGGCGGGCATACCCGATATAGAAGTATTTTCTTTTTTAATTGTTTTTGTAATTCCAGATTGTGCACCAACTTTCGTGCCATTGGCTATTGAAATATGGCCAACAATACCTACTTGTCCGCCAAACACACAGTTTTCTCCAATAATACTCGAGCCGGCTATTCCGTTCTGGGCTGCAATTACGGTATTTTTTCCGATTTCAACATTATGTGCAATCTGAACCAGGTTATCAATCTTTACACCCTGGCGGATAATCGTAGAGCCCATTGTAGCACAATCGATAGTTGTATTGGCACCAATACTTACATTATCTTCAATCACCACATTTCCTAATTGCGGAATTGTGCGATAGGAGCCATCTTCTTGTGGTGCAAAACCGAAGCCATCACTGCCTATTACGGCTCCTGCATGAATGACACAATTATTGCCAATCACCGAATTGTTATATATTTTTACACCAGCATAAATAAGGGTATTATCTCCTATTACAACATTGTCGCCAATATAAGCCTGCGGGTAAATTTTTACGTTTTTGCCTATTTTACTATTGTTTCCGATATACGAAAAAGCACCTTGATAAATGCCTTCTCCTATTTCTGAACCTTCGCCAACGAAGACCGGTTGTTCAATACCTTTCTTAGAAAAGTTCAAAATTTTCTGGTACTCTTCAAGCAGTTGTGTAAACGAGGTATAAGGGTTATCAACTACAATCAACGAAGCCGAAATGTCTTTTTTAGGAACGAAATCTTTGCCAACAATGACAGCCGAAGCTTTGGTAGTGTAAATAAACTGTTCGTATTTATGATTAGCCAGAAAAGAAATGTCACCTTTGTTTCCTTGCTCTATTTTAGCTAACTTGCTGACAGTCAGGGAGCCATCTCCTCTAACTTCTCCATTAAGCAAGTGGGCTATTTGCTTTATCGTAAATTGCATAAGATACTTCAGCGTGTTTAAATTTGCGTAAGGTGTAAACTAAAACATTATAAATTTATAAAATCCCGACAAAATACTTTTTGTCGAAAATAATCTTAAAATAATGCAAAAATTATCCACAACATAGCAAAATCATTGCAAATATACATTTTTGCCCCAACATACATAGTATTTTTTCACGATGTTGCTCAGTGCTTTGATAGTGGGCAAATCTGAGGCATCGGCTATGTCTACTACTTCTTTGTTTTTGGTGCAGATATAAATTGTTTCGTCGCCCCTTACGTAGCCTTTGTTGCTTACGTCACCTTCGGTAAGAAAATAACTTAACTGCTCGCTTGGGATACCGTTGTCAATGAGTGATTGCTTTAATGAAATAATGAGTGCTTCTTCTATGGGTTGGTTCGATATTTTGATTTTGAACAGGTTTCTGTTCAGTAAATCCCGACAAATGGTCGATAAAACTTTATCAGAATGAAACTGCCAGTTTTTTACACAGGCCCATATATCGTAATCATCTAAAAGTGTAAACGCTTGCAAATACCTATCATTGCTTTGAAACGCTTTTAAACTGATGTTTTCTTTTAAAAAAATCATAAACGGCGGATTGGCAAATACTTCTTCGCCCTGGTTTATGAGCTCACGGGCACGTCTTATAATCTGAATCAGCATGGTTTCGGCACAAATAGCTGTTTTGTGTAAATACACTTGCCAGTACATCAGCCGCCGTGCGTTCAGAAAGTTTTCAACACTAAGCAGTCCTTTTTCTTCTACTACCAGTTGATTGCCAACCACGTTCAACATCTTAATGATACGGTCAACACCAATAGTCCCCTCGGCCACTCCTGTAAAAAAGCAGTCACGGTTCAGGTAATCCATTCTGTCCATGTCAAGCTGGCTCGAAATCAACTGATGGAAAAAATCCCGCTCATAAGTACCGTTAAACATTTCGATAGCCAACGAGAGTTTTCCGCCAAATTCATGGTTCAGTTTTTCCATCAACAATGACGAAATATGCTCGTGATGAACCTCGTCAAGAATAGTATATTCGAGCACATGAGAAAACGGCCCGTGCCCTATATCGTGCAACAAAATGGCTATTTGTGCAGCCTCAAACTCGTTTTCGGCTATTGGGTTTCCCTTTGCCTGCAACACCAACAGGGCTTCGTGCATCAGGTGCATAGCGCCTAAAGCATGATGAAAGCGTGTATGTAATGCACCAGGATACACAAACTCGGCCATACCCAATTGCTTTATACGACGTAAACGCTGGAAAAAAGGATGCTCGATAAGGTCGTAAATTAAATCAGAGTGTATGGTTACGAAGCCATAGACGGGGTCATTGAATATCTTTCGTTTGTTGGTTGCCATTTAAAATGTGCTAAAGTGCCTGCCTGAACAACAAATTTCTCTGTTAAAGACACGCAGGGATGTTTATTCGTTTCAGACAAACAACATAAACAAGACGTAATTGGTTGTGGAAAGGCTTAAAATGATAGATGAATTTCTTAAAAAATTACACGAACCGTTTAATTGGGGGTATGAAACGGTAAATATTATAAATAATATCGCTGAAAGCATTTGGCTATCATGGCAGTAGTATAAGCATCCGACTGCCAGATAAGTATGTTTCTTAACAACGTTCCGCCCGAAAAATATACCCCGCCTTCCCAATAGCATATACCATTGTTTCTTTGTGCTTTTGATAGCAAAAACGCAAAAGCTTTTTTAATATTTTCGTCAGGAATCTCTGTACCACCCAAACATAAATCTAGCATGGCATGTAGTGCATACGCCGTTGATTGAACAATGTCCTTTTTATTTACCCATTTACTGCTCTCAAAACTTCCATCAGGGTTCTGTGATTCAAGCAGGTGTTGAGCAATTTTGCCTGCAACGCTTTGTAATTCTTTTATGCCATTAGCATAGGCCTTAGCCACGGCATAGTCTATATGGTAATAATTAGGATAGTAAACACCCGCACTATGCCATAGTTTTTTATTAATACAGTATTCGATAAGCTTTATCGCTCCGTTTTTGCCTTCACTTTCAGAAGTTTGTCTACTTAAGGCAAGATAGTTTAGTACATTACTATTCACTACAACATCTACATCATTAGACCCGAACGGAACCCAAGGTTGATAAGCAACCGGAAAACCTGAACTGAACGGTGTAAATATGAACATGAGCGAAAAAAAAGAATTCACAGGATTCCAGAAAGTGTATTGATATTCAGGATAATGCCAGGTGAGAAATGCCCCCGAATGACGAGGAGTAGGGGTTGTAACATTATACCAATTACGGTTTTTACGTTTTGTGTCTAAAAATTCGTCAAAACCGAGATATGATAAAGCACTTACGGTATCTTTAAAAATACGATTATGGTAATAAACGGCTGTATTGGCTTGTGCAGTGTCGTCGGCATCTTCGGGTACATTGGCAGTTTTATTGATAAATCTCGACCTCAGTCTGTAATTGGTGGGCCGTCTGACTAATAATTTAGGGTCTCTGCCTATCCAGTATAGTTTACGATTTGGTGGCAGCAATTTCCAGAAGTTATAACGTTTGTCTACTTCGTACGACTGAATTTCCTGAAAGGCTTTGGCTAGTACAGGCTTTAATTCAAGCAGAGAGGTATCTTGTAGATAGATTTCTGCCAGAAAGTTGTGCACCGCCGAGATATTGAAACAATTTGAATCTCTCGCTTTTTGTTTGCGGCCAATAAAAAAATAGGGTTCATTAAGGTTCATATAAACAGGCCATTCGCCTGCATATTGCTTTCCATTGATGGTAGAATCGCATTGGGTTTTTACCAGAAAACTGATGGCCTCTTCAAAAATCTGCTCAGGAGGCAGTTGTTGGGCGCAAACATCGAAGTTGGCTAAAATTATAAAAGAAAAATATGTTATCAGAAACCACAGCCGAAAGCGTTGAAAGATGCAAAATAAAGCATCAAAGACAGCGAAAATTTTATTCATAAATGTGCCTCTTATAATTAATTGGCATTTTAAGAAAAAAAAATAAATTATATGTATTATTTCTGTTTTATGATTTAACTCTTTTATTTAACGTTGAGGTTGTTTAGGATTTTAATTATAATTTAAAAATAGAGGTGTTTTGAGCGAGCCAAATCAACACATTTTTAAATGTAAGGAATAATCTTATAACATTATAGGCTGCAAAAGACAGTTTTTAGAGTAAAAATTCTTTTTTTTATAAATAATATTAATCAGAAAATGATTAAAATCATCATAGTTAATTCAGTAAATTTTGTAAGTTTGCATTTATTAATTGTGTTTTTTTTAGTTCGATTGCACTACCCATGTTAAAAAAATCATTCCTCTTTTTGAGTGTAGTTGTTATTGGTTTTTCTTTCTATGCTTGTAAGCCTAAAAGTGATGCCAAGACCTACAACGCCAAAGCCGCTGACCCGGAGCTTTTTCATCAATCTGTTGAATTATTGACAGATGTTATTATTCATGATATTTTTAAACCACCTGTAGCCAGCCGTATTTATGCTTATGCTACTTTGGCAGGTTATGAGGCTATGGTGCCTGGTTTTCCTGAATATCAGTCTCTAGCCAATAAAGTAAAAGGCTTTAAAGAAGGACCAATGCCAGAGAATGGCAAAGATTATTGTTTTCCGTTGGCTAGTACAAGGGCATTTTTGAAAGTAGCTCGTACACTCACTTTTTCAGGTAATTTCTTTGACGACTACGAGAAAACTTTCTACAAAAAATATGAAGAAATGGATATTCCGCAAGATGTTATTGAGCGTTCAATGGCATTTGGTGACAGTGTAGCTGCACATGTAATAAGATATTCGGGTGGCGATAAATACAAACAAACACGTGGTATAAGGTTTACGGTAACTAACCTGCCGGGTACGTGGGTGCCTACACCACCTGCTTACGCTGATGCATGTGAGCCTGAATGGAATAAAATACGTGCTTTTACCCTAGATTCGGCAGGGCAATTCCCTCCGCCGCCACCTCCGGCCTATAACAAAGACCGCAAGAGCGCATTCTGGAAAGAAACCATGCAGGTATATGATTTAGGTAAAAACCTGACTGAAGAACAAAAGAGAATCGCCTGGTTTTGGGATGACAACCCATTTGTAATGAATGTAATGGGGCACGTAATGTTTGCCAATAAAAAAATGACACCCGGGGGGCATTGGCTGGCTATTCATACAACGGTGTCACGCAAAACAAAAGCTTCTTTTGAGAAAAGTGTTGAAGGATATGTGCTAGGTTCAATCGCGCTTCTTGATGGTTTTATCAGTTGCTGGCACGAAAAATACCGTAGTATAAAGATTCGCCCTGAAACAGTTATTAATACCGAGCTTGACCCTAAATGGCAACCATTTTTGCAAACACCGCCATTTCCTGAATATACAAGTGGGCATAGTACTATTTCGGCCGCTGCTGCAGAAGTATTTAGTTTTGTGCATGGCGATAAAGTGAGTTTTACTGATTCAACAGAATATAAACACGGGCATGGAGTTATGTCTTTTCAATCGTTCAGAGAAGCCGCTTTAATGGCTAGTGTAAGCCGTATGTATGGTGGTATTCATTATTGGTCAGGTTGCGATGAAGGCAACAAGTGTGGTATAAAGATAGGGCAGGAGGTGCTTAGAATAGCACAAACAAGAAAAAGGAACAAAGAGGTTGCTGTTAAATAAAAAATTAAGGGCTTTGCCAAGCGGCAAAGCCCTTAATTTTTAAAGACAAATCGCTTTATAATTACCAATCCATGCGGGGCAATGGGCTTACTTCCTGAGAGGTAAATTCGCCTTTCAGATACTTAAAGTGAGCGGCCATTGCAATCATTCCGGCGTTATCGGTACAATACTGAAACTGGGGTATATATACATTCCATCTTTCTTTCTCACCCATTTCTTGCAATGCCTTACGAAGCCCCGAGTTGGCCGAAACACCACCGGCAATTGCCACTTCTTTAATATTCAAATCACGGGCTGCTCTACGGAGTTTCTGCAAGAGCATTTTTATCAATGTATGCTGCACACTAGCGCAAATATCAGCTATATTTTCTTCAACAAAAGCAGGGTTTTTAGCCTGGTTTGCCTTTAAAAAGTACAGAATAGCAGTTTTTATACCACTAAACGAGAAATTGTATTTTGGCATTTCTGACAGCGGAAATTCGTATGCTTCCGGGTTGCCTTGTTGGGCATATTTATCAACCAATGGGCCACCAGGATATGGTAAACCGAGAAGTTTTGCGGTTTTATCAAAGGCTTCGCCCACGGCATCATCTTGTGTCTGGCCTATTACTTCCATATCCATGTGGTTGCGCACCAGCACAATTTGTGTGTGGCCGCCGCTTACTGTAAGGCACAAAAAAGGGAAGCTCGGTGCAGGCTCGTCAATAAAGTGTGCAAGCACATGCGCTTGTATATGGTTAACCTCTATCAGGGGGATATTCAGGCCAAGAGCCATAGCTTTGGCGAACGATGTGCCAACCAGTAAAGAACCCAAAAGACCCGGCCCACGGGTAAAAGCTATGGCATTTAGCTGATTTTTTGCTATATTTGCGTGCTTTAAGGCATTTTCAACCACTGGTAAAATATGCTGTTGGTGGGCACGAGAAGCCAATTCGGGTACTACACCGCCAAAACGCTCATGAATTAGCTGCCCTGCTACAATGTTAGAGTAGATTTTACCGTTAGAAATAACAGCTGCTGACGTTTCGTCACAAGAAGATTCGATAGCTAATATATTCAAAACTAAAGATTAAAATTTTGTGTTCTAAGGTTTCGGAGTTCCCTTTCTTTGTAATTATTTATTAAACAGAACACAAAATTACTATTCAGTAATTCACTAATTCATTATTTTGTTAATTATTTTGTTGATCCGCTAAATTTTTGCGCCGAATACTTAAAATATCAACCAGAATACTGCTCAATCTTATTCTCATTATCTTTATGAGTATAATGGTGATATTCTATGCCTTGCAGTTGCCTGTGGTGCAAACCCTTACACTGCAAAGAGCCACGCAGTTTCTGTCTGAAAAACTAGGCTCACAAGTAAAAATAGAGAAGGCAAAGCTTACCTGGTTCGATGAAATTACGCTAGAGAATATTACGATTTATGATTACAAAGACCGTGAAATGATTTTTGTGAAAGAATTGTATGTGAACTCTAAAACCAATTTCAACTTTAGCTGGAATACCTTTCTGACTTTTGATAACAACCTTGATTATGTGATGGTGCTTGACCCTCGGGTAAAGCTTATCTATGAGGCTGATGGTGATTTGAATATTGATAAATGGATTGCCAAGATAGAAGAGCTTACCTCAACACCTGACACAGCCAAGGTGCGGATAGAACACAATATTCCGTTTACGATTGATGAAACTTATATACAAGGTGGCACTTTTACGCTTCAAGACCCCGACATAGCACGTTTCCCGAAAGAAGAATTTGACTACAATAATTTTACGGTACATGGAGTGCAGGGGCTTCTGAAAGATTTCTTCATTCAGGGCGATACTATCAAGTTTGCCCTTACAGACCTGAAAGGAACCGACCGCCGGAGTAATCTTGAGATAAAAGAGCTGAATACTCAGTTTTTTTATTCTCGCCAACATATGCGTTTCGACGATTTATATGCCCGCATAAACAACTCTACACTCAAGCGCTCGGTACATTTTAATTATGTAACGCCAAGAGACTTTAAAGACTTTAACGAAAAAGTAGAAATGGTTGGCGACTTGCAGGATTGTGAAATTGATGCGCAAGACCTGGCAAGATTTGCTACCGATATGTATGAGTACCATGAAGACTACCTGCTCAACGGCGATTTCAAGGGAACCGTGCATGATTTTCGAGTCAGGAACTTTAATCTTAAGTTTGGTAAAAATAGCTATCTCGATGGCGAAATAGCTTTTAAGCACATGCCTGATTTGCGAAAGGCAGTAATGGATTTGAACTGGAAGCCATCGCAGATTGATGCGCCCGACGCCCGCCAGTATGTGGGCGATTCGCTTTATCTGAAGCACGTTCATAAATTTGGGAAAGTAAATTTTGCCGGAATATTCAAGGGCCTTTATAACGATTTCACGACCGATGCCTTTGTGAAATCTCAGTTAGGTCTTGTAGCTGGTAATATCACCATGAAAATCCCTGACGGTAAAGCATTGCCAACTTATTCGGGTTCGCTCATGGTCAATGACCTTGAACTAGGTAAACTTGTAAATGAAGAGAATACCTTGCAGAAAATGTCGTTTAACGGAGAGATTAAAGGCAAAGGTCTTACAATTAAAGATGCCTTACTGAATTTCGACGGTAATGTGCATCATATATGGTTTAATGGCTACGACTATAAAAATATAACCGTAAATGGCGAAATGAGCCAGTCATTGTTTGAAGGCCGGGTGAGTGTAAAAGATACAAACCTTACCTTTAATGTAGGTGGAAGAGTTGATTTTAGCAAAGAACTGAATATTTTTGATATTCATGGTATATTGCAGAATGCAAATCTTAAAACACTTGGGTACTCGAAAAATGATGTAAAACTCCGCTCGGAACTAAACCTTAATTTCAGAGGAAATGAGCTTGATAACTGGATTGGAAAAGCGCAGCTATTGCATACAGTTTTGCAATATGATAAAAGGCTTCTGGGTATTGATTCGGTTTTTGTAACCTCTTCTTTAGATGAAGATACCCGCCGTATAAGTTTGCTCTCAGAGTTTTTTAATATTGATATTACGGGGAAGTTTACGCCTAGTCAGGTAATTAATGATGTAATGCGCTTCTCGAAAGAATACACCCAGTATTTCACTGAAAAGGAAGCCGACCGCATGGCTTATTATGCTAATCTGCCTGTTGGTTTTGTACAACCTCGATACAACCTCAACTATAAGTTATTATTCAAAAAATCAGAGCCTTTCTTTGCGTATTTCTATCCAGATTTATTCATATCGCCTAATACAGAGCTAAACGGGCAACTGAACATCAGAAATACCGTTGAGGTGTCGCTGGGTGGTAAAATTGATACCCTTCGCCACGGAAGTTTTGCTTTTTATAATAATGAACTCGATTTTAATACCTCTAAAGAAGTAAGCTCTTCTAAAATTCTGACCTCATTGGTTTTTAATTCGGCCAGACAAAAACTGGGCGATATGGCTCCGACCGAAAAACTAGAGGTAAACGGTACATGGGGGCAGGCCAATGTGATAGAATTTGATGCCAAAATAAAACAACAAAAGAGTGCTAACAAAGCCCAGTTGTTTGGTAAGCTTACTTTCTTGCCCGACGAAATAACCGTAGCCTTTAATCATAAAAATACCAGACTTGATTTGCTGGGCGAAGCATGGTTGCTGGCAGAAAACAACCAGATTAATTTCTACAACTCGGATATTGGTTTTCAGGATGTAGCTATTTCGAACAAAAACCAGAGTATATCGCTCAATGGCTTGTTCTCTAACGATAGTGAGAAAGAAGCCTATGTAGATGTGCACGATTTTGACCTGCAAACCATTGAGCCGCTCACAAATGTAGACCTGAAAGGGATTGTGAATGGTAAACTTATGATTAGAGATATTTACCGTGACGGCCTTATAACAAGTGAATTTGGTATTGACGAACTGGTATATAAAAACAGCCTGATTGGTACAGTAGCAGGGCAGGTATTATGGGATAACCAAGAGCAGAAACTGAATGTAACGGGTAATATTATCAGAATCAACAATGAGATATTCCGCTTATCGGGCACTTATGACCCTAAAGACGAATACGACCCGCTTAACCTGAAAGCAAACCTGAAAAAGGCTAATCTTGAAATATTCCAGTCGTTTGTTGATGATATTTTTTCAAATGTCGGCGGTTATGCTTCGGGCGTATTGACAATAAAAGGAACTCCGGGAGACCCTATTATTAGAGGAAGTGTAGATGTAGAGAAAGGAAGCCTGATACTTAACGAACTGAATGCACCTTTGTATTTTGATGATAAAATCAATTTCAACGAAGAGGGGTTTGTAGTAAGAAAAGGCTTTAAGGTAAGAGATGCATTGGTAAATGGCAATGAAGCCGAACTTGCCGGAGGGATTTTTAATGGTGGGAACGGCAATTTCATGCTGGGGCTTCATGCTTATATGCGTGGCCGAGATGGTTTCAGAATTATGGCTACCGACATTAAACAGAACGAAGATTTTTATGGTGTTGGTGTGGCGGCAGGTGATTTGCACATTACCGGAAACTTTAAAAATGTTGCTATTACCGGAAACCTGACAAGTAAAAAAGGTACAAAAATCACGATTCCGCTTGATGGTGCTACCAGCGTAGACACCGAAGAAGAAGGCATCACTTTTGTAAGCAGAAATACAAAGCAAGCAAAAAATAAAGAAGTAAAAAAAGACTCCTTGGTAAGAGAAGAAGCCGGGAGCCTGAAAATGGCATTTAACTTTACGATTACACCCGATGCAGAATGTGTGGTGATATTCGACCGGATAAACAAAGACCAGTTAACAGCCATAGGTAGTGGGCGTATCAGTATTGAATATGATACACGTGGCGACTTTACGATGACAGGACCTTATACCATTAAAAGCGGACAATACGACTTTAGCTTACAGAATATATCAAGAGTAAGAAAGTTTAATATTGCCGATGGTAGCTGGATTCGTTGGTCGGGCGACCCTTATGATGCCGATATTAGTATCAGTGCCATTGTAACGGCCAATGTATTGTTGCCCGATGGCATTGTATCGAGCACCAATAGTGCCGAGCTGAAAACGCCGTATCCGGTAAATGCCTATGTGATTCTGACTGATAAACTGACAAAACCTACGGTAAAATACGATATTAAGTTTGACCAACGTCGCTTACCGCTCAATCTACAACCACAAGTAATTGCCTTTGAGCAACGATTAAGAAACGATGAGCAATTGCTAGCCAATAACTTTGTAGGTATTACGGCACTTAACAGATTATTCTCTGATAACAGTTTTAAAGACGCTGTTGACTCACAGCTATTGCTCGATAACGTAAGTAACTTGCTTACCAATCAGTTAGGTACTATTGCTTCGAAAATTGACCCTAATCTTGAAATTGGGGTGCAGCTTGGTGTTTTGAGCAATGTTCGTCAGAGTCTGTTCAATAATATGCAGCTTAATTTCTCGTATCGTTTCAGTAATAATCGCCTGAAACTGAGTGTAAACAATACTATTCTACAAAATCAGGAACAAACCGCCGGAAACTATTTTTATGGTGGTGAAGTAGAGTGGATGCTCAACGAAGATGGTAGCTGGCGGCTAAAAGCATATAGCCGTAACGTGCCCAATTATTTTTATAATTTTAATAGCAACGTTACGGTAAATGGTGTAAGCCTGCAACATACACGCAATTTCAATACTATCTTTAAACGTAAAACTACCAAGCAAATGCCCCTGGGTACTAATGCAAAAAAGACCGAAGAAACTGAGGTAACTTTCAGAGCGCTAGGGTTCTAGAAGCGATACTGCACCCGGCAGGTAAAGTTGTTATCTCTTATGTCTTTATTATAATCAGCCAAGGCTGTTTTCTCATTCTGTGGCATTTCGTACCAGAACATCAGTCTGATATTTTCGTTCAGATAAGTGAGGTAGCCCATGCCAAAAGTATTAAATCTTATGTCGGCAGCCGTAAAACCTTGCCCTATTTCGTTGCCTTTTACTTTTTTGTTGGGGTCGTACCAATCGTATTTCAATACCAACTGATGCTTTTTGCTGCCCAGGTGTTGTAAATAATAGAAGTAGGCACCATCAAAAGTACGGATGTACAAGGGGGCTAATTTGCCATTTTCCATAGGTATTACCGCAGGGGTTTCGGTGGTGTTGTGCAAGGCTGTTTGTAGCCCTCTTATATACTCTGCTCTGAACTCGGTTTCGCCCACACGATTCGGGATACGTATCTGAATATCGGCTCCAAAGTATTTTCTTGGCGCAATTTTACCAACATTGCTTGCCGAAGAATCGACCGAAAAACGGCGGGTAGCGTTATTCATGGTATAAATCTGGTTCGTAAACTGCTCCATTCCTCCCCAGAACCCTGATACACTGCCACTTACGATAAGCTTTGGCGCAAGGTTAAAGTGCTTAACCGAAAGCCTCGAAATTAGGTCTTTATGATTATCAAAGTCAGCAACTGAGTTTACGCCCTGCCCATTGAATAAGCCAACGTCTAATTTTATGTATTTCAGAAAATTGGTTTTCAGTCGGGGTTCAAAGGTTCCCATAAAACCAAAATCACGTTCTACTTTCATCAATATCTGCGACATCCGGCCACGTTCCGGCGATTCTCTATCGGGTGAACCATAGCCTACCTCAAAGCCAAACGGGCGGGCAAACATACCTGTTGTGAGATAGAAAGTATTAAATTTGGTGTCGTAGATACGTCCCCAGAAATCACGGATAAAGATACCTCTTTCGGTACCATCAAACTGAAAAATGAAGTATAGTTTAGGGTTATTTTCTTTAGTAAAACGAGCATAATCGAAACGGATACGCCCACGACGCATCATAAAACGATTGCTGGCATTAGGCTGAAAATCACCACCATTAAAGTTTTTGGCTCCTTTGGTTTGTATCCACTGAAACTGTGGTTGGATATAGCCGCTTATGCCGATGTATTCGTATTTTTTGAGCGTAGAGATAAGTTTTCGGGCAGTAGTTGTATCAATATCGGTCAATGCACCGTGGTCTTGAGCTACTGATTTTGCTACGCTCAGGCATAGCAGAAGGCTAAGAATGCCTTTTGAAAATTTTAAAAATGGTTTCATATTGGTGAGTAAAAGCATAATTAATGAAATTATGCCCGGTATTGATTATGTGCGAGATTCTGGACTAAAGATAAGTCAGAATCTCGCAACAAAACTTAAGATTTTTGGGAAATCAGCTTTTTGAGCTTTTGCCAAGCGATAAATTATAATATCCAGCGGAAGAAAAGGAACAAGGTGGCTGATAATATGATAGCAACGGGCAATGTAAGTACCCAGGCAAGTGCAATATTTTTGATAGTACCCGACTGTAAGTTTTTAATACCTTTACTTGCCACCATTGTACCGGCAATACCCGACGACAATGAGTGAGTAGTACTAACAGGAAGTTTGAACCATGAAGCCAAACCGATAGTAGTTGCAGCAACCAACTCGGCTGATGCACCTTGCGCATAAGTAAGGTGAGACTTACCGATTTTTTCTCCAACAGTTACAACAATTCGTTTCCAGCCAATCATGGTACCAAGGCCCAACGAAAGCGAAATCATCAGAATTACCCACATTGGTGCGTGGTCGGTATATTTTCTGATACCTTTTTCTTCTTGCACTGCGGCAGCTTTCAGGGCTGCTTTATCAGCGGCGCTTAATTTGATGTCGCTATCGTCTACCAGTTTCTTGGTGTTCCCACTAATGGTTAATAAGGCTTTACGAGCATCTAACGCATCAGATTTATCTACTTGATTGCTATCGGCCAAAGCGTTCAGAAAACTTATACTTTGTTTAATTTGTCCAATTCTTTCTTTCTCAACGTCTGATGTTTTGGTAGAGTCAATCATTGCTATTTTCTGCGAGATTGTATCTAAATCAGGTCTGATTTTATCAAAATCAATTGTATTGTTAATAGCGAAATAAGCAGGCAAAATACCAATCAGAATCAACATTACAAGGCCGATACCTTTTTGTCCATCGTTACGGCCGTGGAAGAAACTTACAAGCGTACAGGTAGTTATCAGAATAGCTCTTACCCAGAAAGGCGGTTCTTCGTTTTTCTTTGGTTCTTCAAACATCTGTTTTCTTACATCTTTGTTTAGGGCTCTGCGGAGCGTAAACATCAGAATAACAGCTAAGCTGAAACCTACCAAGGGCGATAAAAATAATGCGTAAAATATTTCTTTGGCTTTGTCCCAGTTTACCGCCGCAACACCTGTTGTGTTTTCGGGCAGAAGGGCATAACCTAAACCTACGCCTAATATAGCACCGATAAGTGTATGAGAACTAGACGCCGGAATACCAAAATACCAGGTTCCGAAGTTCCAGATAATAGCGCTAAACAACAAAGCTAATACCATAGCTATACTATGATACACATTCTGGTCGATTAATAATTCTACGGGTAGTAGGTTAACTATACTCATCCCTACGCCTACACCGCCGGTTAAGACTCCTATAAAATTGATTATACCCGACCAAACAACGGCTTGCGTTGGTTTAAGGGAGTTGGTATAAATAACGGTAGCAACAGCATTGGCAGTATCGTGAAAACCGTTGATGAATTCGAATGCGCAGGCAGCCAAAAGGCAGAAGGAGAGTAACAGAAAAATGTCGGTTTCTAAGCCAAACATAAGTTTTTTGGGGTTAAGTTATTACAGTATGATTATATTGGTGTTCATATTATTATGGATGCAAAATTCTGAAAGTTTCTACGATAGTAGAAAGAAACTATGTTAAGAAATTGTAAATACTTGGGTAAGAAAGTATCTTGAAACGGGTTTTCAGGTGCTTGTTATGGCATATAAATAGTTGATAACAAGCATCTGACAACCTAAATTTATTTATTTGTCTTGATAATCAGACAAAACTAGTGATTTTCTCAAAGAGTTCTCGTTGATTGAATGGTTTAGTTATATATTCATTCATTCCTATTTCAATACATTTGTCTTTTTCGCCTACCAGCGAGTGAGCCGTCATGGCCATAATCGGCGTGTTATCTTTTAATTCCTGGCGAATATACAAAGTTGCCTGATAACCGTCCATTTCGGGCATTTGCAAGTCCATCAAAATAACATCATACTTGTTGTCTCTCACTTTTTCGGTGGCAATTTTACCATTTACTGCCAGGTCAGACGTAAACCCGAATTTCTCCAATACTCTTAGTGCCAGTTTCTGGTTAAGAACATTGTCTTCTACCAATAGTACATGTACGTCTTTGTCGATCCGGAGTAAGGCATTGTTGCCATTTTTGTTTTTATTTTGCTCTTCTTTTACTTTTTTGTAGGTAATAGTAAAAGCAAAAGTTGAGCCTTGGTCAGGCACGCTTTCTACCCAAAGGGTACCATTTTGTAATTCTACCAGCGATTTTGATATACTTAAGCCCAGACCCGTACCACCATACTTACGAGTGGTGTCTGAATTTGCCTGTGTAAAGCGGTCAAAAATCATCTGCAATTTATCTTGTGCAATACCGATACCAGTATCAATAACTTTAAAAGAGATTGTACTTTCTGTATCTGTACTGCCAGATTGCTCTACCATTATGTTCACCGAACCTGTAGTTGTAAACTTAAGCGCATTGTTTGTAAGGTTGAGTAATATCTGGTTAAGCCTTGTGGGGTCACCCAGCAGGGTATCCGGAACATTATCAGCAACATTACAATCTAAAAGCAAGCCTTTGTCGTCAGCTTTATTTTTTAGAATATTTTTTACGGTTCTGGTTATTTCTTTTATACTAAATGGTACTTCTTCAATAACAATATGCCCCGACTCGATTTTCGAAATGTCAAGAATATCATTAATAATGCCCAGTAAGTTTTCGGTAGAAGTAATGATATACGACAAGAATTCGGCTTGTTCTTCATTCAGTGTAGTATCTTTAAGTAGATTGGCAAAACCCACAATGGCGTTCATAGGGGTTCTTATTTCATGGCTCATGTTAGCCAGAAATACGTCTTTTGCATGAGCATTCTGTTCAGCCTGTACTTTGGCTTTGATCAGCTCTTTTTCCATCAGAATACGCTCAGTCATATCTACTGCGTTGCCGATTACGTATTTCTGCCCATCGATTAATTCTGAAAGAATATTGTTGTACATCCAGGTTTTAATGCTTCCATCCCGGTGCTGTACTTTCATAAGACCTTTAAAATACCCTACTTGCTCTATTTGGGCAAGGTAAGCTTTTACAATATCGGCATATTCGGCCGGAACTAAATCAAATAAGGTTTTTTGCAGATATTCTTCTGCCGAATATCCCAATAACTCTGCTCCGGCAGGGTTTACTGTCAAGAACCGACCGTTGAGGTCGTGAGTACACATCAGCCCCTGCGAGTGTTCGAAGAAACCCCTGTGGCGCTCTTCGCTGAGCATTATCTTACGCTCCCATATTTTTTTTGCTGTAATATCTTTGGCTATTCCTACAAAACCGGTAATCTCGTTTTCTTTATTGGTAAGCGGTGTCAATGATAACTCAACCGTTATTCTGGTGCCGTCTTTTGTAATATAAGTCCATTCGTTAGTATCTGTTGTACCTAAACGGGCCTTGGCAATGAGCGATTCGTCAGGCGTTCTTAGCTCAATATTAAGTTCTTTGCTTATGCGTTTTGCATAAGCATTTACTTCTTCAGGGGCATGGAAAATATTGGCTTTTTTTAGGTCAATTACCTCTTTTGCCTTGTAGCCAAGCATTAATTCAGAGCCTTTGTTAAAGGTTCTGATGGTGCCATAAGGATCGGTAGTAATAATTGATACGCCCGAATCGGCATCTAATATGGCTTTTAGTTCGGTATTAACTTTATCTAACTCGAGCCTAGTTTGTTTTTCTTTATCAATATCTTGTATTGTGCCGTAAATAATATTGGGCTTGTTATGTTTAAACTCGGCTTTCCCGAGCACTCTTACCCATTTTGTATTACCTTTTGCCGTTACAATCTGCATTTCGGTATCAAAAGGCTCACCTATTTCTACGGCATGTGGAAGCGCTTTTTCAGCAATGTATCTGCTTTCGCCCTCTTTGGTGAAATTTATCATGCCGTTGATAGTGGGCAGATAATTATCCTCTACTTCATAAATATCTTTGGTAGTTTCTGAGAACCATACTTCATCTGTATCAAGTGTTATTTTCCAACCTCCTGTTTTGGCAATTCTGCTTGTAGATTCCAGCAGGTTTTTAGTTTCTATTAACTCCTGTGCTGTTTGGTTTTGCTCGGTAATATCACGGGCAATGGCATAAAGAATCTCAGTAACAGGGTCTTTGGTTACTACCCACTGCAAAAGTCTGTAATTATTATCAGTTGTTCTGAATCTATTATTTACATTCACCACCGCAGCACCCTCGGCCAATTGTGTGAGTTGCTCTTGTGTGTGTGCTCTGTCTTCTGGATTTATAAACTCAACGATAGGGTGCTCAATCATTTGTTCATTAGTCCAGCCTAGTGTTTTCTCAAATGCAGGATTGATTCTTTTGAAATGCCCGTCGGTTCCACCCATACAAATTAAATCATCAGACAGATTAAATAATGTTTCGTAGTGTTTCAACTCTTCTTTTTCTCGGCGGGCAATAATCTGGGTAATTACCTCTTGAGCCAGTAAGGTAAGAGCTGTTTCTTGGTCTTGATTTAATTTTTTCGGTTTGTTGTCAATCACACACAACGAGCCCAAAGCGTAGCCGTCGGGGTCTATGAGTGGGTAACCGGCATAGAAACGAATATTTGGGTCGCCGGTCACCAACGGATTATCTTTAAACCGGGTATCTTTTGTAGCATCTTCTACCTCAAAAATAATGTCATCCATTATTGTATATTGGCAAAAAGAAATATCACGGGTAGTTTCGTTGTTTTCTAAACCAATTTTAGACTTAAACCATTGTCGGTCTTCATCAATAAGGGTAATGACAGAAATGGGTACCCCGCAAATAAGAGAAGCTAATTGAGTAAGGCGGTCAAACTCTTTTTCACTAACAGAATCAAGTAAATTGTAACTTTTTAGCGCTTGTAATCTTTCTTTTTCGTTAGTAGGCACAGGTAATAAATCTGTCATGTCTCCGGTTATATAAATACTTTAAAATTCAAACACCAAACATCAAAATTTTATTGGTTTCCCAATAAAAAAGCTTTCTTAAGTAATATATGCATTAAGGATGAAGAATGAAAGCAGTAGGTGCTAACGTTCAGAGAGATACAAACAAAAGTTTTTAGGTCTCAATGCAAAGCTTTCAACAGCTATTTTTTAAACTATTTGTTTTTAGCTCGATTAATTATAATTTTTGTATTACAATAATACAATTTAATACTCAAAAATCATACCATGTAGGGCTTTTTGCTATGTTAAATAAACAGCTCCGTAATTTTATTTAATTTCTGATTAAGCGGATACACACTGGCTTTTTCTACTAACTATAATACTTTTTTGTAGATGAAAATAACAATTGGCATCACGGATTGTGGAGAAAAACATCCGATTTATGAAAAATGGATACTGAACCAGAATGCTAGTATACAAATCATTAAACTAGGATATAAGCAAAATAACCTGAGCGAAATAGCCCATTGTGATGGGGTGTTGTTTACAGGCGGCGAAGATGTGCACCCGAAATTTTATAACAAACCAGAGAATATGCCGCTCTGTAACCCAGCCTTTATGGACGAGCAGCGTGACGAATTTGAGTGGAAAGTATGTGAGTATGTGTTTGACAATAAAATACCAACTCTGGGTATTTGTAGAGGTTTACAGTTTATTAATGCGTATCTGGGCGGTACTTTAATAGGAGATATTGAGCGTATCGGTAAAAACAACCATTCTAAATATTATGAGGGCAAAGACCGCTATCACCAAATAGCAGTTTTGCCGGAGTCAGACTTTGCCAAAACTGTGGGCGTAACCGTGGGCGAAATCAATTCGGCGCACCATCAGTCGGTCGATGTGCCTGCTGAAACTTTGGTAATAAATGCATTTTCGGAAGATGGCGTGGTAGAGGGCTTGGAATGGAAAGTACCCAATGAACATTCGCTGACGCTTGTGCAATGGCATCCTGAACGAATTGAAGATGTTCAGAATCCTTTTAATCATAAAATCAGAGAAATATTTATAGAAGCTGTTGAAAAGAAGGCGGCAATTGAGTAATAAATAGTTAAGTACTTGTTTTATTTTATGCATAAATCATGATTTACAATTCGGTTATAATTGGTGGTGGGCATAACGGATTAGTGGCGGCTTGTTATCTGGCAAAGGCTGGCAAAAAGGTATTGATACTTGAAAAAAACGATTATATAGGTGGTGGAACAACCTCACAAAAGGTTTTTGCCGACTATGAGGCGAAGCTTTCTCGATACTCATATCTGGTAAGTCTTTTTCCGAAAGAACTACTGAATGAACTTGGTATTGATGTAAACCTACTGCGCCGAAATATAGCTTCGTATACGCCATATAACCAGCAAGGTGTGGATAAAGGCTTAATTATCAGCAATGTTGATGAAGAAGTTTCGAAACAATCGATTCTGGATTTGGGTTATGGCGAAGCAGAGTGGGAGGGGTACCAAAAGATTTTGCAGAAACAACAAACTTTTGCCGAGTTTATCTGGGATTCATTTCTTGCGCCTCTTCAAAGCAAAGAAGAGTGGAAGGCTTATTTTGAAGCCAAAGGACAAGCCGAACTCTGGACAAACTTTGTGGAAGAACCTATTGGCAAGCTGATTGAAAGCCATGTAAAATCGGATATTCTGCGTGGGGTTTTAATGACCGATGCCAAAATTGGCTCATATACTTATGCCCATGATACAAGCCTTTTACAGAACCGAACCTTTATTTATCACATAATCGGCAACAAAACAGGCGAATGGCGAGTACCACAAGGCGGCATGGGCAATGTGGCGGCGCAATTGATAAAAAAGGCAATTGATTTAGGTGTAGAAATAATAGCTAGCTCAGAGGTGAAACAGATTGAGCAAGGCACAGAGCTTAAGGTAATATATCAGCACAATAAGCAAACGTATGAAGTACTGGCTCAGGATATATTAGTTAATGCTGCCCCTGGCGTACTAGAAAAACTGCTGGGTAATACGCCATCTGCTGCTAAACCAACCGAAGAGGGAACTGCTTTTAAGATTAATCTTTTGTTGAAAAAACTACCTCTGCTTAAAGATACAAAGGTAAAACCAGAGGAAGCATTTGCCGGAACATTCCATATAAATCAGTCGTACACACAAATGGAAGATACATTTAAAACGGCTGAATCAGGAAGAATCCCAGACCTGATAGCATGTGAGATTTATTGCCATACGCTTACCGACCCTTCTATTTTGTCGGCCGAGCTGCAAGCGCAGGGTTACCACACGCTTACGGTTTTTGGCTTAGATTTACCTTATGAATTGTTTTTGAAAGATAACGAAACAGCTAAGAAGGAGGTAGTAGAGAAGTTTCTGCGAGGCATAAACGCATATTTGGCTGAGCCTTTAGAAGATTGTCTGGCTATAGATAAAAACGGTAATTGGTGCATAGAAGCCAAAAGCTCTGTTGATTTAGAAAAAGAACTGGGCATGCCAAGAGGTAATATTTTTCATAATGGCTTGTCGTGGTTTTATGCCGAAGATACTGCTGCTATTGGCACTTGGGGTGTAGAAACACCTTACGAACATATTTATATCTGTGGCTCGGGTGCTGCCCGAGGCGGCGCAGTGAGCGGAATACCGGGCAGAAATGCCGCTAAGGCTGTATTGGAGTAAAAATCAGGGGCAATGTTTTAAGCATAAGCCCCTGAGATCTAAAAATTACTGCTTCCAACCCGGGCCTTTTACAAACCTACCCGATTTTACGCCTGTGTGCTCACCATCTTTTAAAACCTGCTGGCCGTTTACAAATACATGTACCATGCCCTCGGCTAATTGGTGTGGTTTTTCGAATGTGGCCTTATCTTGCATTTTAGCGAGGTCGAAAGCCAGTACATCGGCAAAATAACCTACTTTTAAGCGCCCTCTTTTCTGAATTTTGAGGTTATCGCATGGCAAGGCCGATAGTTTTCTGATGGCCTCTTGCAAAGAAATTACTTTTTCGTCACGCACATACTTGCCTATTAATCGGGTAAAATTACCATAAGCTCTTGGGTGCGCACTCGATTTAAGAAACACGCCCTCTGGTGCCATCGAGGCTGCATCAGAGCAGAAACTCATGTAAGGTAATTGTATCTGTTTTTTTACATTTTCTTCGCTCATCAAAAAATACACCACATCAACCCGTGAGTCATCATCTATCACCAAATCCATAGCCGTTTCATACCACGTTTTGTTTCTCATCGCCGCTACTTCTGTCAGGGTTTTACCTATGTATTTTTTTAGCGAATCTTGTTTAAAACCAATCAAAAGCGTTTTATCAGGCCCTGCTGCCAGGCATAGATTTTCCCAGTCGTTTTGTTTGGCTTGCATTTCTTCGCCAACTCTTCTGCGTATCACTTCGCCTTTTAGTCGGCGGCGCCATTGCGGCAATCCACCCTCTTGTACCCAAGGTGGCATAGCGGCATCAAGGCCCGTTGCTCCAGCAACGTAATTATACATATCGGTTGTGATATTGATACCAGCTTTGCGGGCACTATCTATCTTGCCAATTACTTTATCTAGCTTATGCCAATTGTCTTTGCCTGCGGCTTTCAGGTGGTAAATTTCGGCGTGTATATTGGCATCTTTGCCTATTTTTATAATTTCATCAACGGCCTCTTCCAGCTTATTGCCCTCGCTTCTCACATGCGAAATATACATACCGCCGTACTCTGAGGCCACTTTAGCCAGCTCGGTTAGTTCATAAGTATTGGCATAAGTACCAGGTACATAAATCAACGACGAGCCAACGCCCATAGCACCTTCTTCCATCGCTTTACGCACTTGTTGCTTCATGCGGTCAAGTTCTTCGGGTTTAGGTGGGCGGTTGGCATAGCCTAGCTCATTGGCTCTCACGGTGGCAGCGCCAATAAAAGAAGCTACGTTAGTTGAAACGCCTCTTTTCTCCAGATAGGCCAGATACTCGCCAAGGGTAGTCCATTCAATTTTGTATTTAATATCTCCTTGCAGGCGTTGTGCATAGGCTTTTACCGAATCGCTCAATGGCCCCATAGAGTCGCCTTCGCCCATTACTTCAAGTGTTACACCTTGTTTTATTTCACCCATAGAGCGGCCGTCCTGAATCAGGCTTTCGGTGCTCCAACTGAGCATATTCACAAAGCCGGGCGAGATAACAAGCCCTTGCGCATCGATGGTTTGCTTAGTGCCTGTCTGGCCTGATAAATCGCCAATAAAAGCAATAGTATCGGCCGAAATAGCCACATCAGCTTTTTGAGGCTCGCCACCGCTGCCATCGTACACTAAGCCGTTTTTGATGATAATTTCATAAGTTGTTTTTTCTTCACAAGAGCAAATACAGAAAAGCGTAAGAAGCCCTAATAGGAGTCGAGTGTGTTGCATGCGTGTAATTATTAAAAAAACAGGGTAATAGGTATAATAAAAAATCAGTGCAACAAATTACGATTTTTAGCGGGATGATTATTGGAAAAATGCAATAAAAAAATCTATGCCAATATTTAGGCATAGATTAAGCCGATTTCTAACAAACTATATAATCTTATTTTTTGTCTTCTCGGGCAAAAATCTTACTTACCACTTTCCATTCGCCATTAATCTTCAATAGATTGAAGTAGTCGGTGAGTTTTGTGGTAGGGTAGTCTAGTTCAATTTTCGCTTGTGCGGCTGTTCCGGTAATGTCAATAGTCAGGATTCGGGTATTGCGGTCTGATTTTTTGCCTGCATTGGCTTTGCCGCCTTCAAGGTATTTGGCAATGGGCACATCTCTGAACTCTCCGGTTTTTACATCAACAAACTTCATAGTAGCCGACGGATGAAAAACTTTGGCCATTTTGGCCGTATCTCCATAAGTACCACCGTCAAGGTAATTCTGAACCGTTTCTGTTACCAGTTCAATGTCTGATTTCTGTGCTAAGGCTACAGAAAGTTGCATGAGAATGCAGAAGAAAGTGAGCATTAATTTTTGCATGATTACGTGGGTTTATTTTCGTTTTTCTTTATCATCAATCCATACTTTGTACCCGTTGAAAACAACAATTTCCATAAAATCTTTACGTTGTTTTTCGTTCAGATGGATAGGACCATTAGGACGGAGCTTTTTTAGAATTGGTCGGAAGTTCTCTTCACTTTTTACATAAGCCAGGCTATCAGGATATTGGGTTATGAGTATGATATTGTTGCTTACACTATCGGCTCTGTTAATTAATAGCTGATACGAACTAATAATGCCTTGTTTGATGGCATCTTCCCGATATACTTTCCAGTTGTTTTCAAAGAAAAAGAGAGCTTCTTCCCAAAGCCCATTTTTAATCTTGATGATGTCTAATGCTACATAAGGAGTCTTTTGTGCATTGGTTTGTTGGGTGGGCATAAAAGCCACCAGCGATAATAAAATGAGCTTTTTCATACTTTTCATGCTGCAATATTATGACTCAATTGAAACCTCTGAAATTTTATTAGACGGCTTCTGCTGATTTTTCGACCCAATCAGTCCAAAGAAAAGCATCGAAAAAAAACGGGTAAGTATCGAAAAAATTAGGGATATTCGCCTAAAAACTGAAAATTTGGCTATGAAGCAGGATAGAATCAATTTCAGACTCATACAAATAGTGCTATGGCTTATTGTTTATGCCATGTTGCTTATTTATCTGAGCCAGAAAATCAGTTGGATTATAGGTTTGACCACAGCCACTATTTTTATTTTTTTCTTTTTTATAACCGTTTACGGAAACGCCAATTTTCTGATAAAAAGATTTTTTTTACAGAAAAAACACTGGCAATACTCAATCTATTCGGTGTTTTTTCTGGGTATCATTGTTTTTTTTAGAATGCTTGTCGAGGATCAGTTACTCAATAAATATGTAGGCAAACATCTGTTTTATGGTTGGAATTTCTCGCATTTTTCGTTTGTGCTAGTTACCCAGTTTCTGGCTTTTTTGTTTGGCTTTCTGCTTCGTATTTCTATCGACTACGTTGATTTGTTACACACGCAGGAGATATTGAAAAACAAACAATTAACATCAGAACTAGACCTGCTCAAAGCACAGGTACAACCACATTTTTTGTTCAATACGCTTAACAATATTTATTCGCTGAGTGTCAGTAATTCGCCCCAAACTTCTGAAATGATAGCTAAATTATCAGACATGATGCGGTATTTTGTTGACGAAGCCACCAAAGAAAAAGTAATGCTTGACACCGAAATTAAGTTTCTGGAAAACTACATAGAGCTAGAGCAAATAAGAATGCTGAACCCCCTGAAATTAACTTTCAGAAATGAGCTGCCCAACCAGCACTTTCTGGTGCCGCCAATGCTGCTTATGCCTTTTGTAGAGAATGTTTTTAAGCATGGTGTAAACAAAACCATGAAAGACAATGAAGCTGAAATATCTTTGAGTTTAGCAGATAACATTTTAAAATATACAGTAAAAAACAAAACTTTCAGCCAGGATGCAGGAGTATGGAGAAGTCTGGCTAATTTGCAGAAGCGTCTGGCCTTGCTATACCCTGATAGCTTTGAGTTTACAGCTTATTGTAAAGATACTTATTTTAATGCCTCTCTATCGTTCCCCGTATCATGAAACTAACTTGCCTTATTGTAGATGATGAGCCACTGGCAGTTGCTTTGATGGAAAACCACATTGCACAAGTGCCTTTTCTAGCCTTGGTGGGTAAGTGTTTCAATGCCATGGAAGCCATTGCTTATCTGGAGAAAAACGAGGTTGATTTGATTTTTTTGGATATTGAAATGCCTTATCTGACGGGTATGCAGCTAAAGAGTTTTTTGCCCGAAAAACAGAAAGTTATCTTCACTACGGCTTACTCTGAGTTTGCGATTGAGAGTTATGAGAAAAATGCTTTCGACTACCTATTGAAGCCTATTACGTTTGAGCGTTTTCTGAAATCGGTGAAGCGATTGCAGCAGACAGAAGCAACAAAACCGATAGTTGGAGCGAATGTAGTTGAATCTCATATTTTTGTGAAGTCGGGCCGAGAGATTATTAAACTAGAGTATGATGATATTTTGTATATCGAAGGCTTAAAAGATTATGTTTCTTTGGTGACAGATGCCGACAAAGTAATTACTTATAAACTCATGCGTGAGCTGGAAGAGTCTTTGCCTGCTAATTTTGCCCGGGTACATTTGTCTTACATCATCAACTGCAATAAAATCAAAAAAATAAGCGATAACCAAGTGATTATCAACGAAAAAAGCATCCCGATTTCTGAAAAATACCGTGATGCTTTTTTACAAAAGGTTAGTGATAGAATGCTTTAGGTTATTCAAACAATTCGCTCCATTTCAATTCGAAATCTTTCAAAACAATCGATTTTACACTTAAAGATTCTTCTCCATCGGCAGAGGAATAAGGTATATATTTATTGGCTTCAAGGCTGAATATCTGAATAAATTGATTTTGAGGGTCAATAATCCAGTATTCTTTTACACCAAATTTTTCGTAATCTTCTTTCTTTTCTACGTAATCACGAATGATAGAGCCTTTTGAAACAATTTCAACAAGTAAATCAGGTGCACCAAATATCCCTCGTTCTTTTATCATATCTTTATTGGCATTACTCACAAAAAGTAAATCGGGCTGAACAGTATTACCTTCATCAAGTATAACATCAAGCGGAGCTTGATAAAATTTACCCAATTTGTGTGAAACAATATAATTGCCTAATAGTAAAGTTAATTTGAATTGTAATTCCTGATGTTTTTCAGTAGGTGAAGGCATATCAATCAGATGATAATTCCGAATTTCATAGCGAGATTCGGGAGGCAGTTTGGCTAGCATATCACTATATGTCCATTTCTCAGTTGCAAGTATCATTGCTATGCTTAGTTAATTTCAGTTCTAATTTAAGCTTTTCCTCCGATATGTCAAAATAGAAATAGCATAAGGCGTATTTTCGCCTGCTTTAAATTCCTTGCGTTCTATTACATCAAATTCGCTCTCATCAAAAGTCGGAAAAAAAGTATCGCCTGTAAAAGTCTCATGTACGAGCGTCAGGTATAGCTTGTCGGCTAAGGGTATAGCTAATCTGAAAATTTCTTCGCCACCCAGCACAAAAACTTCGGTCTGGTCGGCACATTTTTCTATGGCTTCTTCTAAACTGCTTACAACTTCAAAACCTGATTCAACTTCGTAATCATGTTGACGAGTAATAACATAATTACCCACCTCAGACCATATGCGGTGTGGGTTGTCATAACTTTTTCGGCCCATAATCATTTTTTTACCTTCCGTAACTTTTTTCAAATTATCCCAGTCGGCCGGAATAGGTTCCCAGGGTAAAGCATTGTTAAGACCAATGGCTCGGTTTTCACTCATAGCAGCAATTAAAGAGATGATGGGCATGGTTTGTTGTGGTTGATGCGTAAAATATCAGTTTTTAGTAATTTATAACTTTATTTTGAATAATTAGCCTTTCAGACCTGAAATTGTATCATTTATTGATTTAATCTCTAATTTTGTTTTCAGAATAGCTCTTACAAACTTAAACTTATTACCTACTTGACTACCCAAATTGCCATACTTGCCATAGCTATTTTATTAAGAATCTTCTCGAATCCGGTTGCTAATGTTTTTCAGAAAAAACTTACTATTAGTGGTATTTCACCCCTGTTTGTAAATTTTCTTACGTATTTTATTTTAGGTTTGGGTTGTCTGGCATTTATTTTCAAACTTGATTGGTCGGGCATCTCATCAGAGTTTTGGATTTATTCTATTATTATGGGTCTATTGGGAGCATTAGGTAACTTGTTTCTGGTAAAAGCCTTGCAAGCCGGCGACCTATCGGTGCTCGGGCCAATTAATGCCTATAAGGCTGTTATAAGTATGCTGATAGGTGTTTTTCTGCTTCAAGAAATGCCCACTCTATGGGGGTTGGTAGGAGTGGGGCTAATAATTGCTGGAAGTTATTTTGTGTTGAACACTACCGAAGAGGGCTTTACATGGAGTTTATTTAAACGAAAAGAGATTCAGTTCAGAATATGGGCCATGATTCTGACGGCTACTGAGGCAATATTTGTAAAAAAAGTAATATTGTTTTCTTCTACCATACAAGCGTTTTTTAGTTGGTGCTGGTTTGGAGCTATTTTTTCGTTTGTCTTGCTCTTAGTGAGCAAACAATACCAAACTAAAGGTGCAAACAAAATCAATGCAGGTATTGCAGGCAGTTTTGCAGCACTTGCCGTATGCATTGGGCTAATGCAGTTTACGACCAATTATGTATTTGAGCAGATACCTGTGGGCTATGCCTTATCCTTGTTTCAATTGTCGGTGCTGGTGAATATTTTTCTTGGGTACAGAATATTTAAAGAGCAAGATATTTACAAGAAGCTAATAGGCGGTATAATAATGATAATCGGCTCGGTGATTATTATTATGTTCTGATAGATTTTTTATAGTAAAGCCGATTCTACATGAGATAGAATCGGCTTTATTTTTAAAACGTTATATTCCTAAAGCGTATCGTAATACTTAAATACTTCAACCAAACCTTGTTCGGTTTTCAGGTTGATTTTATTGTTTTTTACAAATTGTTCTAATGATGCTCGTTTTTCTTTCGGGAAACTTTGCAAAGCTTTTCGCCCCGTAGAAACTACCTGTAGCATATCATTTTGAATGGTGAAATATTTATGCGACTTTGTAAATTCTCCCTCGTAGGCAAAATCTCCACCCTGGGCTTCATATCCTGTTTTCTCGACATGCGTACTACTTAATGTGCAATTGTAACCTTTCAGTAAAATGTTTTGCTTCATGTAAAGCGTTTCAAGAAATATGTTTTCGTATTTCCTGAATGTATGGCCTTCAATGGTAAACTCTGTTGGCCGTATGGCCACAGCATCATTTTTTGCACTTTCTACAATGTAAACAACATCTTTCTGAATATTATAGGCCATCAGAAAGCTCATATCTTTGCCTTTTTCTGAGCTAATTGTGCCCTTGTACCAACCATTTTTAAAAAACGGAGTACCTTTAAAAACCTTTGAGATTTCTTGCGAGGTTTGGTTAACTATATCTTGCGGATTGTAATAGGCCACAAGTGTAGTATCACCTTTTTCGTTAATAACAATTTTTGTCTGGTTGTTATCTGTAAACTTAGCCCCTCTTATGAAATAACTGTATCCCTGTGGGGAGTTATAAAGCTGCTGCCCGGAAACATATAGCGGCAATGCCACTAATGCAGAAAAAAGTAGAATCGCTTTCATAGGTATAATACGGATAAATGTTTACAACAAAAATAATAGCAAAAAATGTACTTTTCTTACAATATGTTTAAATATTGCAAGAAATTAGTGCATTTATTTTGTTCAAACCTATGATATCACTGGGGCGACTCTTACAAGGCTTCCAGATACAATGCTTTAAAATCTTCCCTGCTCACAGGTTTGGGGTTATTGGGGTGGGCAAAGTCGGCAATAGCTAGGTCGGCTAGTGTTTCTATATGCTCGTCTTTTACGCCAATGTCTCTTAAACGATGTGGAATATTGATGCGACTATTGAGGTCGAAAAGATATTGTACTACTGCTTCACCTGTTTCGTCTTTCAGGTCAAGCGTGCGGGCAATTCGGCGGAATTTATCTTCAAAACCTGCTATGTTAAACTTCATGCCATAGGGTATGTTTACCGCATTGGCTAAGCCATGATGTGTATCTAACAACGACGAAAGCGGGTGCGCTAACGAGTGCACAACACCTAAACCTTTCTGAAATGCAATAGCACCCATCATTGAGCCCAATAACATTTTGCTGCGTGAGTCTACATCAGGGTTAAGTACTGCTTTTTCTAATGAATTATGGATGAGAGAAATTCCTTCTAGTGCAATACCTTCGCATATTGGATGATACATTTTAGCTACAAAAGCCTCCATGTTATGTGTCAGGGCATCCATGCCTGTGGCTGCTGTTACAAATGGCGGTAAGTCCATTGTAAGAAGTGGGTCGGCGAAAACTATTTTTGCCAGTAATTTAGGCGAAAAAAGAATTTTCTTCTGATGTGTTTCGTCGTCGGCAATAATCGCACTTCTGCCTACTTCGCTACCTGTGCCCGAGGTTGTGGGTATTGTGATAAAATGCGGTACATCGTTGGTTACATAGATGTCTCCGCCAATCAAATCATCGTACTTAAATAAATCTTCTCTGTGGTTTATACGCAACAAAATGGCTCTTGCAACATCCATTGCGGCACCGCCACCAATACCTATTATACTATCTCGTTCGCTTGCATAATAAGCCTCATCTCCCTTATAAACATCTGATTTAACAGGGTTTTTATGAATATCAGAGAAAACCTCGGAGCTAATGCCTTTAAGACGTAAGTTTTCTACTATTCGCTTTAAGAAAGGCAAGTTTGCTACCACAGGGTCGGTAACTATGAGTGGTTTTGAAAGCCCGTTGTCTTTCAGGTAATCAGCCAGTTCGTCTACGACACCTGCGCCAAAGCGTATTTTGGTAGGGAAGTTGAAGGTCGAAATCACAATAGATAATAGTATTAAAATGAATAAAAAACAGAAAAACCATCAATCAAACAAAAGTAATTAATAAGCTTGTTTGATTGATGGTTTCCCAATATTTTTTTGCTAGATGCGCTTAGTCTCTTCTACCAAGAAACATACTTACATAATATAGTAAGTTGGCTACTGCACCTGCCGCAGCTACTACATACGTAAGAGCAGCCCATTTCAAGGCGTCTTTAGCCATACCATGCTCACGGTTGTTTACAATTCCTCTCGACTCCATCCAGGCCAAAGCACGGTTGCTGGCATCGTATTCTACTGGTAGCGTAATCAATGCAAAACCGGCAATAATAGCGTTGGCTACTATCAGGGCTAATAACACTGTTTGTGCCATAGCTGTATTTCTTGAAAATATATAGGCCATAAACATGAACCCGAACATATAAAAGAAGTTCATGGCGTTTGTGGCTACGTTTACGATAGGCACCAAGGCCGAACGCATTTTAAGTGGGCCATAGGCAATGTTGTGTTGTACGGCATGCCCGCACTCGTGAGCTGCAACGGCTGCTGAGGCCGCACTGTTACCATTATATACATCGTAACTAAGGTTAACAGTCTTATTAAGCGGGTCGTAGTGGTCTGATAACTGACCTTCAACCTGTACAATTCTTACGTCATATATGCCGTTGTCGTTAAGCATTTTACGGGCAATTTCTGCACCTGTCATGCCATTAGCTAATCCTACTTTTGAATACTCGGCAAATTTGCTCTTTAATCTTGACGAAACCGCCAAGCCAAGTAGCATAAAAACAATACTTATTACAAAAATCATAGCGTTACTTTTTCATTTTAAAAGTTGATAGTAGTTTGACGGATTTTGAAAAGAGTATGTTTAACCATTATCATTCGACCTGCAAAGTCATCTTTTTTGTCTATACTTCGTTGCATTTTTCGATGTAGCTGCTGGCTACATCTGCAAAATATGCCTTGTCTAAATAAAAAATCTTTCCTTTTCGGCGGCCGCCGCGCGGTCAGAACAATAATATTTAAACCTACTCTAAAAGGTATCAGTCTAAATCCTTTATTTTTTTTATGATAGCAGTGGTTGAGTAACCATTTACCAGGGCAACGGTTTTTACCTCTCCTCCTTTAGCTATAACAAAATCTGCTCCAACAATGTTCTCAATGCTATAGTCGTCACCTTTCACCAAAATATTCGGACAAAGTGTCTCAATCAGTTCTTTGGGGGTTGGTTCATCGAACAAAATGACAGTATCTATAAATTCAAAAGCCGACATCATGCGGGCACGGGCGTACTCATTAACAATGGGGCGGCTTGGGCCTTTAAGTCTTGATACTGAGGCATCGGTGTTTAAACCTAATACAAGTTTATCGCCTAAATTGCGGGCTTTTTCGAGATAATCGATGTGGCCTAGGTGAACAATGTCGAAGCATCCATTAGTAAAAACGATTTTTTTGCCCTCAGATTGCCATTCCTGCACTTGTTTTTGTGCTTCTTCTTTATTTAATATTTTGGATTCGGTCATGAAATTATTCAAAATTTATACGTTGTCGGAGGATTTTAGTATCACATTTAGTATTTTAGATTTTACCACAGAGTTTCCCGGAGTTTTGCACGAAGTAACACAGAGTTTTTTCTTTCGTACCCTAAAAATCAAACACTTTCAATCTTTTTCTTTGGCAGTGTGAGGCTGAGCAAAAAGGCAATAACACCAAAAATAACTACAAAAAACAGCCCTTGCATGGCATGTAAAAATGTAGCTAACGTAATACCATCTTGCTCTGAAAGTCCGTAAAGTACTACAATGCTTCCTACCAGAAAATGATAACTGCCAATACCGCCTTGCGTAGGCGCAGCCATGCCAATAGAACCCATTACAAAGATTGTAAGCGCTGCCAGTGGCGACAGGTTGGCTGTCTCTGGCAATGCAAAACAAAGTACATAAGTAGTAAGGTAATAAATAACCCAGATAAATATCGTATGAAACACAAATACCATTGGGTTTTTAAGGTTACGTACACTCAAAAATCCACTTGCCAAGCCTTCTACAACCTTACTGATTTTTTGGTATAGTGGCAATTGTGAGATTTTGTCTTTATTGCGCTTAAAAGTCAGATACGCCATAAAGGCTAATATGATAAATGCTGCACCTAAACCAAATAATAAAATCGGGTTCTTGAATTTATTGCCAAAGAAATTGAAAAAGAATGCACTGAGGCGGTCGAATTCAAGTACCAGATTTAGCAGAATAAGTACCAATAACACCAATACATCGGCTATGCGCTCGGCCACTACAGCCCCGAAAGATTTCTCAAACGGAATATCTTCAAGGTTTTTTAAAGTACCACAACGTGCAAACTCTCCGGCTCTCGGAAAAACCAGATTGGCCAGATACCCAACCAATACGGCTATAGTAGTTCTGAAAACCGATGGATTATAGCCCAAAGGTTGTAGCATTAATGCCCAACGGTAGGCCCTGCTCCAGTGTGCCACCAGTGCCAATACACCCGAGAGTGCAACCCATGTGTAATCGGCCTGTTTTATTTTTGCCCAAAGGGCATTCAGGTCAATATCTTTAAAAACAAACCACAGCAAACCTCCGGCTACAGCCAATGAGATAAGGTATTGCAAAACTTTTTTTATCATTTCACAACACGGTTATTCTCGTCAGGAAACACTACAAGGGGTTTGTGGGTTTTGGCTTCTTCCTGCGTCATCCAGGCATAAGAGATAATAATCACTATATCGCCTACTTCTGCTTTGCGGGCTGCGGCACCATTGAGGCATATAATACCCGAGCCACGTTTACCTTTTATGGCGTATGTTTCAAGGCGTTCGCCGTTATTATTATTTACAACTTGTACTCTTTCGTTTTCCATGATACCCGCGGCATCGAGCAAATCTTCATCAATCGTGATACTTCCTACGTAATTTAACTCTGCCTGAGTTACTTTCACTCTATGGATTTTCGACTTAAAAATATTTACAAGCATAATATACCTTCCTTTGTTTAATGTGCTGCAAAATTATAAAATTGCTTAGTAAACAAACATTCCCATGTACAATAAAATTCCGTAAACAAGATTTGGGGTGGTTTTGGGCTGTATCATAAAAAATAAAACCCTCTGGTTGGAGGGTTTTCGTATGGGTAATTGTAGTAGCAACAAATGTTTGTGGCGCGAACTTTTAGTTCGCAGTTGGCATCAGAGTGTATCATTTATAAAATTGCTACAAGTCGAACTAGATAATTTCATTTCCAACAATTTATGGTTTTGAAATATTTATAGACCTACTGCGAACTAAAAGTTCGCGCCACAAATTGTTCGCCCTAGTATTTATTACTTCTCAACCGCTACACCATTCGCTCTTAATACCTTCTGGAAGAAAAGCAGGTGATAAGGTAATGAGTTCTGCCAATATTCCCAGGTATGTGCTCCCGGTCTTTCTGTATAATCGTGCGGAACACCATTGTATAGCAATCGGCTGTGCAATTCTCTGTTAGCGTCAATCAAGAAATCATCTACACCACAATCAATTGTAATAGGCATACCGTTTTTCTTAATGGCATCAACCATGTTGATGATTGAGTTTTTTACAAATACATCGTTCGAAGTATCTGATGTGCCCAGTAATTTCTCAAAACGGGCTTTAAGCGATTTCGTAAAGTCTTCGTTAATTTTAAACTTAGTGTAGTTCATGTCCATTGCTCCGCTCATAGTGCCTGCTGCACAAAACAATTCCGGGTGTCGGCTCGAAAGGTACATAGCACCGTGTCCACCCATCGAAAGACCCGTAATTACACGGCCTTTATTGCTACGTACAGTGCGGTAAGTGTTATCTATTTTTTGGATAACTTCTTTAGTAATGTAGGTTTCAAACTTATTGTTCTGGTCGAAAGGGCTATCCAGATACCAGCCAAAGGTTTCACCTTCTGGCATTACGATAATCATATTAAACTGGTCGGCCAGATTTCTAACCAGCATTTTGTCTGGTGTTTGTGTAAGCCAATCACGAAAATGACCGCTTCCCCCATGTAGCAGATATAATACCGGATAAGATGCTTTACTATTGGCATAAGATGCTGGCAATACAACTGCTGCTTTGTAAGCTTTTTTCATTACAGCACTTGGCACATCCAGAGTGTCGACAGTAGATGCTTTTGATTGAAAATAGGCGAGAGTTAAAACTGATAAAATTAATAATCGTAGGGTTTTTGTAAACATCATAGTATTTAAAATTATAAGGGTAAAAAAATTACTATTGAGCCGGTTTAGCGCTCGCAGCAAAGCTAATCAATAGAAGATAACATTTGTAGAATAAATGATATTATGCATAAAATAAATGATATTTTAAGAAAACGCTAATTACTCTACTATAAGCTATGATTCAACAACTCAATACACTGCTATAACAACTCATCACTTAATTTGTACGCAAAATAGTATGAAGTGCTACTTTTTGCTATTTTTGTGTATGTGAAAAGCTACGAACCTATGATAAGAAAACTACCTTATTTTTTATTTTTTATTACCTCTTTCTCTTTTGCTCAAGATGCCGAAATTTTTAAACCAGACTCAATCAAAAAAAAGATTGAAGCTGTAGCTGTAAGCACCAATTTAAGAATTGATGGTGTAATGAACGATGCTGAATGGAAACTGGCCAGACCAATAGCTGACTTTATTCAGATTGAGCCTTTTCAGGGGAAAAAACCAAGCCAACGAACCGAAGTAAGGGTGCTTTATAACAAGTACTATTTATATTTTGGCATTTTTGCCAGTGATTCTCTAGGAAAAAAAGCTATCAGGGCTACTGACTTCAAACGGGATTTCAGTTTCCGTCAGCACGATTTAGTGGCTGTTTCGTTTGATGGTTTCAACGATAAACGCAATGCGATGGCTTTGGTTACTAACCCCTATGGTGTACAAAGAGACTTTCTGTCGTTCGACGATATTTATTATGACATTGACTGGGACGGCCTATGGCGAGTACGAACTAGCCGCACAGACTCGGGCTGGGTTGCCGAAATGGCTGTGCCCTGGCAAACGCTACGGTACCCGAAAACTGATTCTCTGACGCAGAACTGGGGGATTAACATATTCCGTAACCGTCGGCTAACTAATGAACAAACGGCTTTTTCGCCTTATCCACGTTCGTTTACTAACACACGTATGGACTACGCAGGTGTACTGACCAACTTGCAGCCGCCGCCACCGTCTACCAATTTACGTGTACAGCCGTATTTTCTGACATCATTCGACAGATATAAGAATTTTGATAACAAGCCGAACGATAATACGTATAAGATAGGAGGTGAAATCAAATGGGCAATTAACCCCAACGCTATTTTAGACCTCACGGCCAATACCGATTTCGCACAGGCCGATGCCGACCGTCAGGTAAATAACGTTACTCGTTTCTCGGTGTTTTTTCCTGAAAGAAGACAGTTTTTCTTAGAGAATGCTTCTTTGTTTGGGGTAGGCGTAGGGCCAAACGATGACCTTTCGGGCGGAACTATGCGTGTGCAGCCATTTTTCAGCCGTAGAATTGGTTTAGATGATAGAGGAAACCCGATTCCGATTGATGTGGGTGCTCGCTTTGTGTATCGTTCGCTGAAACGTAATTATGGTGCTATTGCCATGCGCCAGCGAGAGGTGGGCGATAGTCCCGGTACTAATTTCTTTGTTGGGCGATACTCTGAAAACTTTGGTAAACAAAACCGTATTGGCGGGCTTGTAACCGTGAAGAATCGCCCCGATGGTAGTAACATGACGGGCACAATAGATGGGTTTTTCCGTTTGAGCGAATCTCATTCGCTTAATACAATGGCGGTTTACTCAACTTCAACCAATGGTGGCAAGCAAGGGTTTTCGGGTTTGGCTCAGTATTATTATACTACCAACCAACTGAAATTCTGGTGGACACAATCTGTTGTTACCAAGAATTTTAACCCCGAAATGGGCTTTGTTTCTCGTAGCGATGTGATAGGTACTACACCAGGTATATTTTTCTTTAATCGAGGTAAATGGATTCCGTTCAAGAAATTTATCAGGGCCTTTGAGCCGGGTATCATGACAGAATTTTACCATCAGGCTTCAACCGGAAAACTTATTGAACGTCAATTGAATATTAACCCAATCTGGCTGAATTTTCAGCGAGGTGGATTCTTTGGCTATCTTGTCAATCCAACTTTTCAGCGTCTTACCGAGCCTTTCCAGCCTCTGGGCGTATACATAGGCACGGGTGATTATAATTATGTAAGGCATCAGATTTATGCCAGCACCGACCCATCAAAGTTTATCAGTTTTAATACTGAGTTTAACTGGGGAACCTATTTTAACGGTCGTTTAAATGGGCACGATATGCGTGTATTGCTAGCGCCAATTCCACATATTTCAATACAGGCACGCTATAACCGCAACCATTTCAAAAACGTAGGCGAACTTAATACTTCTACCAAAGTAGATTTGTATAGCATTGAAGGGCGTTTTGCTTTGAATCCGAGGGTGCAGGTGATAGGCTTTTATCAGAAAAACTCTGAGAACAATTCACAGAATTACAACATACGTTTGTCTTGGGAGTATCGTCCATTATCGTATATTTACGTGGTTTATAACCATCGAGGATTCGATAATTTACAGTTGAAACAAACACAGGCCGAAGACCACGTAATTGCTAAAATAAGTTACCTTAAACAATTCTGATATGAGATTTTTACTACTTGGGAGTTTATTTGTTCTATTACTTAATTCGTGTACATCAAATAATAATGAACAAGCTACTGATTCTACAGCCTTAGCCGATTCTGCCGCAAAAAAGACAGTAGATTGGGAGTGTATTCCGGGCGAAAAAGCAGGAGTGGTAAACAGCACAAGTAGCGAACAAGGCTTAATAGATTTACTCGGTAGTGAAAACGTAAGCCCTCACGATACCATTTATGGTGCCGAAGGCATGTTTTCGATAGGAACAATACTTTATAAAGGCACACCTAATGAAGCGCATATAACATGGAAGGATACACTCAACTTTAAAGACCCTGCGTATGTTGAGGTAGGTTTTGCCGAACTCAGCAACCTGAATAAGGTGGATTGGTACACAACAACAGGTGTAAAAATAGGTACAAAACTGACAGAGTTAGAAAGAATAAACGGAAAACCCTTTAATTTCTCAGGCTTTGGCTGGGATTATGGTGGCTCGGTAGTAGACTGGAACGGTGGTAAATTAATGAATGCCGATAGCACCAGTTATTTATCGGTGATTCTTGGCTATGATTATGACGACCAGACATTAAACAATGTTGTGGATAAATTACTGGGCGATAATTCTTTTGAATCTAAGAACCCCAATGCTCAGAAACTAAACCCGCATGTGGCGCATTTAATTATTAGTTTTAAGTAAGTTTAAACACGAGCAGCAAGTATTTAGTTAAGCTTTTATAAGTATTTTGAACATAACAAGATTAAGTCAAACGTTGTGTGTTATTTTAATAATAAAAAAACGTCTTAAATGCTTAAAAATCAATTGCTTTGGTTTTATTTGTAATAAAATTTTCGGAGTAGGTTTGAGTGTTATTTTTCCTGAGGCAACAAGATACTTTGTACCACAGACGATAATCTTTGCATATTCTCTTCGATAGGCTCTTTCAATAAATTACACATTTAAACTTTTAACAAAAAATGGCAACTAGTAAGAAACCCGAAACCGATAAAGTTGAAGAAACAAGTAATGATGCAGTATCAGATGCAAAAGCTGCTGTTAAAGAAACCATTGAAGCAGGTAAAGAAAAAGCTGCTGAGGTAAAAGAAGAGGCAGCCATTGCCGCTAAAGAAGCAAAAGCCGCCGCCGAAGAGAAAGTAGAAGAAGCAAAAGAGGAAGCAGCAGCAAAAGTAGAAGAAATTAAAGCCGAGGCTACAGAAGCCAAAGAAGCCGCTACTGCTAAAGCCGAAGAGGTAAAAGCCAAAGCCGAAGAAAAAGTGGCACTTGCAGAAGAGAAAGTGGAAGAAATAAAAAGCGCAGCAACCGAAAAAGCCGCAGAGCTAAAAGAAGAAGCCAAAGCTAAAGTTGAAGAAGCAAAAGCAGCGGCAACAGCAAAAATAGCTGAGGCAGAAGACAAAGTAGAAGAGGTAAAAAGCGCAGCAGCCGAAAAAGCCGCAGAGGTAAAAGAAGAAGCTAAGGCCAAAGTAGAAGAGGTAAAAAGCGCAGCAGCAGAAAAAGCCTCAGAGCTAAAAGAAGAAGCCAAAGGCAAAGTTGAAGAGGTAAAAGCAGCAGTAGAAGAAAAAGTAGCTGCGGCAGAAGACAAAGTAGAAGAGGTAAAAACTGCAGCAGCCGAAAAAGCGGCTGAAGTAAAAGCTGATGCCAAAGAAGCAGTTGAAGCTGGCAAAGAAAAAGTACAATCTTTTACCGAAACAGCTAGCGATAAAATCAATGATTTGAAAGAAGATGCGGCCGAAGCAATTGATGCCGCTAAAGCCAAAGCACAAGCTGCAGCCGCTAGTGCATCAGATAAATTTGATGATTTTAAAGATGATGTAAAAGATGCAGCATCGTCGGCAAAAGCTAAGGCAAAAGAAGTGGCAGAAGATGCAGCCGATAAGTTTGAAGACTTTAAAGATGATGTGAAAGAAGCAGCAGCATCGGCAAAAGCTAAAGCACAGGAGTTTGCAGCAGAAGCATCGGAGAAATTTGAAGAGCTTAAAAACAAATATGCTACCGAAGAAAAAATCAATGAGCTGAAAAATCAGGCGGCTGATAAATTGGAAGACATAAAAGAAGACGCTGAGGAAGCCATTGAAACGGCAAAAGCAAAAGCACAGGAATTAGCCAATGAAGCGGCCGAGGCAGCAGAAAAAGCAACACAAAAAGCTAAAGGTTTCTGGAGTCGATTATTCGGTAAAAAATAAGCAAGGCTTTTTATAAAACTAAAGGGAATAAGTTTTAACGCTTATTCCCTTTTTTGTATTGATTTTGTCTAACGTCTACACCGAATGATTAGGAGTTAAGAAATAAACGTTCTTTGGAATGCCTAATATTGTAGAGACAGGGCAATGCCCTGTCTCTACTTTGCGTACCTTAATAAATAATACTATAAAAAAATAAAGCAGTCTTACGAACCGAATTCGTTGCTAAAAGATACACAGGCGTAAATTTCATCCCAAAAACTTACCTAAAGTCTGCAATTTCATTTCAGTTTCGAGCCACTCTTTTTCTGCGCTTGAGTCGGCCGTTATACCACAACCTGCATAAAGCGTAGCTACACCGTTTTGCAGTTTCATAGTACGCAAATTAACAAAAATATGAGATTCCTGCTGGATATTCACAGGACCTAAAAATCCACTGTAAAACTCACGGTTATATTTTTCGTTGGCCAATATAAACTGCTTGGCAGGTTCTTTGGGCATGCCACAAACTGCCGAGGTTGGATGCAACAAATCGAGCATCACAGTAGCCATTTCAGGGAAATTGATTTCTACCGTATCAACACTATAATCCATGCGCAGGTGCATCAGGTTTCCGGCTATTACGGTCTTTGGCCCTTCTTCTTCAAACTCACGCACCCGTATCTTTTTCAGGCAACTCACAATATAACGGCTCACCAAAGCGTGCTCTTCAATCTCTTTTTGTCGCCACATCGCCTCCGATGTTTTAATTAGATTTCCATCGGCATCATAAGCCGACTGCGTACCTGCCAGTGCCATTGTTCTGAATATTCCTTGCGCATCCTGGCTAACCAGCGTTTCGGGTGTTGCACCCATCCAGACAATACCTAAGCTTGGAATAGAAACCGCCGACACAAAGGCATTGGGGTAGGCATTACATAGTTTATCAAAAACCGATACTATTTCAAAATCGTTGGGAATAGTAATAATTTTTGTCCTTGAAAGCACCACTTTCTTAAAATTTCCGGCTTCAATCTCATTAATTGCTGTCTCTACTTCTTCAATAAAGTCTTCTTTCTTCGTAGCTTCTTCAACAGCACCGTTTTGGGTATAAAAAAAGGGTTTTGCCGAAAGCCTTGCCTTTTGTAATTCTATAAAACTGGGGTCAAGAGACGAAGGACTTATGACTTCTTGAAATACTTCGTTTTCGTAATTAGTCGTATCAGAAAAAATATAGTGCAAGTCGGCTTTTAGAAAGTACGTATCGTTCCCCTCTGGATTAATAAATGGCGAAAACGCAAAACCCGGGCCCAGTTCTTCAAATTCTATCTTGATTTGCTCAGGCTCTTTAAGAAAAGACGTAAGAAAGTGTTTCGTATGTTGTTTGGGCAAGCGCCACATGGCTGTTGGTAAACCTAATGAGAGCGCCGCATTCCAGAGTGTTTGTCTATAATTATTTGTCTTTGAAGTCGTTGTTGTCATATCACGAGACTATATCCTAAACATTTTTGTAAGATATAAGGTATTTAATAAATCCTCTATTCAAAGAAACAAATTTGGGGCGAAAACCTCTCAAAAAAAAGCAGAAGTTTTCATGATGTAGATTTAATCATATAAATTTGTTAGAAATGTGCAAAAACACACTTAATTCTATGAAAAAAATACTCTGTTTGCTGTTTTTTATCGTTTCTGCTGCTTCTGCCAAAGACACAAAAGGCATCAGTTTTACCGAGGGCACATGGGCAGATATACTCACCGAAGCCAAAACACAGCAGAAACTTATTTTTGTAGATATTTATACCACCTGGTGCGGGCCATGCAAAACAATGGCCAACAGGGTATTTACCGATGCCGCAGTAGGCGAGAAGTTCAACGCTTCTTTTGTCAATTTCAAGATTGATGCCGAAAAAGGCGAGGGAATAACTTTGGCAAAAAAGTACCTGATAACAGCGTATCCATCTTACCTTTTTATAAATGCCGATGGCGAACTGGTGCACCGAATTGAAGGTTCTATGCCTGCCACTAGGTTTATGGCAGAAGCCGACAAAGCCATGCAGGCAGTTAAGGTTTTTACGCCTCTTACCAAGCTGGAAAAAGACTACACCGAGGGGCGCAGAGATAAGGAGTTTTTGTATGAATTGCTTAACCGAAAAAAGCTGAATGGTGAGTCAACCGCAATAATGCTTGACGAATACCTGAAAGCCGTACCGGAGTCGGCACATAAGACCGAAAAGATATTGATGATAATATCGGAGAATATTGAGGTGATTAACACAAAGGCTTTTGAGATTCTGACTGCTTCCTTGAAACGCTTCATGAACATGACACCCGAGCAGCAGCGTTTTGTGTTAGATGGTATCTCAAAAGCTAAACGGAATACCTTTAAAATAGCTGTTGAAAATAAAGACAAAGCACTATTTGAGCGGCTGATTGAAGCCGTGAGACAGACTTCGTATAGTGAGGTCGGATTTGAAGCAGAAGAAAGGAAATTCAGGCTCGATTATGCCAAAATGACCCGTGATGCCGAAAATTTCAGAATGATTGCAGCTAAAGAGGGTGCCCGCTTGCTGGCAAAAACCAATGAAGAATTGGCAGCAGAAACACAGCAGAAAACCGAGCGATTTATACAAAACGCAAAAGCCAGAGGTATTAATGAAAATACACCTGAGTATCGGGCAGCATTGGAAGAAATGCAAAACAATGCCGAAAAACTGACTGCCTTTCAACTGAATGATTATGCCTTTGGGTATTTGCAGTTAATAGAAAACAAAGACGAACTCGAAACAGCCTTAAGATGGTCGGAACGCTCAATTGAATTATTGAAACTACCAGGAAACCTAGACACCTACGCCAATTTATTAGCCAAACTAGGCAGAAAAAAAGAAGCCATTACCATAGAAAAAGAAGCAATTAAGCTGGCTAAGAAACAAGGCATTGATACCGAAGAACTGGAGCAGAGTTTGAAGTTGATGAAGCAAAAGTGAAGTTTATGACTCATCTTGTTTTAGCTTATAATTAAAGATAGCGGAACCTACTCTTAATTTTATCACCTTCTATATTTTGTAATTCCCCAATTTGCCGTCTTTATACGGGTATTTGTCGATTTTTTTGGAAGTATGTACAACAATCAAGTATTTTTATTGAAATATTATTTTTCAAATAAAAAAATGAAAGTATCTAAGAAAATGCCTTCCAAAACCCTAAGAGTTTTCTTACCTGTTGCTTTTTGTCTCTACCTCATAAGTTCTTGTAAAACAAGCCAACCTACCCAAACTACGGCTGCTATACCTGAGCAAGATTTGGTGAAAGACGTTATCAGCTCGTTTTCGGCCAATCTTCCGCAATTGAGTTTGCCGGAAGGGGCAGACCCTAAAAGCGATGACTGGAATGGCGTTGATTTAGAGGAAAAGCAACCTGTTAAGCCCTTGTATCCCGCCGAAGAAGCCAAGCATTTTTTGCTCCCTCCGGGCTATCGCATTGAACCAATACTGACTGAGCCTGCTATTCAGCAACCGGGTGCTATCGCTTTTGATGGCAACGGGCGTATGTATGTGCTAGAGTTAAGGTCTTATATGCTCACTGCCGACTCTAAAGATGAACTAGAGCCAACAAGCCGGATTTCGAGATGGGAAGATAAAGACAATGACGGGGTTTATGAATCGGGCACTACTTTCATTGATAATCTGATATTCCCACGCTTTGTGTTGCCTTATGGCAAAGACTGCGTGCTCACGATGGAGTCGGACGCTGACAATGTTTATAAATATACCGATACCGACGGCGATGGCAAGGCCGATAAAAAAGAGCTTTTTACCAATAAATATGGCCGTTCGGGCAATGTAGAGCATCAGCAGGCTTTTATGTACTGGGGCATGGACAACTGGCTATATAGCACAGTAAATGCTTTCAGGGTAAGGGAAACGCCGGGCGGTGTAATACGTGAAAAAACAGGTTTTAACCGTGCTCAATGGGGTATCACGCACGATGATGAGGGTAAACTATGGTTTCAGGGCGGTGCAAGTGGCTTGCCGTCGTACTTCCAGTTTCCGATTCATTACGGAAACTTTGAAGTGCCTAACGAGTTTGCCAAAGGTTTTGATATTCCGTGGGGAGCAGCTATAAAGATATCGGATATGCAGGGAGGTATGGACGAAATCAGACAACCTGATGGCTCGTTGAAACGCGTTACCGGTTCGGCAGGAAATGATGTGTACAGGGGAGACCGCCTACCGGAATCGCTCAGAGGTCAGTACTTCTATGGTGAGCCGGTAGCCCGCATTGTGCGCCAGATAAATCCTGTCGTAAAAGAGGGTTTAACTACTCTCCATAACGTGTATCAAGACCAGCAGTCTGAGTTTTTACGTTCTACCGACCCGCTTTTCCGTCCGGTTGACATGGCCACTGCGCCTGATGGCACCATGTATATAGTAGATATGTATCATGGCATTATTCAGGAAGGTCAATGGACACAAAAAGGTACCTACCTACGTACAAAAATCGAACAATACCAATTAGATAAAGTAGTAGGTTTGGGGCGTATCTGGCGTATTACTTACGACGGCAAGGAAAGAGACAAAACCAAGCCTAAGATGTTGAACGAGAAAACATCGGCTCTGGTAAAACACCTTGAACATCCGAATGGCTGGTGGAGAGACGCCGCTCAGCAACTAATAGTATTGCGCAAAGACCTTTCGGTGGTATCGGCATTAGAAAAAATGGCATTAAATAGTCCGAATGTACAGGCCCGCATACACGCCATCTGGTCGCTTGAAGGTTTGGGGGCTTTGAAAACCGAAACAGTGCAAAAGCTAGCCAACGATACTAACCCTCGCATACGCATTCAAGCGCTAAGAGCAGGTGAAACGCTTTATAAAGCCGGACAAAAAGAATTAGATGCCAATTACAAAACTGCATTGAACGATACCGATACCGACGTGGTAGTGCAGGCCATGTTGAGCAGTAAGTTCTTGAAAGTGCCTGATTTAGAAGCTAATATCAAAAATACAGTAGCAAACAATAAAGCCGCAGGGGTGAAACTGGTTGGTGAGCAGATTATGACCCCACCAAGGGTTACCAGAGGACTGGGTATAGGAGGCGAACTAAGTAAAGACCAGCAGGAAATGCTAAGCCGAGGTGCTGTAATTTATAACGAGCTATGCTCGCAATGCCACGGTAACAATGGCATGGGTACGCCGGCAGGTGATGGCAAATTATTAGCTCCGGCGTTGGCAGGTTCACAGCGTATTCAGGCGCACCCGGAATATGCCATAAGAGTATTGTTGCACGGAATGGATGGCGCCATAGAAGGCAAAACCTACGCAGGTGGCATGATGGCAAGCATGAAAGAGCAACCCGACCAATGGGTAGCTGATGTGATTTCTTACATCCGCAATGGTTTATCGAACGATGCTTCTTTAGTGTCGCCTAATGTGGTGGCAGGCATACGCCAGAAAACGGCTAGCCAAGCAGGTATGTATAAGTACGACGAACTTATTAAGCTTGTGCCGCACGAATTACAACAACGTGATGGCTGGAAAGTAACCGCCAGCAACACGGCTTCAACCCGTATTGGTGGCAATGTGTCGCCGACAAGTGCGTTTACTTACGAAGGCTGGTCAACAGGTGTAAAACAAGCCAAAGATATGTGGTATCAGATTGAGTTTCCGAAAGAAACAGCCGTTAGCGAAATACAGTTTAATTCGGCTGCAATGGTAAAAAGAGGTTGGGTGCCTAAACCAAATACGCCACCAGGGCAAAGACCAATGGTACAAACCTACCCAAGAATATACACAGTAGAAACATCGGCCGATGGTACAAACTGGCAACCTAGCCTAGCCTCACAACAAGGAAAAGATGGTGATAATATTATAGCTTTGAATCCTAGAAAGGCTAAATTTATCAGAATAAAGCTTAATCAGGGTGTAGATAATCCTGAGGACGATATTCCATGGACAATGAAGCAATTAAAAATATTTGAGCTCAATTAATTATATTAAATTCGTAAAATCAGTAGCGAACAATAAAATACAATGGAAAAATCAAACAATCTCTCTGTGTCACGTCGCCAGTTTCTCGGAACTGCCGCAACACTTGTTTCGGGTTCGGTATTGGCAAGCAATTCTGTTTTCGGAGCGCCTGCTTACATCAAAAATCTTTTCGGACCCAATTCACTTATTAATGGTGTTCAGATTGGCGTAATTACTTACTCGTTCAGAGAAATGCCTGACCAAAGCGCAGAAGCCGTTTTGCAATATGTATTAGAAACAGGTATCAGTGCCATTGAATTGATGGGCGACCCTGCCGAAATCTATGCAGGTAAACCTAAGAGCTATGTTGATATGCGTTCTGTTTTTCCGTTGATGAGAAAAAGAAACGAAAAACAGGAAATGACCGAAGAAGAGAAAAAGAAACTGGAAGATGCCGAAGCACAAATGAAATCATACAATGCTGAGGTAGCCAAGTGGAGAGCAGGTGCTTCTATGGCGAAGTTTGAAGAACTAGGCAAAATCTATAAAAAAGCAGGGGTGTCAATATATGCATTCAAACCAAATGCTTTTGGCCGTAACAACAGCGATGTAGAAATTGAATTTGGTATGAAAGCCGCTAAAGCTTTGGGGGCTAATCAAGTAACACTAGAGCATCCGGCAAATGATGAACATACTTTGAAATTGGGCAAAATCGCTGAGAAAGTGGGTGTGAAAGTAGGGTATCATGGCCACGAGCAACAAACTTATACTTTCTGGGATACTGCTTTAGCACAATCTCCGGCCAATGCTTTAAACCTTGATTTTGGACACTTCGTGGCCGCAGGTAACCCGAAACCGCTTGATTTCATTAAATTGAAACATGACAAAATCGTGAGTATGCACATCAAAGACCGCCAGACACCTGAGCACGGCAAAGGCAACGTAGTATGGGGGCAAGGAGATACGCCTATCAGAGAGGCTTTGAAATTGATAAAAGACAATAAATATAAATTCCCGGCAACTATCGAACTAGAATACAAAGTACCAGAAGGCTCGAATCCGGTTGCTGAGGTGAAAAAATGCTTAGAATTCTGTAAGAATTCTTTGAGTTAATAAACAATTGGCCTTAAACCAATTAATCCCGATTTTGCCTTTATGGTAGAATCGGGATTTTTTTATTGCTTGATTTACAAGGGTTTAGTTTTCGCTTATATCTCCCTTATTAGGGTAAATGCATTAATTTTTATTAAAAATATACCGATAAATAATTATTTTTTGTTTGTGTTTATTAATTTTTAATATTTGCTAGCGGTATTTATTAATCGGGTTTGTGTTTGTGATGGTTATTGATTAATGAGTAGTATTATTTCTATTATGCATTCTTCTGAAATTTATCAAAGTTTGAAAAAGAATTAAGCCTAAACAATAAAACTTTAATTAAAATGAAAAAAAAGCTACTGTTGATGATTCTACTATGTGCATCATTTCAAGCCTTCTCACAAACGATTGCGCTGAAAATTGGAGCTACGGGCTCAAAGTGGATTGGTAATGATGGATTTCTAGGAGTTTTTGATTTAACACATCAAAAAAGGTTGAGTTCAATAAATATAGGACTCTCTGCAACTTTTCCTTTACCTGTTAAATCTCTCTCAATTAACCCTGAAATATTTATTACCAAAAGAGGTATAAAAGGATATGATTGGGATTATTATGATGATTATGAGTTGAAAATAGTAACCAATGCTATCGAAATCCCAGTTTTGTTAAGATACGATTACAGTATTACTGAGCAAATAGGCATATATGGTTTTGCAGGGCCTTCATTAGTGTTAGGGCTTAATGGTAAGGTTACAGAAACAGATGGAAATTCAGTTTCGTCAGAAAAAATTGTTTATGGAAAAGAAAGCATTTCAAAAAATGATATTGGTTTCTCTTTAGGTATTGGTGCTTCATATATACTAGGAAAAGGCTCTGTTTTTGCAGATGTTAGAGGCTTCAATGGTTTTACTGATGTAGAACCTGATATAAAATCAATAACTTTTAGGAATGGGGCATTGAGTATTGCTTTTGGGTATCGGTTCAACTTAAAATGATTGCTTATAATTACGACGTTTATCCATAAGTTAGTACTATAAAACTAGCACTTGAATTAATCAGAATTATGCTTAAACCAATTAATCCCGATTTTGCCTTTATGGTGGAATCGGGATTTTTTATGGGTAGTTTTTAGAGAATATTAGCTAATATATCGCTTAGGCTAAGTAAAAGAGGGAGCTATTGCGCTCCCTTCCGGACTTTAAGAAATTTCAAGTGATCCGAAGTCACCACCTGAGTCACCAACGCCTTGAATGCGCTCTTGTTCGATAATAGTAAACTCTGGGGTTATCCAGGTATCTTTTTTTTCTTTAGGGTCTTTATCCGGAAATTCAGGGATTGTACTTTGATTCATAATAAAAATTTAGGAGTAGAGGTTAATAATATTTTTAAAAATAAGGTATACTTACTCAATGTTATGGTCTTTTAGCCATTGAATAAAAACGAATATGAGTACGCTCATGGTAGCATTAATATCTCCTTTGTGCAAATGAGCTTTTATGTTTTTTTTATTCATATACACTCGGGTCGATTCGTATTCAGGGGCATATAATAGTTTATTTCTCCATATCTCTAAGGCACCTGTTCTATCTTGAAAATCGGGTGAATAAGCCTTTTTGTATTTGCGCCAAACAATTTCATCAGGTACCAATCCTCTCATTGCTTCTCTGATGAGACCTCTTCTTAAGCCATTATCAAATAGCACTTTTTCGGGTACATCTAGGTAAAACTCCAGTAGTTTTTTATCTAGAAAAGGTGTTGTTTTGCGTAAACCAAAATGAGCATCTCTGTAATAAACTTCGTGGTGGTCTCGTCCCAGGTTGCCGTTGTTCATAGCATCCAGAAGCGTAGTTTTCAAATCAAGGCTATAAGTTCTATCAAAATCGACTATCTTTTTTTCGATTTCCGGCGAAAAATAATCTGTATTATCATCACTTTTCTTTTTTAAGGTTTTCTTTAGAAAAATATAAAAAGGAGTATATGCCAGAATATCAGATCTTACTAATTGTAAAACTGAGTAACCATAGCCTTTCTTCAGTAATTTAAGAATCCTGAATATCTCACCAAATTCCATCCCCTTTGTTAGTTGGTATAAATATGACCTTCTGGTGTTAGAAATGGCATGGTCGCCACCGTAACCATTAAAAAGTAACCTTATGTTTCGGCTTTGAGCAGCTTCAAGAAAAGTGGTATCCAGATAATGAAAAGGGTTAAATGCGCCATCGGCCTCTTCAAATAGGCGTTTCAGGTTATGAAATGGGCCTATGTGTTTTGGAGGGCAGATAAATACCTGCTCCATATTAGGCAAGTGTTTGCCTAATAAATTGATATAGAAACTTTCATCGTTTGCTTTATTAGGGTCGTTTTCGTCTAAGACTGATGAAAAAGCAGTAAAAGATTTATTCTTTTTGAGTAAAATCTGGCTTATGAGGCTTGTAATAAACGAAGAGTCTAAGCCTCCGCTTAGCTTAACCCCAACAGCTTGATTGGTTGAGATGCGCTGTTCAATAGCTTCGGTCATTAGTTCTCTCAAGCATTCTCCCCATTGTGTCAAAGACTGAAACCTATATTTTCCAGGTATTTGGGCTGTCCAGTATTTTTGTTGCCTCAGACCTTTGTGAGGGTTATAGACCAAACTATGACCGCCCTTTAGTGCATGAATATCTTTTATGTAAGTATACCCATTATAATTTCTGACAAAGCATTTAACAATAAAGTCGTCGTTGAAATAGTGTGGTGAAGATTTTACAGCAAGAACTGCTTTTATTTCACTGGCAAAAATGAATCGTTCGGGCGAATCATGATAAAAAAAACTTCTGTGACCAATGTGGTCAGAGGCAGCAAAAAAAGACCCTGTACTTTTATGATATATCATAAAGCTGAACTCACCTTCCAGATGCTCAACACAGTTTTCTCCCCATTTCTTAAACGATTCTATTAGCAACAAAGCATTAGATATATCTTCTTGTTTTTTTCTAATATTTAGCAACACGGACAAGTTTACTCTGTTGTCTATACGAGCATCAGCAATAACAATATATTCTTCGTACACAAATGGCATTTTCTCTTCTTCCTGCGTAGCATGAGTCATTAAATGATGATACCCAAGCATTACGTTTTCAGCAGAATAAATGTCTTTGCCATCAATAGCATGATGCATGAGTTTCTGGCTCATGGTGTTAATATCTGTCAGTTTTACTAATACTTTATTTTTATTGATAATGCCAAAAATTGCACTCATCTTATCGAAGCATATAAAGTCATACCAAGACAAGGTTCTAGAAAAAACAATGTCATGGGTAATGTTTTAAGTCAAATATTTTTAGCGAACTCGCTCAGTCTTTTAATCAGCTAGCTTATGGAGCATTTTTTCTTTCAGCATTTTTTGTAGATAAACTACTGTTTCATTTTTGCAGACGGATTCATCAACTTCATATTTATCAGTAAGCTTTTTAATTAGGTTTTCTACTGAGATGGGTTCTTGTAAAAACATCCATATATCAACAGCTATCCTATTAAGCTCCATGAAAACTCCATTTGAGGTATTCATCATTATAGCTTCATCCCCTAAATTGGTAAAAAGAAACAATTCGTCGTTTCTTATGATTTTAATATGCAGGTTGTTCATTTATTAGAGGAAATTCAGATTGTTATTATATGTAGTAGGTTTCAGTGTTTAAATATACAGCAAATATATGGTTTCTGAAAACTGATAGTGTTGAAGGAAATTAAAATGAGTTGTAGAGAAACCAGCTCGGCAATAAATTCATTAGCTATTATATTATTGAAACATTTATTGTTGAGTAAACGTTGTTTAATTGAAAGACTCATCAATTTTTAAGTATCAATATATTTGTTATGATAAAACCTGTTGGCCTAAAAAAAATACTTATTCTTTCTTTAGCAGTTTTAAGTTTCCTTAGTTGTCAGAATAAATCCCAACAAAATACTATGCAAACCGAAGAATTAAAAAAAGGTAATCCGTATTACTCACATACCGATAAAACCCCGTTGAATATCAGTAATGAAGAGTGGAAAAAAGTGCTACCGCCTGATGTATACGCAATTATGCGCCAAAAGGCAACCGAAAGGGCTTTTACAGGTAAATTCTGGGACTACACCGGCAAAGGTACTTACTACTGTGCTGCTTGTGGCAATAAGCTTTTCCGCTCTGATGCCAAATTTGCCAGTATGTGCGGTTGGCCAAGTTTCTTTGAACAAGAAGACAAAAGCAGCGTAGTGTTTGAAGAAGACCATTCGCACGGTATGAACCGCATAGAAGCGCTTTGCGGGCGTTGTGGCGGGCACCTAGGGCATCTTTTTGATGATGGCCCGGCACCAACACACAAGCGCTATTGTATGAACTCAATCGCACTTGATTTCGAACCTGATGATAAAACGCAGTTGTAAAATATATTTGGCGTGAGCCGGAAGCTCGCGCCAAATATATTAGTGATCAACAATCCAATGAAACACTTACAAACAGGGCAATTTCATGGGCAAACTAACCAGACTATCAGGCTGGAGGGTATTACTTTGACTGATACCGAATACACGCTCGATAAAGTAGATTGGCATTATCACGAAAACGCCTATTTTACTTTTATCTTACAGGGTAACGTGATAGAAGGTAACAAGAAAGAAGTATATAATTGCAGCGCCGGAAGCCTGTTGTTTCATAATTGGCAAGAACCTCATTATAACATAAAGCCACCCGGCTTTACTCGTGGTTTTCATATTGAATTGGCGCATCAATGGCTTGATAACTTGGATTTTAGTCTGGATAAGCTCACTGGCAGCATTAATATCTCAAATCCGGCCTTAAAGCTAGTGCTATATAAGATTTTCAGAGAATCAAAAACCGACGATATGACGACTAATTTAGGTGTTCAAACCCTATTACTGCAATTGCTCGGCCAGATGGAGAAAGATAATCAAACGACTATCTACAAAAATCCTACATGGGTAAGTAGATTGAAGGAGTTATTGCATGAAAACTTTGCTGAGCAATGGAGCTTGAATGAATTATCTGATGAACTAGGTATTCACCCTGTGCATCTTTCCCGAGACTTTTCTAAGTATTTTCATTGTAACATAGGCGAGTATATCCGAAAACTGAAAGTCGAAAAATCACTTACATTGCTTTCGCACAAAAACAAATCTCTCACCGATATAAGCTACGAGTGTGGTTTTGCCGACCAAAGCCACTTTACCCGCTGTTTCAAGGCCATTAATGGCGTTAATCCACTAGAATATCGTAAAATTATTCTTGGCTGATGTTAATTCTGTTCTATTTTTAGAAATGCCTAATACCTAATTTTGCAATTCTAAAAAATATGAAAAATGAAAAAGCTAATTTTAATCTTACTATCCGTGTGCACTATCACTGTTCATGGACAAACAAATGACATTGTTGAAACCGACGGATTCGTCAATCCATTGCATCAAGCCAATGCTGGGCGAATCGTTTTTATGGGAAGTAATATTCCTCTGGAGCAACTCAAAGAAACCGATTTCCTGACAGCTTATGAGTTAAAACCTGTATCAGACTTAAGCATTCGGCCATTTCTTGCCAATTCAATCACTAATTATCTTCACCAATTAGCACCCGATTTACCTGCCGACGAACTCATTAAGAAAGGTAATTATCAGTTTACGTTTTATGTTGATGGTAAGTCTGTCTACACCGAAAATCTACATTATGGCGCAGGACTGAAAAAACATACCACAACCACTTTCAGAGTGCCGATAACAAGCTCGAAAGGGGAAGATTGGTGGGCTATTTATATGTTCAACAGATTCATGCTGAATGGGGGAGAGAAAGTGCTTACAGATGGAACGCATCAACTGAAAATAGAAATGCGGCCTTATATAAACCTAGGCGAAATAAAAGTTGGTGATATAATAGCTCAGGGCGAAGTACAATTGATTATGAAAACGCCTGTGCTAACGCAGGAAGAAATAGCTGTGCAGCCAATTCAAGCAAATTCAGGCTGGGAAATTTCAAATGCACCTATCGACAAGCCGAAAATTGAGGAAATGAATAAGCTGATAGCATTGAATAAGCTAAAAGAAATAACCGGAGTTGTGGTGATAAAAGATGGGAAGCTATTGCTGGAAGAATATTTTAATAAAGCGGATAGAAATACGCTGCATGATACACGCTCGGTTGGTAAATCGTTTGCCTCAACCATGATGGGCTTTGCTATTCAGGATGGCTATATTAAAAATGAGAACCAGACACTGAACAAGTTTTATGATTTGAAACAATATGCCAACTATAGCACTAAAAAAGACAGTGTAAAACTAAGAGATTTACTTAGCATGAGTTCGGCATTTAATGGGAACGATTCTAATATGGAATCACCGGGCAATGAAGAAAATATGTACCCGACCGATAACTGGGTAAAATTTGCATTGGATTTACCAATGGACAATTCGAAAGCGAATGGTAAACGTTGGGACTACTTTACGGCAGGGGTGGTTGTATTGGGCGATGTGATTGACAAATCGGTACATGGTGGGCTGGAAAAATATGCCGACAAGAAACTCTTTTCGCCATTAGGTATTAAAAACTACGAGTGGCAATATACTCCACAGAAAGTCGCAAATACTGCCGGAGGTTTACGTATGTCGACACTAGATTATGCCCGATACGGACAATTGTATCAAAACAAAGGCAAGTGGAAAGGTAAACAACTTTTATCGGCAAGCTGGGTTGCCAAAACATTTACAAAGCAATTGCCTATTGGCGGTAGAGACAATGAATATTACGGATTTTTATTCTGGAACAAAACCTTTACCATAAAAGGCAAAAACTATGAGACATTCTATTGCACAGGTAATGGGGGGAGTAAAATATATGTATTCAAAGATATTCCGCTCACGGTAGTTATCACGGCCAAAGCGTATGGTCGCCCGTATGGTCACCCACAGGTGGATAAAATGATGCAGGAGTATATTTTGCCGGCGGTGATTAAGTAATTTAGTGAATTAGTGATTTGTGATTGAGTGATTAACTGCAATTCATTCGCTATTTTAAAAACGTTACAAAGAAATTGCTAGCTTTGTTATGTTTGAATAAATCTTATGAAGAAACTCACATTTACACTACTATCCGTACTGCTCTGCAATATGGCCAATGCGCAAATGAAATTTGTACAGGGGCAAGATAAAACCATGCAGCAGATACTGGCAGAAGCCAAAGCCAAAAAGCAAATCATTTTTGTAGATGTATATGCCACGTGGTGTGGGCCTTGCAAGTGGATGGACGCCAATACTTTTGCTGATGCCCGTGTAGCAGAGAAATTCAATAAGCAGTTTATTAATTACAAAGTCGATGGAGATACTTCTGAGGGGCAGCTTGTCAGAAACTTATACAAGGTAGATTCGTATCCGACATATATCTTTATTGCCCCAGAGGGAAAAGTTCTCCATCGAATTGAAGGCATCATGCCTCCACAGGTTTTTATGGACGAGGCCGATTTTGCTGCCAAACGAGCAAAAGAAAATTAACCTAAATCTTCAAAACGCTCAAGCATCAGAATAGAAGCCTGTGGCAGAATAACGTATCTCTCGCCTTCATACATTACCTCAATGGCATGGCGTTGCAGATAGATAGCCAGGTCGCCTTCCTGAGCTTGCAAAGGCATATATTTAACTTTCTCCTCAGTTTCTTTCCATGGCTCGTCTTCGGTTTGTTGTGGCAGCGGATACCCCGGCCCAACTTTTATAATATAGCCCGTTTGAACTTCTTCTTTTTCGGTTACGGTAGGAGGCAGGTATAAACCCGAGTTGGTTTTATCTGATGGATTATTGGGCTTTACCAATACTTTATCGCCTACTACAATAAGTCTTTTAAGTTTATTATCTGCTGTTACGCCAATCATAAATGATGAATATAGTGGGGTACAAAATTAGTATAAAAAACAATACTTCCCGAATCAGGTTCAGGAAGTACCGTTGAGAAACAAACGCAAATGTTATTGAAAAAGTTTTATTTCAAAACCTGATACACCACCAATGCCGCAACATAAGCCAGCACCGACATATAGCCTAGCTGAATAAGTGGCCATTTCCAACCTTTGGTTTCACGATAAACCGTGGCAATGGTACTCATACACATCATGGCAAATACATAGAATATCAATAATGAAAACGAAGTGGCTATCGAGAACGACGGCTGGCCCGTGTTAGCATTAATTTCGTTACGTAGTCTTTCTTTAATCGTCGATTCATCGTCTGGGTCAGCGCCTATACTATAGATAGTAGAAACAGTACCTACAAAAACTTCACGTGCGGCAAACGAAGTAATAAGGGCGATTCCAATTTTCCAATCGTAGCCTAGGGGAGCAATTGCTGGCTCGATAAACTTACCAAAGTGCCCTGCATAAGAGTTTTCAAGTCTTACCGATGCTATTTTCGATGCCAGTTCTTCTTCCGTTTGTGTTGGGTTTGTGGCTATTACTTGTTGTTGAGCTTGGTCCATTTTATCACCCGGGCCATAAGAAGCCAATACCCAAAGTACTATTGATATAGCTATGATTACTTTACCGGCTTCAAAAACAAAGGTTTTTACTTTTTCTATAATCATAAAACCTACTTGTTTCCAACGAGGCATTTTATAAGTAGGCAATTCCATAATGAAATAACTTCTTTCTGTAGACTTCAGAATCAATTTCATTATCCAGCCTGCTACAAGAGCAGAGAAAAAACCTAATAAATACAATGCCATTAAAGCAATACCTTGCATATTGAAGAATCCTAGAACCTTGGTGTCGGGTACAACCAGCGCTATCAGAATAGTATAGATTGGCAAGCGTGCCGAGCAACTCATTAAGGGCGTAACCATAATAGTAATAAGGCGGTCTTTCCAGCTACCAATCGTACGTGCCGACATAATAGCAGGTACAGCACAAGCCATGCTCGAGATTAATGGCACAACCGATTTGCCACTCATACCAAAACGACGTATCAATTTATCCATCAGCACCACCACACGAGCCATATAGCCTGATTCTTCAAGAATCGAAATAAAGGCAAACAAAAAAGCAATCTGAGGAATAAAAATAACTACACCACCAACGCCGGCAATTAGCCCATCGGTGAGCAGGCTTACCAAAACACTATCTGGCAATACAGACTTCAACCAATCGTTTAAGCCCGCAACACCTTGGTCAATTAAGTCCATAGGGTATTCGGCAAACGAGAAAACAGATTGGAAAATCAGAAACAGAATGCTCAGGAAGATAACATAACCCCAGATACGGTGTAGTAATATTTTATCAATCTTCTCTGAAATTGTTTCTTTTTTTGCTCCGGTTTCGTGCATCACTTCGGTTAATGTACCGCTGATGTCATGATAACGATTGATTGTTTCGGCTGACTGGAAAGAGTCAGGGTTGAAATCATGGTCGTTAACCAGTGTTTGAAGGTCTCTTTGGGCACTATTGCCCAGAAACATCATTTTAGACGACTGAGCTGCATACTGCAATGCCAGATATTTATTAGAAATGTTGTATTTCTTGCGTACTTCAGAAGCAACTGCTTCGGCTTTATCATCAAAAATAGGAGGATTGATGTGGGTCTTTTTGGCATCTAGCTGATTCAGAATAGTATACTTCAGCCCATCTACTCCGATACCCATACGGGCGTTCAGTTCTACTACAGGCACACCCAAAATCTTCGAAAGTTTACCCGAATTGATAGAAATACCCATTTCTTCGGCTACATCAAGCATATTTAGTGCTAGAATAGTCGGAATCCCCAAATCACTTACCTGTTCAAAAAGTAACATATTGCGTTTCAGGTTCGAGGCATCGGCTACCACCACGGCTACATCGGGGTATTCGGGGTGGCTCGGGTTTGCCAATACTTCTAATACTACTTGCTCGTCAAGAGAGTTGGGGTAGATACTATAAGTGCCGGGTAAATCAAGTACTTCAACATCATGATTGGAGTCTAGCCGACAGAAACCTATTTTTTTGTCGACAGTAACACCCGGAAAATTTCCAATTTTTTGGCGTAGGCCGGTCAGTTGATTAAAAAGAGAGGATTTACCCGCATTAGGGTTCCCTAGTAGGGCTATAACTTTTTTTTCTTTCACCTTAAATCCACGAATTTTAAGTAATCAAGCAGAATGAATTATACTTGACCAGTTTGTAAAACAATGGTTGCAGCTTCTCTTTTTCTTAGAGAAAGATGATAACCCGCTACTCTGATACCAACGGGGCAACCTAAAGGGGCAATAAAATCTAAGGTAACTTCGGTTCCGGGTAAGCAGCCCATCTCTAATAACTTTAACGACATAGCAGGGTCTTTAAAATTATTAATAATTCCTTTCTCTCCAATGTTTAGGTCTGCAACGGTTTTTTCTGAAAACTTCATTACACTTATTTAGAATAATTTTAAATAAAACGCAAGTTTACTAGTTTTTGTTCGTAAATAAAAAAGATTTTTACGCTAGTGTATATTGAAGCCCCATAAGGGCTTGAATATAGTAGATTATACTCATAAAATTATGGACAAGAAAACTTGAAAAAAAGAATAAAAATCATAAAATACTAAACGTTTGCGTAGTACCTTTGCAGCACGATAGTACGACAACGTAGTCGCAAATGTGTAAATGCAAGAAATCAAAGCTCTTATCGAAAAGGAAATTCGTTTAGAATGGCGCCAGAAATATGCCCTTAACGGCATGCTTCTATACATTATAAGTACGGTTTTTGTATGTTATATGAGCTTTAAGCTAAAGGTAGATAACATTGAGCCTATCACGTGGAATACCCTCTTCTGGATAATTTTACTTTTTGCCGCTGTTAATTCTATCACCAAAAGTTTTACGCAGGAGGGAGCTGGCCGACAACTGTATTATTATACGCTGGCGAGTCCGCAGAGTATTATCATATCAAAGATTATCTATAATACGCTGTTGATGGTAGTGCTTTCGCTGCTAGGTTTTCTGATTTACATAATCATGATGGGCAATCCGGTCATGAATATACCCATGTATCTGGTATCTATTGTACTTGGTGCTATTGGTTTTTCAACAACCCTGACGATGGTAGCCGGAATAGCCTCTAAGGCCGAAAATACTTCAACGCTCATGGCTATCCTGAGTTTTCCGATTATTCTGCCAATGTTGATGATGATAACCAAGCTATCGAAAAGTGCAATGGATGGTCTGGACTGGAGCACGAGCTACGATGAAATTGCCATATTGCTGGCTATTGATGCCATTGTGCTAAGTATAAGTTATTTGTTGTTTCCGTATTTGTGGAGAAGTTAGACGTGTAATTAATTAAGAATAATTGTTTTAATATATTTATGAGACAATCCTGGTGGAAAATCCTTTCTGTGGTGCTTTTGTTATACACCCTTATACAAGGGCTGGTTGGTACCATACCTCGCCAACCCGTGCTGAACGAAACGCTCCGTAATGTGTATTTTCATGTGCCCTTATGGTTTGGTATGATGACCCTCATGGTGGCATCGGTGTGGTTTGGTATTAAGTACCTGAGAGGTGGTAATATACAAGACGACGAATATTCGTCAGAGTTTGCCAATACTGCTATTCTTTATGGCGCATTGGGTTTTCTTACCGGTGCTATATGGGGTAACTACACATGGGGAGACCCAATACCAAAAGACCCAAAGATTATAGCGGTTGAGGTAGGATTACTTATATACTCTGCCTATTTTGTGTTGAGAAGTTCTTTTGAAGACGAACAAAAAAGAGGCCGTCTGTCGGCTGTTTATAATATTTTTGCGTTTGCAGCCTTTATGCCTTTGGTCTGGATACTACCACGCCTCACCGATTCGTTACACCCTGGCAATGGTGGCAACCCTGCTTTTGGTAAATATGATATGGACAACCGTGTAAGAATGGTGTTTTACCCTGCTATTATCGGCTGGACGCTCCTGGGCGTTTGGATGACGAGTTTAAGAATCAGGCTGAGAGCGATTCAACGATTGAAGGCTGAACAATAAATTGTATTTATAATTCTGATGTAAAATAAATAGTATATGAAAAAAATATTAGCACTAATAACAATGACGCTGCTTTTCTCAACCAAGCTTTTTGCACAACAAGAAGTAGAAATGGCTGATAAGATGCGTGCTGACGGTAAAATTTGGGTTGTAGTAGCGGTAATTGCCGTAGTTTTTGTGGGAATTATTGCTTACTTAGTTTTGTTAGATAGAAAGATTAGTAAAATAGAAAAAGGTTTATGAAAAAATCACATATTATAGCATTAGGCGTAATTGCGATAGCCATCGGAATCATTATCTCTACTGTTGGCGATGCCAGTACTTATGTAGGTTTCACTGAAGCTGAATCGTTGGCTAAAGAGGGAAGCAACAAATCGGTGCACGTGGTGGGTTCTTTGAAAAAAGACGCACAGGGCAATATTGTAGGAATGATTTATGACCCAGTAACTGACCCCAATAGTTTTCAGTTTAAAATGGTTGATTCACTGCATAACGAAAAAACAGTAATTTATAGTCAACCAAAACCGCAAGACTTAGATAAGTCGGAGAAAGTGGTGGTGGTTGGTAGCATGGACTTACAAAATAATGTTTTTCGTGCTGACCAAATCTTATTGAAATGTCCGTCGAAATACAACAACGGTGAGTTGAAAGAAGAAGATATGAAACCGGCAGTTTCGATGCAAAACCAATAAAAACATGGTTATCTTATTTGATGGTGTTTGTAATTTCTGTAATTCCACTATCAATTTTCTGATTGACAGAGACAAAAAAGGTATTTTCAAATTTGCCGCCTTGCAGTCAGACCCCGGAAGAGAAATTCTAAAGAAACACAACATAACTACGCTAACTGATTTTGATAGCGTAATACTAGAAAAAGACGGGAAACTCTACCAGAAGTCGGATGCTGCACTGGAGATAGCCCGCAATATGGATGGTCTCTGGAAGTTGCTTTATGGCTTTAAGATACTGCCCAGGTTTATCCGTGATTTTGTTTATGACTTGGTGGCTAAAAATCGCTATCGGTTGATGGGCAAAATGGACGCCTGCCGCTTACCAACACCCGAGTTGAGAGCCAGGTTTTTGTAGTAGAACCATACTTTAAAAAGTAGATATATCCCGGTTGATAACATCTTCCGGGATTTTTTGTGTTACCTTCACTAGTTTTGTTCGGATGCCTGCTTGCCTGAAAAATAATTAAGCATAGCCATAATCAAAATACATCTGCTGAGGATTACTGTGATTCGGGGGATAGTACCCAACCATGGAAGTTTTTCGACAAAAATGCTATAGAAAACAAGCAAGTTAGCAAAGGCCATCAGAATCACACTCCAACGTATCCAGAATTTATCTACTGCCTGAATTGGCAGAAACGAAGCTAACGTACTCGTATATATATAAATGAGTGTATAGCCCAGAAGCAATGCTTTGTCAAAATTTGGTAAGGAAGTATGCAACGAAAAGACATAAAACAGAATAGGCAACAAAGCATAGATAGGAATACTCCAAAGGAACTTATATAACTCTCCCTGAAACTTGATTTCGGCTCCCATTTGCCTGAAAACTGCTGCCCACAGGCACAAAATGCCAGCATGTATAATAATGTTGATGTTTTTCATAATGCCAGGAGAAAACATAACACCAACCGAAATAAGTACGGGAAGAAGTAAGGTAAGAAAAAAAAGCTTATCGATTAAAGTAGGTAGCGGCTTGCGATACTGGAAATACCACAAACAAAGCACAAAAGCAGCCAAAATCCGAATTAGAGCTATTGCAATTACACTTTGGCTCTCAGGTAGCTCAATTAAGAAAAATTCTGAAAACAGCAAAAGAATAGTAGCAGTCAGGTATTTTAAATTCATAAGAATATTTTGATTTGAGCCTAACAAGGTAGGCTCAAATCATGTTTGGTTTCTAATGAGATTCTCTTTGTACTTCATGGCCAGACTTACCGGCTAAAAAGTCCAGGTCAGCTCCTTTATCAGCCTGTGTAACAGTGTTGATATACAATTGTGTATAACCACGGTTATAGCCCAGGTCGAGCGGTTTCCAGTTTTTACGTCTTTCGGCAAGTTCTTCGTCTGGTACATGTAGCCAAATTTTACGATTAGGTACATCAACCTCAATTAAATCGCCGTTCTGTACCAAGCCGAGCGTACCACCAACTGCCGACTCAGGTGATGCGTGCAAAAACACCGTGCCATAAGCTGTACCACTCATACGGGCATCAGATATACGCACCATATCAGTTATGCCTTTCTCAAGTATTTTCTTCGGCAATTGCATATTGCCTACTTCAGGCATACCAGGGTAGCCTTTTGGCCCTACGTTTTTTAGTACAAGTACACAGGTTTCATCAACTTCCAGATTCGGGTCATCGATGCGGGCGTGGTAGTCTTCTATGGTTTCAAAAACTACGGCTTTGCCTGTGTGTTGCATCAGGTGTGCCGATGCCGCCGAAGGTTTAATAACCGCACCGTTTTCGCAAAGGTTACCTTTTACAACGGCAATACCGCCTTCTCTTAAAATAGGGTTTTCGGCGCTGGCAATTACCTCGTCGTTCCATATTTTAGCACCTTTCGAGTTGTCAACCAAACTCTTTCCATTTACCGTGATAGCCGTTTTATGCAAAAATTCTGACATTTCTTTAATAACTGCCGGAAGCCCCCCTGCATAATAAAAATCTTCCATCAGGTATTTACCCGATGGCATCAGGTTGAGCAAGAAAGGCATTTTACTGCCAATTTTATCGAAATCTTCTAGGTCTAAATCAACACCTATGCGGCCTGCAATAGCCAATAAGTGCAATACCAGATTAGTGGAGCCACCTACGGCTGCATTCATCATAATAGCGTTTTCGAATGCCTCACGGGTTAGTACCGAAGAAAGTGCCTGGTTTTCTTTTACCATTTCTACTATACGCATACCCGACATGTGTGCGAGTACCTTCTTACGAGAGTCAGCCGCCGGAATTGCCGATGCTCCCGGAAGGGTAAGGCCCAGGGCCTCTACCATTACAGCCATTGTTGAGGCTGTACCCATAGTAGAGCAGTGGCCTATGCTTCGGCTCATACAAGATTCGGCTTCTTCAAACTCTTCGGGTGTCATTTTGCCGGTTTTTACATCATCAGCAAAACGCCATACATCAGTACCCGAGCCAATGGCTTTGCCCTGAAAGCGTCCGTTGAGCATTGGGCCGCCCGGTACTACAATAGTTGGTAAATCGACACTCGCCGCACCCATCACTAACGATGGCGTGGTTTTGTCGCAACCGGTAAGTAAAACAATGGCATCAAAAGGATTCCCCCTGATACTTTCTTCTACTGTCATGGCTGCTAAGTTTCTATAAAGCATTGCAGTAGGCCGAATCAGCGTTTCACCCAACGACATTACAGGGAACTCGAGCGGGAAACCACCGGCTTCATAAACGCCATTTTTAACCGATTGGGCTAGTTCACGAAAATGTCCGTTACAAGGTGTTACTTCCGACCATGTATTACAAATTCCTATAACAGGTTTGCCTTTAAACTGATGTGCAGGATAGCCCTGATTCTTTATCCAGCTTCTGTAGATGAAGCCATCTTTTCCATCTTTTCCGAACCAATCCTGGCTGCGTAATTTTGTTGTATTTTCAGAGGTCATAATTTAAGTTAGAGAAAAAGGCAAAAAAATTTACCAATAATCCTTATTTTTGTGTTGTTTTGCAACCAAATTAAGAAATTTGTTGGAATTAATTTAGAATGACTTAAAATTTAAAAATTATGAACTTATTTGATACGTTGAACGAGGCAATGACTGATGAAGTTGTATCAAAAATTGCCAAGTTGACCGACGAAGAGCCTACGAAAACTAAGAAAGCTATTGACGGAATTTTTTGTACACTAATTGCGGGTTTAGTACGACGTACCGGAAGTACCATGAGCGTGAATATGCTTTACAATCAGGTACAGAAAGGTAACCAAGGAGGAGAGCTGATTGGGGACGTGATGTCTTATCTGAATAAAAAAGATAAGCTTGATGCGATATTAAAGACAGGTGATGCATTGGTAAGCCAGGTTTTTCCGGCTTACAAAAGCCCGTTAATTAGTATGATTGGTACTTATGCAGGTATTAAAAAGAATTCGTCAACGATGTATTCGAGCCTTGCAACGCCGATTTTGATTGATGCGGTAAGTAGAGAGATAAACAATAATAAAATGGATGTTGATGCCCTAACCACCTACCTGGCCGAGCATCATGAACCATTATTTAAGAAAGCACCGGAAGAACTGGTAGAAAAAATGATTCCGCAATTAGGTTTGCAAGAACTACTTTCTCCTAAATTCTCTCCAACTGCAACAAAGCGTGTAATTGCTCCTAAGCCTGCATCAGTAAAACCTAAGGCTGTTACGGGTACACCTACGAGTGCTCCACAGGTGGTAGAAGCCGAAGAGGAAGAAGAAGAAAGCAACTCATCATTCCCTGTGAAATGGTTGTTGATTGTACTGGTAGTGATTGCTGCCGGAGCCGGTGGTTATTATTATTATGAAAACTACTATAAACCATCACAAGAAGGTGCAAGCCAGGAAGAAACAACGGTAATAGGTGATTCGTTGGCAACTGACACAACCAATGCAATTGCGGTTGATTCGGTGGCAATAAAAGATAGTATTAAAACTGCGGCAGCTTCGGGCAGTGGTGCGCTTACTAAAGAGGTAGAGCCATACCTGACTGATAACACAAAGCCGGCCGGACAGGTTTTTACGATGAAAGATGTTGCCTTCATTAAAGGTTCGCAGGCACTAGACGATAAATCTAATGCGGCTATTACTGAACTGGCAGAATTGCTGAAGAAATACCCTAAAATGCAAGTAAGAATTCAGGGGCATTCGACAGACGCCGTAGGTATTGATAACAAGGCTATGGCAACCAAAAGAGCCTTTGCAATCAAGAAAAGATTAATGGCAGCAGGTATTATTGACACCCGTATCGATGCCATTGGTATTCAGGGTGGTGGCGATAAAGCCGATTTTAAAGTTGTATCGAAATAAGTTTCTTAATTTAAAGTCATAAAGCCATAAAAAAACACCTTGTACGTTACAAGGTGTTTTTTTTATGATGGAACGTAATACAACGTTTTTATTTAAAGCTTTTCATTTTGCCGGTTGTCTGCATCTGATTCACTTTCTTCATCATTGAGCGCATCTGATCGAATTGCTTCAAAAGGTTATTAACCTGCAAAATCTGGGTTCCGCTACCTGCGGCAATTCTTTTCTTGCGGCTACCATCAATAATATCCGGTTTTTCACGCTCTTTTGGTGTCATAGAGCGGATAATAGCCTCTATTGGTTTAAAAGAATCGTTGCTTATGTCAAGGTCTTTAATCTGCGAGCCTACACCCGGAATCATCCCCATCAGGTCTTTGATATTACCCATTTTCTTGATTTGCTCTAATTGCGTCAGGAAGTCGTTCAGGTCAAACTTATTCTCACGCATTTTTTTGTTCAGGCGTTTGGCTTCGTCTTCATCAAAGGCTTGTTGTGCACGCTCTACTAACGAGATAACATCGCCCATGCCTAAGATACGGCTCGCCATACGGTCTGGGTAGAACACATCAAGTGCTTCCATTTTCTCGCCCGTCGAAATAAACTTGATAGGTTTATTTACAACGTTTTTGATAGAAAGCGCCGCACCACCACGGGCATCACCATCAAGCTTGGTTAATACAACCCCATCAAAATCAAGTCGCTCATTGAAAGTCTTGGCTGTATTCACAGCATCTTGCCCTGTCATGGAGTCAACAACAAATAAGATTTCGCTTGGCGTAACGGCTTTTTTGATGTTCTCAACCTCTTTCATCATCACTTCGTCAACCGCCAAACGACCGGCTGTATCTATGATGACTATATTTTTACCTTTGCTTTTTGCGTGAGCAATGGCATTTTGTGCAATAGAAACAGCATCTTTGTTTTCAGGCTCGGCATATACATCTACACCAATTTGCTCGCCTAAAACTTGTAGCTGGGTAATGGCCGCAGGGCGGTAAATATCGCAGGCAACCAATAATATCTGGCGGCCTTGTTTTTTAAGATAGTTGGCAAACTTTCCTGAAAAAGTGGTTTTACCCGAACCTTGCAAACCTGCAATAAGCACAATGGCCGGAGAACCCTTCAGATTAATACTCTGGGCTTGCCCGCCCATTAATTCTGTTAACTCTTCCTGTATAATTTTAACAAATAACTGACCCGGTTCAACGGCAATCATTACCTTACGGTCAATGGCTTTTTCACGTACACGGTCGGTTACATCTTTAGCAACTTTATAGTTCACGTCAGCGTCCATCAAGGCACGGCGTACTTCTTTTATAGTAGAGGCAATGTTAATATCAGAGATTCTACCTTGCCCTTTCAGGGTTTTGACGGCTTTATTTAGCTTATCACTTAAATTTTCAAACATCTTTTTTCAGATTGTTAATAAATATTTCTTTGCAAACAACAGATACTAAAGAAACATAATTTGTAATAATTTGCAAAGTTAAGATTTTACTAATAAAAGCGTAATAGTTTTTTTGCAGGTTTGCTTAAAATCTATTTTATTTTGGGTATAAGTTATCTTTATGTTTCTAACAAAACAAGTTTTATGAAACTGCATATTATGGGGGCATCGTGTAGTGGGTCTACTACTTTAGGCAATGCCCTTGCCCAAGAACTGGGCATACCTTATTTTGATAGTGATGCGTATTTCTGGGAGAAAAGCAATCCGCCTTTTACTACTAAACGGAATCCGGCCTTGCGGGATGAGATGCTTACAGATGACATAGCAAAGCATGATAGCTGGATACTTGGCGGCTCTTTGCTTAAATGGGAATTAGATTTACGTTTTGATTTAATCGTCTTTCTGTACATTCCGCATGAGGTAAGAATGGAGCGGCTCCGAAAACGTGAGCTTGAGCGATACGGAGATATTATACTAACCGACCCCGTGCGTAACCAACAATACCTGGATTTTATGGAGTGGGCGAGAGGTTATGACGATAACACAACGCCGGGCCGCACACTTGCAGCACACGAGAACTGGCTGGCTCAACAAACCTGCCCGATTCTTGAAATCAGAGGTGATTATACTGTGGCAGAAAGAGTGCGTTTGGTTTTAGAACACATTACTTATTGAAAATGCGTTTGCGATGCTCAGCTCCCCATTGTGCAATAGAACCTATTACTTCTTGTAAGGTACCGCCATATTCTGTTAGCTCATACTCCACCGTTACGGGTTTGGTATCATAAACAGTGCGTTTTACTAAATCGTTATCTTCAAGGTCTTTTAGTTCTTTCGAAAGCATTTTTGCCCCTATACCTGTTACATCACGCAATAATTCCATAAAGCGTTTCTTGCCGAAACTTAGCGAACCAATTATCATTATTTTCCATTTGCCACTCAAAATATCCATAGCGTCGTGCACGGCCGTCATGTGTTGGCTGCATTGGGCATGGTCTCGGTGGTCGGGTACTTCAGCAATTTTCTTATTCATAGCGTCATAAATAACTCGGATTGGCATTAAAAAAAGCTAATACCGCTCCATTTTCATAACAAAGATAGCTACAAAGTGCTATTAGTGTACACTAGTGCAGATATATCTGATTCTACTATAACAAATTATGCTGATACTTTAGTTAAATTAGATAGTTTCTTAAAGGAAACTACTTTCTAATAGAAATTAACTGCAAAATATAAACTTATTTTTTTCGATTATTGTAGTAGCATAGAACATTTACTAAAACATATCTTAAAACTACAGTATCATGTCGAACAAAGTACAGAAAATCTTAGCCATTATTTTTATGGCAATTCCATCGTTAATGCTTGTTATGAGCGGTGTAATGAAAATTATGGGTGGCGAACAAGTCATAACAGGGCTTACAAAAGCAGGCTATGGCCCTTATATTACAACTTTTGGTATAGCCGAAATCATCTTCGTTATTCTATTCTGGATACCTAAAACCTATAAAATAGGCTTCTATTTTATACTGTCGTATCTGGGTGGAGCAGCCGCCGCCGAAATTTCAGGAGGAGCATTCCCGATGGCCTTAATGCTTATTGCATCGGCTTGGGTTGCATTCTATTTGAAAGACAAAAGCAATTTTATTATAGAATAAATCTGGTGAAACGCTTACAAAAAAGCCATGTTTCCAGTCTGGAAACATGGCTGTGTAAAAGAATAGGTAAGTAAGCGATTAATATCCGTCGTTTTGTTTTAAATAACCCGGGATATTAGACGCGCCATCGATAGCTGTTTGCGGAATCGGGAAAACTCTTTTCTTCACGTCATTGTTGGTTTTCTCTGTCCAGGTGCTTTCGTATTTACCAAAGCGAACCATGTCCGGACGGCGTACCATTTCCCAATAGAATTCAAATCCACGCTCACGGAATAATAAATCTAATGACATAGAGGTTAATGCCGGAGGAGGCGTAGACGCTGTTCTTGCTGCTCTTACAATGTTTACATCTGCCAATGCGCCGGCTGCATCGCCGCTTTTACGCAATTTAGCTTCTGCACGCATCAGGTATATATCAGCCAAACGTAAGATAACTATATCAGCATCACCAAAGTTTCTGCCACTTGTCGATTTTTTGCTGAACTCATATTTCAGTACTCTGTAACCAGAGTTATAGTTACTGCCTTCTACTGTAAAGTCAATTTTTTCGCTGAAATTAACCGGTAAGTCAGATCTGTTACGAGTATCGTAATTCAATTTGGCAACTTTATAATCGCCGTTTGCACATTTTACAAATACACCGTTTCTTCTGATTAAGCCATATTGTTGACCACGTAAAATACCTCGGTTCATATTGAATTTGTCTCCGGCTACACACGAATCAGCTGGATTTGTGTAAACCGAAATGTTTTGTTTATAGAAACGTGGGTCAACCGATGGGTCTTGTGTGCCATAAGCACTTGTCCATGAACGATAGAAATCAGAAGTAATGGCAGGGCCATCAGTGCCATTGGCCGCCGGATAAGCCGGAAGCGGGAACTGGTCGCCTGAGATTGAGAAATAAGCCATACGGTTGTGGCCGTTTAACTCTGCTCTTTGGTCTACTGCAAAAATCAATTCTTTGTTGGTATGGTTGTCAGAATTGAAGATAGAGAAATAATCACTCGACAATTGGTATTGACCCGAAGAAATGATTTTATCGGTATACTCAATTACTTTGTCCATATCTTCAGGCTTGAAAGTAAACTGCGTAGCGTATCTGTCACGATAAACACCTGCATTCAGATACAAACGAGCCAACAAGCCCCAAGCAGCACCTTTCGATAATCTACCAGGGCCAACAGTTGTTTCAAGGTTTGGTTCAACAGCCAGCAATTCGCTTTTGATGTACTCAAATGCTTCTTCGCCTCTGATAATTTTTGACGTTTCACCCACATCATTTTTAACGAAAACTAGACCAAACAAATCTAAGGTAAGCATAGAGTAATAGGCTCTCATGCCTCTTGCTTCGGCCAGGAATGTTTTAGCCGAAGCATCTTTCATTGTAGGCAAGGTATTGATAGCCGTGATAGCTCTTGACATACCTTGTAGAATCAGGTTCCAGGTATTACGGATGTTTGGGTCGGTGGCACCGTGCGTATGAGCGTGCATGGCAAGGTAAATTCCATTGTCGCCCCAGTCGGTACCACCACGGTAAGGTAGGATAGCCTCGTCAGTCGAAATCTCCTGTAAAGCAAAATAGTTTGTATGCAAAAAAATGTCGGGAAGGCGGGCATACACCGGCGCAATAATTCCCTCTGTTGCCTCTTTGTCTGAAAGATTAGAGCCGAATGTTTCATCTAAAACGATTTCATTCAAATCGGTACAACTATTCATAACCAACAAGCCGGCAAGTGCTAATGCTGTATATAATTTCTTTTTCATGAGTGCTAATTTTTAAAATGAAACGTTCAGGCCAAATACTACCGAACGAGCTTTAGGATAACTTAAATAATCGATACCATAAGAAGAAATACCGGCAATAGTTCTGTCGATATTTACCTCAGGGTCAAAACCATTATATTTTGTAATTACAAATAGGTTTTGGCCAGTTACTGACAATCTCAGATTAGATACCCATTTATCAAGACCAATCGCTTTGGGGCTTACGCTATATCCTAACGACAAGTTGTTCAATCTGAAAAACGCACCGTCTTTCAGGAATCTTGTTGAAACCGGAGCCGAGTTATTGATAGACTCGTTGGCAAAAGCAATTGCCTCAGGCGTTGTATTGATACCTTTCGATAATCTTAGTTTATAGAAGTTAGCATTGGCTGTGTTATCGTAGATTTTGTTGCCAGCTACACCGTTGAAGTTGGCCGATAGGTCAAATCCTTTGTACGATAAGTTTGTATTGATGTTGTATTGTCTGGTCGGAAGGGCACTTCCGGCAGCAACACGGTCGTTGTCTGTTACAAGGCCATCGCCATTAACATCTCTGTAAGTGCTTATGCCTTTGTCATCAAAACCTGTAAATTCTTTCAGGAAGAATGTACCGATAGGCTGGCCGCTGATATAACCATTGATAGTGGCCGAAGTAAGACCAGAACCAGAAGCACTACCCGACGGAATAACTGAATAAGGCGAGTTTTTAACGATATTTTTGATAAACGTTACGTTACCACCTAAATCAAATCTGAAACCATTTCCGGCTGTGTAGCGGTAGTTTAATTCTAGTTCAAGACCTTGGTTTATGATATTCATATCTTGTACGTTAGTCCAGAATGTTCCGGCAGGTTGAACCGGGTCGGCAGGAATAACCTCTAATAAGATATTGTTTGATACCTTGTGGAAGTAATCAATAGCTCCTGTTAAGGCACCACGGAACAAACCAAAATCAAGCCCTACGTTAGTTTGGGTTGAAACCTCCCATTGGATATTCGGGTTAGCTAAACGTGCATACGATGTTCCGGCAGGGAATGAGCCTGTTGGATACAGTGGGTAACTTGTAGAAGCCGATACTTGCGAAGTAAATAGGGCCTGCGTGATTTTTGAAGGAATCTCCTGGTTTCCGGTTTGTCCCCAACCAGCTCTTAATTTCAATTCGCTGAAATTAGCTGATTTCATGAACTCTTCTTCCGAGATTCTCCAACCTAATGAGAACGAAGGGAATACACCATATTTGTTGTTCGAACCAAATTTTGACGAACCATCGGCACGTACAGTAGCAGTAGCCAGATATTTATCTTTGTATTGGTAATTAACACGGCCAAAGAATGATTGTAGCTCGTTTACGATAGCATAACCTGTTGGTTTGTTGTTAGCCAGAGTTAACTCCTGCCCTAAGCCCGGGTTATAGATAGGCTCGATGTCTGTAATCGGGAATTTGTTGATACTTGTAAAACGGCCTTGAATAAATATCTTCTGGTATGAGTGACCCGCCAAAGCTGTAAGGCTATGTGCGTTTTTGTTTAAAGTATAAGTAAGGTAGTTTTCTATCAACTTATTTCTGTTGTACGTGTTATAAGTTTCAAGTCTACCTTCTTGTAATGGTTCAGCATTTGGTAATGACTGAATATCACGTGTTGCAGTTGAGTTATCAATACCAAAGTTTAGTTTATAAACTAAATCTTTTGTGATTTTGAACGATGGCGAGATACTACCAATTACACGGTTGGTGTTAGTAACATCTTTTTGCAATTTAAGCGTGATAAGTGGGTTCGTAAAGTTTGGATAATTACGAGGATTCCCTTTATCGTCATAAACCGGATACGTTGGGTTCGCCGTGATAGCTCCACCAATAAGGCCCTCGGTCGGAGGTCTTGAGTTCGTAGTGTAGGTAGCATTCAGGTTTACATCAACAGTAAGGCGGTCGTCTAAGAATTTTTGTGTTACGTTGATACGGCCTGTATAACGGTTCAGGTTGCTGTTTTTCAAGATACCTTCTTGGTTCTGGATACCAAACGAACCATAATAAGTTAGTTTATCTGCACCACCACCCATCGATAAGTTGTGGTTTTGTGTAATGGCCGTTTGTGTAACTTCTTTTTGCCAGTCGGTATTTGCACCTAAGTCTTCTAATACACCACCTAAAGCTGTTACTTGTTTCTTAAACTCATCGGCACCAAAAACAGGCAATGCTCTTGCTATTTTTGAGATACCTACACTACCCGAATAAGTAAGGGTTGAGAAACCGGCTTTACCTTTTTTTGTAGTGATTAAAACTACCCCATTAGCACCACGAGAACCGTAGATAGCAGTAGCCGAGGCATCTTTCAATACGTCAATCGACTCAATATCTTGTGGGTTCAAAAATGTTAATGGGTTTGTTGCACCACCAGTGCTTGAGTTATCAAGCGCCATACCATCAAGGATAAACAAAGGCGTACTACCTGTACGCACACCCCCTGGGCCACGAATGCTGATGTTTTGTGCAGCACCAGGCTCACCACTTGCCGATGTAACATTTACCCCGGCAACTTTACCTTGCAACAATTGCTCAGGTGAGTTGATGATACCTTTATTGAACTCAGAACTTTTCAGAGACTTTACAGCCCCTGTCATATCTTTTTTGGCAACAGTACCATAGCCGATTACAACTACCTGAGCCAGGTCAGATGCTTCTGATTTTAAGGTTATATCAAGTGTAGTGTTGTTGCCAACAGTTACTTCTTTTTTTGTATAGCCAATAAAACCTACCACAAGCACCGAATTTTGGCTAGGTACTACAATAGAGTAGCTACCGTTTGCATCGGTAGTTGCACCTTTTTGTGTGCCTTTTACAACCACACTGGCACCAATGAGTGGCTCGCCTGTGGTTTCGTCTGTTACACGGCCTTTTACAGTTATGTCTACAATTTTACTATCAACGTTGCTTGTGCTACGTGAGTCTTTCACACTGGCGAATACTGCTTTTTGTGCATATACCTGCGGTATGCACATAGCAGCAAACAAAATTACCCCCAACAGGAATCTTAAAGGTGGGGGAGAGGTAGAAAGGTGTTTCATAATAAGATGATTAATTAAACAATTAGATGTTGTAACAATGTAATTACAAAGGGTGAGGTATTTCGATAAATAATAGTGCATACGGAAAAGGGTAAACATAGTAGCATTGAGTGTTTGGCCGCATTAACTGTCGGGATTCTGCCTAAACTCAAGCACACTATTAATCTTCAGATTATTGGTGTTATTTACGAATTCTTTGAAATTTGTTGCATTATAACAATAAAAAATATTATTATTTTTAAGTAATGCTATGCAAACGTTTTAAATCGTTCTGCAAACGTTTTAAATTTTTCGCTAAATCGAACCAAAAAACGGAATAATTGGTAATTAGAAGATTTGTTTTTTCTTTGGTAAAATTTCCTGCACTTTTCTTTCTTCAACCTTTCGATTCATTAATTTTCATGCCGCAAAAGTAGAGTTTTACTATTCTCAGAATATTACCCTTATGTTAAGCAATTATTAAGTAAGCCAAACGCAATAGCCTGAATACAGCGAATTAGCGTAGTAAGGGGTTGATTTATAAGAAAATCGATTCTTTTTTGGCAAGAAGACATAAAAAAAAGCAAAAAATGAGTAAATATTTACTCATGTTTTGCTTTTGCTGATGCAAAAATGGATGGCATAGATTTTTATTCACTTATGGTAATTCCATGAAACTATAAAAATTATGTCACACTTCTTTGTCTTACTAATCCAAATTCCGTATGTAATTCTGAGTTTAATCTGCGGTATCAGCGTAATCATTTCAAACTGGAACGAGTACGTTGTTAACAGAAAACAAACCAAAGCAGTTTATATGCTGCTCGAATCTACCGAGGTAGAAACCGAACCAGATATGGACTTTGCGCCAATGGCAGCATAAACTCAATTATAATTGGTCATCGTCGGCAGGTTTTGCAGTAGGCGGGGTGTATTTTTGAGTTGAATCAATATGATACCCTTCACCGGCAGTAAACACACAGTCACCTGATATAGACACTGTAGAGGGCTTCAAAAAGGAGCCCTTTTTGTATTCCAGGGTTTTATCTCCATATACTTTCTGGAAGAACATACCCCAGGTTGGTAACGATACCCGTGCACCTTGCCCTAAAGCAATAGTTCGGAAGTGAATCGTCGGGTCGTCGCCGCCTGTCCAGCCTCCGGCTACAAGTGTAGGTGTAATACCCATAAACCAACCATCAGAGTAGTTTGAGGTTGTACCCGTTTTAGCAGCCACCTCGTTGCCATCTAAAACACCGTATCTTGATAAACCACCAAAGGCCGTACCACCCGGTTGCGTAGCGCCACGCATCAGGTGTATCATTTTATAGGCTGTTTCCTGGCTGATTACCTCTTTACTATCAGAGTAATATTCTTTAACCAGCTCGCCGTTTTTGTCTTCAATGCGTGTTACAAATATCGGTTCGGTATATTTACCCGAGTTGGCAAATACACAATAACCTGCCATTAGCTCATACAAAGAAACGTTACCGATACCCAAACAAATAGCGGGTACTTCGGGTAATTCGCTTTTAATACCAAGTTTGTGTGCATAGTTTATCACGTTATTGGCCTTAAACTGATTTACAAGATAAGCACTCACCGTATTGATAGACTGCCCCAAGGCCTGCCGTAGGGTTAAAGACCTGTAACTATAAACTCCATCAGAGTTTTTAGGTGTCCAGCTACCGCCTGGTACCGAGATAGTTACCGGTTGGTCAACTACGTGTTCGCAGGTTGAAAAGCCATTGTCAATGGCTGTAACATATACAAATGGCTTAAATGTTGAGCCGGGTTGTCTTTTTCCTTGTTTTACGTGGTCGTATTTAAAATACTTGTAGTTAATACCACCAACCCATGCTTTAATCTGCCCATTGCGAGGGTCCATTGCCAAGAAGCTAGAGTGTAGGTAATGTTTATAGTAGCGGATTGAGTCCATCGACGACATCACTGTATCTCTTTCACCATTCCATGAGAATACCCTCATTTTATTTGGGCGATTCATTTCTTTCCAAACCTTGTCCATATCGCCGTCATATTCTTCTTTCAGCTCACGGAAACGAGGAGTAGTTTTGGCGATATTCTCAATAAAGTTCGGAATTTCTGCATAAACGCCAGAGGTTCCCGGTTTTTCTAATGTCCAGGGGTTACGGCCTTTCCAGTGCTCATAAAATTTCTTTTGTTGCTCTTTCATGTTCTCTCTCAATGCTTCTTCGGCATAGAATTGCATGCGAGAATCGATGGTCGTATATATCTTGAAACCCTTAGTATAAATATCGTCGGGGTCGTAGCCTTCTTTGGCTATTTGCTCTTTCAACCAACCTTTCAGGAACTCACGGAAGTAAGGCGCAGGGCCTGTATTATGGCTTTCGGGCTGGTAATTTAGTACAATAGGTACTTGTTTTAAGGTCTCGGCTTTGGCTGGTGAAAGTTTATCATACTTCACCATCTGGTCGAAAACGATATTACGGCGTGTTTTTGAAGCCTGCGGATGAAACTTAGGATTGAAACGAGAGGGGTTCTGAATCATGCCTACCAATACGGCAGCTTCTTCGAGCGTTACCTCGCTTGGCTCTTTTTTGAAATAGGTTTTAGTAGCCGAACGAATACCAAAAGCACCACTACTGAACTCAATGGTGTTGAGGTACTTCTCCATTATTTCTTGCTTGGTATAGCGACGCTCCAACTTAATGGCGGTTATCCATTCTTTGGTTTTTATGATAATCTGCCTGATACCCGGTACATTATATAAAGGGCCTTTATAGTAGTCAGTTTCACGAAGTTTAAACAGGTTTTTGGCAAGCTGCTGCGAAATAGTACTACCACCCCCTTTGCGCTGGCCAGTAAATATCCCTGTTACAACACGCAGCGTACTGCGGGCATCAATACCCGAGTGCACGGTAAAACGGGCATCTTCGGTTGCTATTAAGGCATTGATGATATTGGGCGAAAGCTCGTTGAATTCGATAGGGCTACGGTTTTCGTAAAGAAATTTGCCAATCACTTTTCCGTCAGACGAAATAATTTCAGAAGCCACATCACTCTTAGGGTTTTCTATCTCTTCGGGGCCTGGCATTTTACCAAATAACCAGAATAAATTAAAGCTCACGGCCACCAGATAAACAACCACAGCAATGGCCGTGAATCCGGTGAACATCCATATTCTCGAAATTATTTTTTTGTATTTACCTGCGGCTAATTCTGGAAACTTAAACTTCATTTTGGTGAGGAAAAGGGTGTTTTATAAAAGCAAACGTAAGCATTTTTGTGTATTGTTGCAAAACCTTGGCACGTTTAAATGACATTTTTTATGAATGCCCATAGGCTTTCTGACACATATCATACGAAAGTTTTGTGGAATTATTGTATTAAAAACAACAGCCATTTAAATAAAACAGGTTTATTAAATTAAAATCCTGCTTCAAATTCTGCTACTATTATAACTAAGCAAACAAGGGCTTTGTTTTATACTTTAAGGTCTCCCTTTATGAACATCACAAAGGGAGACCTTAACTATAAATCAGCATTTTATTTTACTGTTGTTTTATCAATTCTTGTAGGGGTATCGGTACCTGCTACAATGCTTTTAGCGCTTAGTGCAATGGCACGGATAGTGGCTACTATATTCTTAATATCTAACGATTCTACTTCATCATTAACCGAGTGATACAATTTATCAGAATCAATCTGGTCGGTAGAAATGGTATGTGCCGGAACACCCAAACGGGCTAAAGTGGCGTTATCAGAGCGGTAGAAAAGGTTTTGTTGAGGATATGGGTCGGGGTGGAAATTAAAGGCAGTGCCTTGTAGGTTTTTTTGTAGAATAGTGCCAAAATCAGAACGCTCATAACCTGTAATAAAGGCCGAGTTTGTACCCCATTTAGAAGCTTTGCCTATCATTTCGATGTTAAACATAGCCACAACTTTGTCGGCATCTAATTGTTGTGAGAAATACTTTGAACCAAACCCTCCAATCTCTTCGGCCGTGAAAGCCGTAAAAACAAGTGTGCGTTCGTTGTTTTTAAGTTTCTTGAAATAATTTGCCAAAGCAATTACGGCAGTAGTACCCGAAGCATCATCGTCTGCACCGTTGGCAATAGAGTCGCCCTCAACTGCTTTCAAGATACCGATGTGGTCGTAATGGCCAGAAAAAACAACTATTTCATCAGGCTTACTTTTACCCGGCAACACACCTACCAGATTGGTCATTTTAAATGACTCTTTGCGTTGTTTGATTTTTACAGAGTAGTTTTCAACTGAACTGATGCCTGATACAAACAAAATATTGCCTTTAAAGCGGGATGGTGTAGATAATATTCTGGCACGGCTCAGGAAACGTTTTAGTCCGCTTAATTTAGCTTCGTGAGCAGCATCTAGTACAACTATTTTGTTGGTAGAGTCGCTCATAAACTGGTTAGGATTAAAAGTGTCACTTGCGCCAACAATCACAACCGGAACGCCCGATTTCCAGTTTATTTCGTCGTTATCCGACATAAAAATAAACTTGTCTTTCGGAATCACCTGTCCGTTTACAATCACTTCTGCTGTTTCAAGGCCATCTATTTTTGTAACCGGAAATTCCTGTCTGAAGCCTTTAAGCCCTTGCAATGGTTTTAAACCTGCTTTTTTGAACTCGGCATCAATAAAAGCCGTTGCTTTTTCAATTTGCTCGGGGTGCATTGAGCTACGGCCCATCATATCGTCGGCAGCTAATGTGCTTATGATGCGTTTTACTTCTGCATCTTTTATGTATTTATTTTCTTTTTGTGCCTGTGAGGCGTAAGTGATAAGAAAGAGGACAAGGCTTAGTTTGATGATTCTCATATATAGTTTGTTGGTTTGGTAAGATTATTCACCTGTTGTTTGTTCTATTAGATATTCGTCTTTTTTGAAAGTTTGTTTCACAAAGAGTTCACCGATAAAGCCAGCCAGAAACAATTGCGAACCGATAATAATGGCTACAATAGCCAAGAAAAACGTCGGGTTGTCGGTTGCGTTGCGGTAGCGAAGCCCCTGACTGATGTTATAGAGTTTTTCGAAAAGCAGATATAAGGCCGATATAGTGCCTATTACAAACGAAAGCACGCCCATAGTGCCGAAGAAGTGCATAGGGCGGCGGCCAAATTTATTCACAAAGGCTACGGTCAGCAAATCAAGAAAGCCGAAAATGAAGCGCTCTAAACCAAATTTAGTTGTGCCATATTTGCGGGCACGGTGTTGAACCACTTTCTCGCCAATTTTCTTGAATCCATTCCATTTGGCTATAATTGGAATATTGCGGTGCATTTCGCCATAAATCGTGATGTTTTTTACCACTCTCGACTGGTAGGCTTTCAAGCCACAATTAAAATCGTGCAGATGCACACCCGATACCCAACGTGAAACCGCATTGAAAAGTTTGGTAGGCAGGGTTTTGGTGATAGGGTCGTAGCGTTTCTTTTTCCAGCCCGATACTAAATCATATTTATCTTCGGTTATCATGCGGTATAACTCCGGAATCTCGTCGGGGCTATCCTGCAAATCGGCATCCATCGTAATTATTACATTACCACGTGCTTGCACAAAAGCAGTTTGTAAAGCGGCAGTTTTACCGTAGTTACGCACAAACTTAAAACCTCTGACTTTGGGGTTTCTTTTTGATAGACCAGCAATTACTTCCCACGAGCCATCGCTACTGCCATCGTCAACAAAAAGAATTTCGTAAGTAAAGTTATGTTCTTGCATTACTCTCACAATCCAATCGTGGAGCTCAGGTAAAGATTCGGCTTCGTTATATAGTGGTATAACGACAGATATTTGAAGTGCTTGGTTCATTAGTGGCAAAGTTCTAAAAAATCGTGTAATAATCGCTCAACAGTTGCCTGAATTTATCGGCATACGCATTCGAATTTTTTTCATGAATCACTAACGTGTCTTCGCTGTATTCTGGTACAGGCTTTTTGCTAAAGCTGAGAATATTCCTGAATACGGGTTTCTGCGGATTGTGTTGTATCAGCAATTTTTCGTACAAATATAAGGCTTTTTTTTGAGCTACTGCTGCTAATTGTTGGGCTTCAAAAGGCGGCAGCAATACTATAAAACGCCCATTGGGGCTTAAAAGGTTCAGCACGGCATCTATCAGCTCATCAAAAGTAAGCGTTGTGGCGTGCAGGGCTTTATTGGTTTGCAAATCAGGCGATTGCAGGGAGTTCTGATAAAACGGTGGGTTTGAGATGATGAGGTCATATTGATTCTCAACTGAATGCAGGCGACTAAATTCTTGAATAGATTTGTGGTGTAGGCTGATACTATCGGCAAATTTGCTTTCGGCAATATTTGCTTTGGCCTGTGCGTAGGCATCGTCATCTATTTCAACGGCATCAATGGCGGCGGTGCTTCGTTGCGCAAGCATCAGCGACAAAAGCCCAGTTCCGGTGCCAATATCCAATATCTTTTCAGTGCCTGTGGTATCAGTATAAGCTCCCAGAATACAGGCATCTGTACACACTTTCATGGCACATTTATCCTGATTGATAATGAATTGCTTGAATTGGAAATAAGATTTTGGCACCTGTTATGTTTTAAAAAGGGCGAAGATAAAGATTTTATGAAGTAAATGAAACATTGACGAGGGTATTAAAATGCTATAACACAGCAATATATTCTCGCTAAAATGTGTTTAAACTCTAGTATTTCTACACATAAATTAAAATTATAACAGTATGGCAGGCAGATATTTTGTAATAGCATTAAGTATATTCTTCTCGTTTTCGGGATATGCGCAACAAATTATAGATAAAGATACCTACGAGGCTAAAAATGGTATGGTATTTAGGGTTGGTGATGAAATTACCTTGGGGAATGGTTCGAACTTTAACCAGAATTTCAAGTATGTAACTGGGCAAGACCTGGGCGAGGGTATAGGTGTTTCTTACCGTGATAAAAAACTGAAGATTAAAAGCATAAAAGCAAGAGGAAGTAACAAAATAGGAAAAACCAACTACTTAGTTGTAGGGAGTGGTTTCAGGACATTCTGGGTTGATATTGAGGGGGCTATAGAATTTAATGAAGTGATAGTGCCTGACGAATTTAAAGCAAAAAAAACGGATGGACTGCACCCCACGTTTAGCATAGCCGATGAATTGAGCAAGCTAAAAGATTTATTTGATGAAGGAGTTTTAACTAAAGAAGAGTTTGAGGCTCTGAAGAAAAAACTCCTTGACCGGGGCTATAATTGATTAGCTATGTTTTCTATCTCATCAAGCAAAGCTATCAAATCAACCTCAGTAGTAAGCGGATTCATTAACGATACTCGCAGATAGAGTTTATCGGCAAGTGTTGTTTGTACAATATAGAATTTGCCGTCTTCTAATAGTTTTTTTCTGATGCTGGCATTCAGGTTGTTTGGGCTATCGGCTGAATTGCTCTTTAATCGGAAACACACAATGTTGCTTTCAGGCTCAAGGGCTAATTCAAAATTGGGGCGTGCTTTTACGAGTTTGGCAAATGTTTGCCCTAAATCATAAAGGTATTCTACGTTATCAGTAAAAATCTGCTCGCCATGTGCTTTTAGTATAGCGTAAACTTTTAGGCTCATCATGAGTTTGGTACATTCAAATGTACGCTTGCCCGAATTAAACCAGTCTTTTGAGTGCTGATTAGCCCAGAGATATTGCGCTTTCTGCTGAAAAGTCTTAAAGGCATCATCGTCTCGCCTAAAAATCAAGGCTGTTGTCAGGGCAGGCGCCATCAACATTTTGTGCCAGTCAATCACCACCGAATCGGCTTTATTAAGTCCTTTTACTAGGTGTCTGTATTTATCAGAGAATACAACTGCACCACCATGTGCGCCATCGGCATGAAACCAAAGCTGGTGTTTTTGCGCAAAGGCTGCAATGGCTTCTAAATCATCGTAACTGCCGGTAGAAGTAGAGCAGGCGCTACCAATAATGGCAATTACCCGCAAGCCTTTCTCACTTGCTTCCTTATAATATTGTTCCAATAAATCGGTTCTGATTTGGAAACGCTCGTTGGTTGGTACTTTTATAATACCCTCGTCACCCATGCCCATAATGCGTGCTGCTCTGTCAATACAATAATGTGCTTCTTCCGATACCATTACTGCCAAGCGTTCGCTTGTGCCATCTTCCCAAACACCAGTTTTTGCTGCTCTTGCGGCTAGTAGAGCGGTAAGATTTGCCAACGTTCCGCCCGAGGTAAGCAAGCCACTGGCATTGTTATCGAAGCCAATCTTTTTGGCTAATAATTCTGAAAGAATACGTTCGAGCGGATTAGACACCAAGCCCATTTCGTACACAGCCATGCCATTATTGAGCATACCCGAAAGCAAGCCCGCAAGTGCAGCAACAGGCACAGGTGGCGTAACCTGATGACCCATATAGCGTGGGTGATGCAGGTGTGTAGAGTGCTGAATGGTTTTGTTGAAAAAAGCAGCTACATCGCTTTGCCCTTGTTGGTAATCTTCCTGCCAGAATGCCAGACTTTCTTCCGGGTCTTTGTAAGGAATTACGGTCTCGAGCGAACCACTCTGGGCTTGTTCGAGATAATCGGCCATTTGGTCAACTAAAGCATGTGCCTGTTGGCGGAAAAGGTCTGGAGAAAATGCTTTTTGTATATTGGGTGTCATGGTTTTCTTCCCCCAATAAATTGGAGGGCTAATTAAACAAAGGAATAATGCATTTAGTATGCCGACTCAAGTCGGCAAATATTTTTTAAGCCTGCCAGAAATAATAATAGTTTTGCTCTCGTATCCAACCCAAGCGTTGGTATAAACTTTGGGCTTTGGTGTTGTCGGGTGTAGTTTCGAGCAATAAACCTTTGTGGCCTTGTTGTACTACAAAGTTCTGTGCGGCGGCTAATAGTGCCTTGCCAATGCCTTTGCTTCTTAGGTCTTCTGTTACAAACAAATCGTTGAGTACCCATGAGCGGCGCATGGAAACCGATGAAAAACTTGGGTACAATTGTGTAAAACCAAGCGCCTTGCCATTTTCTAAAGCCAGAAAAATGACAGATTCCTGATTGCTTATGCGCTCTGCAAGAAATTGTTTTGCGCCTTCAATGTCTGATTCTTGCCCGTAATATTGGCGATAGGCATCAAACACCTCGGCTACGGCATCAACATGGTGCAACTGGGCTTGAATGGCAGATATGTTTTCTGTGAAAGCGGTATCAGAAATGCTTTGTAATGGCTGGTTCATAATAGATTAATATTTAGAGCCACAAAGCAAATATTTATTTATGATAACAAAAAATACTTAATTTTGATTAATTGATGCTTGTTAGGCATCAGTTTGAATTGATAAATACACTAAGATGGATTTACGAACCATAGAGAATTTTCTGAAACTTACTGAAAGGCTTAATTACCGCAAAACTGCCGAGGATATTTATATTGCTCAACCTGCACTAAGCCGCCAGATTATGCAATTAGAAGAAGACCTGGGCGTGGTGTTGTTCGACCGCCATAAAAGAAAGGTAACACTTACCGAGGCTGGCGTTTATTTCAGAGATGAGGCCAAACGTATATTAGGCGATTTTGAAAGGGTACGCCAGCACACCGCACAGATACATAGGGGAGAAGGTGGCGAAATCAGGATTGCGCATTCAAGCTCTTCGATGCAGTTTTTGTTGCCTGCTATTCTGGCCAGGATTCAGAAAGAAATACCTTCTATGCAAACGGTATTGATAGAATCTACCAACGTATATGAAATTAATGCCTTGCTTAACCGCACAATAGATGTAGGTTTTGGACCAAACGTAATAGTACCTAAAGAAATAAATGCCCGCACGCTTTATGCCGAAAATTTTGTAATTCTACTGCCGCAAGACCATTGGTTGAGCAACGAAAATTTTAAATCATTGGCACAATTGGCCGACGAAAACTTCATTTTGCCTTCTCGCAGTGAAAGCTCAGGCTATGTTGAGAGCATTGAAGCACTTTGCCAATATCATGGGTTTATTCCGAAAGTAGCTTATCAATCGGGCAATACCAATACGGTTTTGCGTTTGGTTGAGGCTGGCGTTGGTGTTTCCATAGAACCAAAATCGGCATTGAGTGGGCAGAATATGAATGTAAAACACATAGAGCTGACTCATGTGAGTACCAAATCAGAAATGCGAATGGTGTGGCTTCGTGGCCGTGAAAAAGAACTCAGCCGCTTTTTTGATATTGTAAACACAGTAATAAATGAGAGGCTAGAAAAAACCTTATAGTTTATTTTTGTAGAAATCTTCAGTATTGTATCCAGAATGCAAAACTTAGGTTTATCTTTGAAAATAAAACTGCGCATTAACGAAATTTATAAAACATTTTAATTAGGCCAAAAGTTACCTATATTATACTTATTTATATCCCAAATTAAATGCCATCCTTCTACCACAAAAGTCGTAGCAATGTACTTACATTGCCTTCTCAAAAACTGTTGTTGAATCTCTCCTTAGACGACCTAAGCGAATTTGTACGTGGCTTAGATATGGAAGAACTCACCGAATTACTTCGCTTCTACGAGAAAAAAGAATATTTTGAAGCCTGCATTATTGTAAGAAACTACATGAAAAGCGGAAAGAAAACAATACCGGCAACTATGTGCTAATTTTTGCAAATAAAAACAGATAAGTCAGGAGCTTGTTGAGCGGGATTACTATAAATTCGGTATTTTTAGAAAAGCCATGAGAGCTTTCCTTTAAAATGCTTACTTTTGCAAAAAAATTGCTCAACATAATTCTTTAGACATAATGTTAAGAACTCATACCTGCGGACAATTGCGTATCGCAGATGTTAATCAAACGGTTTCCTTATGTGGATGGGTACAGGTTGTTCGTGATAAAGGCGGTATTATTTATATCGACCTTCGCGACCGCTATGGTATCACACAGTTAATCTTAAATGAAAATAGTAGCGATACCGACGTAATTGCTTTGGCCCGCACACTAAGCCGTGAATTTGTGATTCAGGCTACGGGCGAAGTAGTTGAGCGTGTATCAAAAAATGATAAAATTGGCACAGGTGATATTGAAATTAAAGTAACGGGTCTTGAAATCTTAAACCCTGCTAAGTTGCCTCCGTTTCTGATTCAGGACGAAACCGATGGTGGTGATGACATCAGAATGAAATACCGTTACCTTGACTTACGCCGTAATGTTGTTCGTCAGAACTTACAATTGCGCCATAAAGTAGCTCAACAAACCCGTATTTTTCTTGACGGACAAGATTTTATTGAGGTTGAAACACCTGTATTGATTAAGTCGACGCCTGAAGGTGCGAGAGATTTCGTTGTACCTAGCCGTATGAATCCGGGTGAGTTTTATGCTTTGCCGCAATCGCCACAAACATTTAAGCAATTATTGATGGTGTCGGGCTTTGACCGTTACTACCAAATTGTAAAATGTTTCCGTGATGAAGATTTACGTGCCGACCGACAACCGGAGTTTACACAGATAGACTGCGAGATGTCGTTTGTGAAACAAGAAGATATTTTGCAGATGTTTGAAAACTTGATTCGTCACCTTTTCAAAACTGTAAAAAACATTGATATGCCGGAAGTACCACGCATGACCTACGCTGATGCGATGCGTTTGTATGGTTCTGACAAGCCAGATACTCGTTTCGGAATGGAGTTTGTTGAGTTGAACGACGTAGTAAAAGGTAAAGATTTTGTGGTATTCGATTCGGCTGAATTGGTTGTTGGTATTAACGCCGCAGGTTGCGCCGAATATACCCGTAAACAAATTGATGAAATAACTGAGTGGGTAAAACGCCCGCAAGTAGGTGCAAGAGGTTTGGCATATATCAGATTCAATGCCGACGGTACGCTTAAATCATCGTTCGATAAATTCTTCGATGAAGCTGCGCTGAAACAAATAGCTGAGAAGTTTGATGCAAAACCTGGCGATTTAATCTTTATACTGGCAGGCGAAGCTAACAAAACTCGTAAGCAACTAAACGAACTGCGCCTTGAAATGGGTAGCCGTTTGGGCCTACGTAAACCAGATGAATTTAAGGCTTTGTGGGTACTTGACTTCCCGTTGTTAGAGTATGGCGAAGAAGAAAACCGTTGGTTTGCTATGCACCACCCGTTCACTAGCCCTAAACCAGAGGATATTCCGTTATTAGAAACTGACGATTTAGGTAGTGTAAGAGCCAATGCTTATGACATGGTAATTAACGGTACTGAAGTAGGCGGTGGCTCGGTGCGTATCTTCCAGAGACCATTGCAACAAAAAATGTTTGGTATCTTAGGCTTTAGCGAAGAAGAAGCTAAAAAACAATTCGGCTTCCTGATGGATGCCTTTGAGTTTGGCGCACCGCCACACGCAGGTATCGCCTTTGGTTTCGACCGTCTTTGTTCAATCTTTGGTGGCGCAGATTCAATCCGTGACTTTATTGCGTTCCCGAAAAACAATTCAGGCCGTGACATGATGATTGATTCACCATCAACCATTGACCAGAAACAAATGGACGAATTGAAGATTAAAACTGTTTTGTAAGAAGCGGTTTTAGTTTATATACATACGAAAATAGGCTGCCCGAAAAGACAGCCTATTTTTTTATGCTTAATATTCTTACTGCTGCGGCGTAGCCGATTGCGTTTTCTGCTCTTCTTCTTTTTTCTTCTCTTCGGCTTTGGCCTGTTTTCTGAAATATCTTCTGAACAAGAAATTGTGTTTCAGAGCCTCTAGGTTCTGGTCTAGTTTTTCACTGCTGCTTTCCAGATTACTGATGGTTTCTCTGATATTGTTTGCAGCGTTTTCGTCATGCAACAAAACACCTACCGGGCTTTTCTTATTATTTACCAATGTAGTGGTTGTTTGCTCAAGGTTATTAACCATTTGCTTGGCCGAAACAGTGGTTTCTTTTAGTGTTTCCGACGTACTTTGCAACGAAGCTATTGTGGTTTTAATAGCCGGATACATCTCTTTATCGGTGGCAATAGAGTTAATAAAGCTACCATCGGCGGTTAATTTGTTTGATAAGGCCACAAGGTTAGATGCCCCTTTTTTCAGTTCACGGGTGGCTGCTTCAACAGTAGCCATGCTTTTTGAAATATTGGCATACAGTGCTTCGTCTTTCATTAATTTGCCTATAGAGCCCTGTCCGGCACGAATATCGGCTGTAATATCTTTAAGGTCGGTTGTAATAGCCAGAATATTCTTATTGTTTGCCTGTAAGGTTGTAAGCATTTCTTGTTGAGTTACGTCTGGCTCAATCTGAAAATTAAAGCCGTTTTCAATCATTTTGGCATTTGGGCTACCACCCGAAATAAGAATGATAGGGTTACCAATCAAACCATCGGAGCTTACTCTTACGGTGGCATCTTGCTTAATAAAAGGTTGAGAGGTATCTTCAATACTGAAAAGAACCTTTACTTTAGAGTCGGGGGTAAAGGCAATTTCACGCACTGTGCCTACTTTTACACCGGCAAACCATACGTTGTTGCCTTTGGTGAGTCCGTTTACACTTTCAAAAGTAGCAGTAGCATCAATTCGTTTAATGAATGATTTACGCATTGTACCGAGTGTCAGAATACCCGCTGCCAATATAATAACACCTATCAGGATAAATAAACCAACTTTAGCTGCTATTTTTTGTGAAGATTCGGGGGTCGCCATATATCTATTTCTTTTAATGATTTTCTATAAAGTTATAATCGTAAAAATTCTTAATTCTAGGGTCAGGATTACCAAATACCTCTTCAAATGTACCCTGAAATTTAAAGTTGCCATCAAATAATACTGCCACACGGTCGCCTGTTTCTTTGGCACAGGTAAGGTCATGGGTAATAATGATAGAGCTTGTCTTATAGTTTTCTTTTACCTCGTTTATCAACTGATTGATTTCCATACAGGTGATAGGGTCAAGGCCCGCCGTAGGTTCATCGTACAGCATAATCTCAGGGTTCATGATAAGCGTACGGGCAATACCTATGCGTTTCTTTTGTCCGCCTGATAGTTCAGAAGGCATTTGATTAATAGAGTTTAACAAACCCACCGATTCTAATACCTTGTGTACAGCCTTATTTATTTCGGGGCGTGACATATTCTTTACGTTCCTTACGAGCGGAAACTCCAGGTTTTCTTTCACCGTCATACTATCATACAAGGCACTGTTCTGAAACGAAAACCCGATTTTTAGCCGAAGCTCATTCAGTTCTTGTTTATTCAGTTGAGTTACCTCTTTTCCTAATACTTTTACGCTACCCTTATCGGCACTTAAAAGCCCGGCAATGATTTTAATCAATACCGACTTCCCTGTTCCTGAGCGTCCGAGTACCACCATGTTTTCGCTCTGAAATACATCTAAACTAGCATTCTCCAGTACCTTCCTGTCGCCAAATGCCTTATAAAGATGCTTGATTTCTATTACTTTGTTCATGTTTGCGATATTGAGTGGATGTCTTGAACTGTGATTAACCTGATTTGTATGATTTCACTGATTTTACTAGAAAACATTATCTGAATTATTAGTGCGAAAAATTTGCTATCATATAAATCAGTAAAATCAGGTAAATCAAAGTTCAAGACTCATTCACTAAATTTATATTACCTAAACCAGTTGGTTACTTGTACAATAAACACTTCTTCAATAAATATCAGGAACATTGACGTTACTACCGACGAATTGGCTGCTTTACCTACGCCCAATGTACCATTACTGGCGTTGTAGCCTTTATAACAACCTACAATTCCGATAGTAAAGCCATAAGCAACAGCCTTTATTATCAAGGTCCACATATCTAAGAAAACTATACTATTGAAGGCTTGTTCAAAAAAAGCCGGAAGGCTTGTGTCTTCGTTGGTAGCTACGTTAAGAAACACTCCCGTGAGGGCCATTATAGCGCAATAAAAAGACAAAATAGGAATGGTGATTGTTGTAGCAAGTACCCGGGTAACAACTAAAAATTTGATAGGGTTAACGGCTGAAACTTCCATGGCATCAACCTGCTCGGTAACTTTCATAGAGCCTAGCTCAGCTCCGATACTTGAGCCAACTTTTCCTGCACATATCAAGGATGTAACCAATGGGGCTAGTGCTCTTATGATTGCAATTGTTACAAGCGAGGGTAGCCATGAGGTAGCGCCAAAACTTTCGAGCGAGGGGCGTGATTGCTTGGTGAATACAAAACCTGTTACAAAACCTGTCAGCGATATTAGTAGCAGCGAACTATTACCGATACGGTAACATTGGTTAACAAACTCTTTAAATTCAAAATTTCCACTAAGTGTCTCTTTTACGAACAAAATCAGGAAATCGGCACCGTCTTTAAAACCAATTAGCCAGTTATCAATTTTTTCGGAGAACAAGTTCTTTTTAGAATGTAAACTCATATTTTCTTTAATTAGTGGAGCTTCGGCGCCTCAAAGTTATTAAAGTATATTTGTAAATTAATAAACCATCTACGTTTTTAGGGAATTTATATACGTATGTGGAAAAAAGTGCCCAATTTGAGGTACAAATATCTTTGAATTGTTAATTGTTAGATGGTTTAACAAAATATTTAGTATCAAAATTCTTTCCAATATGTAATATTTTTGGTTAATTTTGGTTAAATTATTGACTATCAACAAAATAAAGCTACGATGGCAATTTACAACCTTAACATTAACGGGCGAGTTTATAAGACTGAAGCCGCCCCCGACACACCTTTACTATGGGTACTGCGCGACCACCTTGGTTTGCTAGGTACCAAATATGGTTGTGGTATGGCCATGTGTGGTGCCTGTACGGTACACATAAACGGCGAAGCCACCCGTACCTGTATCTTACCTGTTTCGTCGGTGAGCGAAGCTAAAATAACTACTATCGAAGGTCTTTCAGAAAAAGGCGACCACCCTGTGCAAGCCGCATGGAACGAGGTAGACGTACCTCAGTGTGGGTATTGCCAGGCAGGGCAGATAATGACCGCCGCTGCGTTTCTGAAAAGTAATCCTAAACCAACGCTGCAAGAGATTGAAACTGCTATGTCAAACAACCTATGCCGTTGTGGTACATATCACCGTATCAGAGAAGCCGTTCAACTAGCCGCAACCAAAATGAAATAACATGGAAAAGACAAGCAACAACAGCCGTAGAGATTTTTTGAAATCGGCCGCGCTAGCAGGTGGTGGTTTCATGTTGAGTTTTAATTGGTTTGGCAAAGAAGTTTTTGCTGCTGATGCTACTGCTGCAACAGTAGCCGCCGATTTTGCTCCGAATGCTTATCTGTCAATTCATCCTGACGGAATCGTTACTATATTTTCGCCAAACCCCGAAATCGGTCAGGGTATCAAAACTGCCTTCCCGATTATTGTAGCAGAAGAATTAGACGTTGACTGGGCGAAAGTAAAAGTTCTGCAAGCTCCTTTAGATACCAAGAAATTTGAGCGCCAGGTGGCCGGAGGTAGTGGGTCTATTCCGCACTCATGGCAGAGACTCCGTAAAGCCGGAGCCACAGCCCGCCAGATGTTGATAGAAGCTGCTGCAAAAAAATGGAATGTATCGGCTACCGAATGCAAAACCGAAAAAGGTTTTGTGATACATACTACTTCAAACAAAAAACTAAGCTATGGCGAACTAGCTACTGATGCAGCCCAGATTACGCCTCCGGCAGATGTAAAACTAAAAGACCTGAAAGATTTTAAACTCATAGGCTCAACTGTAAAAGGTGTCGATAATGAGGAGATTCTGACAGGTAAACCGCTCTTTGGTATAGATTTCTACCGTGAAGGGATGCTTTTCTCGATGATTCAACGCCCGCCGGCTTTTGGTTTAAAACTGAAATCGTTCGATGCCTCGGCGGCTAAAGCTATGCCGGGTATTGTAGATGTGGTTTCGTTTAAAAACAAAGTTGCGGTAGTTGGTAAATCAACATGGGAAGTAAAGAAAGCCAAAGAAGCTCTGAAAATTGAGTGGGAAAAAGACGGAAATCTGGAGAGTTCGGAAGACCATGACAAGATTTTTAAAGAATTACTCGATTCGCCTAAAGCAGACGTCAGAAGAAAAGAAGGAGACGTTGAAGCGGCGTTTAAAAATGCAGCAAAAGTAGTAGAATCAGAATACCAATGCCCGTTCTTGCCTCATAACCCAATGGAGCCGATGAACTTCTTCGCCCATGTAAGAGCAGATGGCGTAGAATTGGTTGGTCCTACGCAAACACCACAAGCAGCGCAGGGACAAACAGCAAAGTTATTGAACATTGCCCCTGAAAAAGTGACGGTAGAGCTTACCCGCATGGGTGGGGGCTTTGGCCGCAGGCTAGGTACTGACTATGTGCTTGAAGCAGTAGAGGTATCGAACCTTGTGAAAGCACCTGTAAAAGTTATCTGGACACGTGAAGACGACATGACAGGCGGTAGCTATCGCCCGGCGGTACGTTACCGTTTCCGTGCGGCGCTTGATAAACAAGGCAATATGATTGCTTACTCGCTTCGTGGAGCAGGTATCAATGCCGGAAACAGTACCCGTGAAAACAATTTCCCATCGGGAGCAGTGCCAAATTTGTTGATAGATTCGGTTGAACATAAATCACCGATTACGACAGGCCCTTGGCGTGCACCAATTACTAATTTCTTGGCCTTTGCCGAGCAATCGTTTATTGATGAAGTAGCCACCGCAGCCGGAAAAGATGCTGTTCAGTTCAGGCTTGACCTGCTTGAGAAAGCTCGTACATCGCCAACTGGACCTATCCGCTACGACATCGACCGCATGAAAGCCGTAATAGAACTTGCCGCCGAAAAATCGGGCTGGAACAAAAAACGCAAAGGAGTAAGCCTTGGTTTTAGCGTATATTTCTCTCATGCTTCTTATGTGGCACAGGTAGCAGAAATAGTAATGAAAAAAGGTAAGCCTGTATTGCAAAAAATCTATGCAGCCGTTGACTGTGGCGTGGTAATTAACCAGAGCGGTGCCCGAAATCAGGTAATAGGCGGTATTGTAGATGGTATGGGGCACGCCATGTATGGCAACCTGACATTTAAAGAAGGTACACCAAACCAGAGCAATTTTAATACTTACCGCCTCATAAAAATGAACGAGATTCCGGCAATTGATGTGCACTTTGTTGATAACGGCATCGACCCAACAGGTTTAGGAGAGCCTGCCTTGCCACCAACAGGCGGCTCAATTGGTAATGCTATCTTTAAAGCAACAGGTAAACGCCTCAGAAATCAGCCGTTTATTGAGCAGGAAGAAAACCTGTTAAATAGTATTTCATAATCGCCCATTACGATTCCCGATAATTCAGGTGAGCCATTCTCTTCGGAGGGTGGTTCATTTTTTATTAACCAGATTTTTCTTGCATTTTATAATCTATTGTATACTTTTGCTATGTAAATAAATCTTCTTACTTGTTTAAAGACCTGAAATATCATTTAGCACGCCTCGCCTATCTTCGTAGTGCCTGCTCATTTGTTCCTGATGTTTTCGGGGGGCTTCGTTAATCTTTATCTTTTATTGACAAATAATTTTACTAAATTATTTTAGTAGGGTGTATCTTGCTATTGAACTCAGTCATTGAGTTTCGGTATGCTATTTTATAGACTATTAAAAGCATTTAATGGTATTGTTTGTTGTATTGAGTTTCATCATAAACTTTTTTTTTGAATCAGACATGAAAAACGTACTTGTAATTGGTATGGGCAAAGTAGGGTCGTTGGTGGGCGTATTGCTCGCTAAACGCTTTGCCGTAATGGGTATGGACAAACGCCACCCAAATACAAACCTACCCTTTGATGTGATACTAGGCGATGTAAATGACATTGGTTTTTTAGAAAAAACCATTCCGACGTTCGATGCCGTTGTGTCGGCTATGCCTTATAATCTGAACTTACCTATTGCCCAAACGGCACATAAATTTGGTGTTCACTACTTCGACCTCACGGAAGACGTGCCCACAACCACAGCCATAAGAGAAATGGCAGAAACTGCCAACTCGGTTATGGCGCCACAATGTGGCCTTGCACCGGGCTTGATTGGTATTGTTGGGGCCGACCTAGCCAAACGCTTTACCAAATTGCGTGACATCGAACTAAGGGTAGGAGCATTGCCTCGTTACCCCAATGGATTGATGGGTTACTCATTCACATGGTCTCCGGCGGGTGTAATCAACGAATATATAAACGATGCTGAGGTGATTCATAATGGTGCAAAAAAAATGGTGCCTTCGCTCGATGGCATTGAACATATTCAGATAGAAGGGCAAGAGTTTGAGGCATTCAGCACCTCGGGTGGGCTAGGCACTATGTGCGAAACCTACGAAGGCAAAGTTGATACGCTCAACTACAAAACCATTCGTTATCCGGGTCATGCCAAGCTCATGAAGTTTTTGTTGTATGAATTGATTCTTAAAGATAAACGTGAGTTGGTAGAGCAGATTCTGACAGAAGCCAAACCACCTGTACAGGAAGACGTGGTGTATGTATATGCAGTAGTAGAAGGCTGGAAAGGCGAAGAACTGGCTCGTGAAGAGTTTTATGAGGCCTACCACCCGATACAGATTGATGGTAAACACTGGCGTGCTATTTCATGGACTACGGCGGCTTCGATAGCGGCGGTAGTTGAAATGGTGGCTGATGGTACACTGCCGCAAAAAGGCTTTATTAAACAGGAAGATATTCCACTAGGTACTTATTTACAAACAACCAATGGACAATTTTTTAAAGGAGATAAGTAAAGATGAATACTAACACAGCAACTTTAGAATATGTATTAGATGGCCTTATGCGCCGATACCGTGAGCGTGTGCCTGATGTTGAGAAAGTATCAGACGCCATGATTGCCGATGGAATTATTGCCAATGCCGGCGAAATAGAAAACGACCACATTGCTTTTCGGACAATGGGTGTGCCACAATTAGGGATTAAATCGTTCGAAAAGATATTTCTGCATTTGGGTTACGAAAAACGTGATTATTTCTATTTTGAGGGTAAAAAACTGGATGCTTACTGGTTTTCGCCACCAAAGCCCGAGTATCCAAGAATATTTGTAAGCGAATTGCGGGTAAACGATTTATCGCAGCAAGTGCAGGCTATTATCAGAACTTATACTGATGAAGTAAAAAGCGACCCTGTTGATGCACTGGATTTGAACGATGGCGCAGCCATTGATGCGTTTTTGCACCAACCATTGTGGCGGATTCCTACATGGGAAGATTATTCGACACTACTCAAAGAAAGCGAATATGCCGCATGGGTGATTTACAACCGTTATTACCTCAACCATTATACTATCAGTGTACATAACCTGAAAGACGGGTATAATAGTATTCAGGAGTTTAACGATTTTCTGGAGAAAACAGGTATTAAACTGAATGATTCGGGCGGAAAAATTAAGATTAGCCCTGATGGTGGCTTATTACAAAGCTCAACAGTAGCCGAAATAATTGATGCTGAATTTGCAGGCGGCGAAACCCATCCGATTTCGGGTAGTTATGTCGAGTTTGCCGAGCGTAAGGTATTACCGCAGTTTCAGCACTTAAAGCCTTCTGAAATCAAGCGTGAGCATCGCCGTGAGGGTTTTGAAGCAGGTAATGCCGATAAAATATTTGAGAGTACTTTCACAAGTCAGACCGTAAAAAGGAAAGCTAAGGCAAGTGAAATGTAATAAAACGAAAATAGCCCTTCTCGTCTGAAAAGGGCTATTTTTATATCTAAAACGTAATATTTCTAAAACTCAGGTTCTGCTTTCAGTAAAGTTAATTTACCTTTCTCCCAAGCCTTAATGTCTTTTTTATAATTGGCTCTGTTTCTTTTGGTTAAACCTTCGTCGTCTAGTGCTTTTAAATCTGGCTTGCCAGCATTTACCCATGCTGTGTACCAGAAATTGGCAGTGGCTGCAATTGCGCCTCTTAGTTGGTTTTCAATCATGCCATTTAAGGCTTTGTGGTACAACTCAGCATACTCTTTTGTATAAACTGCTTGGTTGAATTTGTTTTTAAGCAATTTGCCATCTGCACCTTTCTGAAATATGTTATCAGCCGGAAAAGTCTTTCTCAATTCTCTGTCCTTTGCTAGTAGTGTATCGGCCAACTCATGCGAATGACGGATAATGCGCCAGGTTTCTTTGCTTACATCGTCAATATATTTAGCATTGCCTGTGTACACATTATAGTTTTTGCCAAACATTTCAGGCAATTGTGCTTCCCAGAAAGCATGGATACCATGCTGATTGGTTAATTGTCCGTTATGATTGCTCGATGTATGCAATGGCATGTGTGCATCAGCTAGGTAATGCCCTAAATCGGCAGCTAAAAACAGGGCTTCTGTTTTGCGTTTGCCCTGCATCGATTTTGTTAGCTTCTCCATTACATCTTGTATATACCAAGGCAAAATTCCGCTCGACTGCAAGAGTTTGTTATCATATTTGGCATAAGCCGCTTTGCTTGTGGGTGGCATGCTATCAATCGTTCCGAAATCTTCAATGTCAACATAGTGGCGAGGGTTCTCGGCCTTATCGCTTAGCGTATATTTTCTTAAATCTGGTACGTTCGATTCTTCTACCACAAAATCAAGGTGGTTATAGAAGAAAATGCGAAGCTCATCAGGCAAAGCAAAAATCGCCGATTTGTTGATGTGCTGATGCCCCCACATACCCCATGATGAGAGCATGAGCAGCAAGCCAAAACTTGTAGCAACAATGGCTGTATAAGTAAATATTCTTTTTTTCATGATTATATTTTTATTCTTCTTCATTCATCAGAGTGTCATAAACCAGTAGCAGAATGCCGTCTTTCAAGCCTAAATCTGGTACAATTATTTCGTTGGCATCGGCCCATTTCATCACAGAAATGTAAATATCAGAAGCCGGAACAATCACATCGGCACGGTCGGCATTGAGTTGGAGCAAGTTGATACGCTCTTCAAGCGTAAAGTTACTGATGTAGTTGCGTTGTCTTTCAAGTTCGTCAAGGGTGGCTCTGCCATTGGCCTTGTTTTCAATCATGTTAAACAACTTCGATATATTGCCGCCTGTTCCTACGGCTATTACGTGCTCGTGTGTCGGTACGTTATCATCTATCCAGCTTTTCATCTTACGCCAGATATCCGGCGCTTCTTTGTGCTCTAATAAACGAACAGAACCTATTTTAAATGATTTAGCCGCTATTTTTGTACGGCCTTTATAAATATTAAGCTCGGTACTACCACCGCCTACATCAATATGCAGATAGGTTTTGTCGTTTTCGAGCACCGCTATAATCACGTTGTTGATGAGTTCAGCTTCTTTCTCTCCTTCAATCAGATGAATCTCCATGCCTAGCTCATTTTTGATGCGCTCTACAATATTACTCCCGTTTTCAGCTTCTCGCATGGCTGATGTGGCACAAATCATATATGCATCTACTTCGTGTAGTTCCATCAGCAGGCGGTAGGCCATCAATAGTTTTTTGATGCGGGCTTCGCTTTCATAAGATATTTTTCCTGTGTTAAATACGTCCATACCCAAGCGCAAGGCAAAGCGTACATACTCTACTTTTTTGAAATTGATTTTCTTTTGGTCGTGCAAAACCGACGAAATCTGCATTCGGGCGGCGTTAGACCCTATGTCAATGGCGGCAATTTTCATTAAAATCTCTTTTCTGTGTTAGACGATTTGCAAAAGTACCGCTTTTTGTGAAAAAACGTGTCGACTAATTCCCTAAAACCGTCCAAACCTCTTCTTTATAAGCTCTACCAATCGGAATTTGTCTACCACATATATCAATCTCGGTAGCCGAAAAGGCTTCAATCTTATCTTTGGCAACAATAAAAGACCTATGCACCCGCAGAAAATTATCGTTTTGTAGTAACTCTTCAATCTCGTTCAAAGCCAGTTTGGTTGTAATATCCTGGGCCTTTGTGCATATTTTTATGTATTCTCGTTGGCTTTCAATATAAAGTATCTCGTCAAAGAAAACCTTTATCATTTTCTTGTTTACATTAAAAAACTGGTATTTGCGTTCTTCGGGCAGTGCTACATTCGTAACAATAGCAGGGGTGTTTAGTTTATTAACCGCTTGCAGAAAACGGCTGAATTCAATGGGTTTTAACAGGTAATCTAATACATTATGCTCGTAGCCTTGCAGCGCATATTCATGATAGGCTGTAGTAAGAATAATGCGTGGTGGGTGGTGGAGCGTTCTTATGAAATCAAGCCCTTTGAGCTTCGGAAGGTTAATGTCCAGAAAAATCAAATCTATGCTGTTTTTTCTTAGTATTTCGGTGGCCAGAATGGCATTGGCACAAATAGCTTTCAGTTGCAAAAATGGCACCTGTAGTACATAATCTTCTAATATCTCAGCAGCCAATGGCTCGTCTTCTATAATTATACAGTTAAATTTTTGCATGGCTGTTAAGGTTAAATTCAAGTATAATACTGAATGTAGACGTGTGGTTTTCGATAATGAGCCTATGCCCTGGATACATCAATTCTAATTGACGACGTACGTTGCTCAAACCTATTTTTTCGGTAAGAAGCGCAGGACTATCTTCTGGTTTTGAGTTTTCTACACAAAAATACAATTTACTTTCCTGAAGCCTTACTTCAATTCTGATGAACGATTCGTAGATGGTTTCGCCAACACCGTGTTTAAAGGCATTTTCTACAAATGGTAGCAAAATCAGAGGTGCGATAGGTTCGTTAGGGTTATCTATATTGCTTACAAAGTCTATTTTTAGGCGTTCGTTATAGCGTATTTTTTCAAGTTCAATATAATCGGCCATTACTCGTAGTTCGTCGGCAATTTCAATAAAGGGTTTGTTTGTTTCGTAGAGCATAAAGCGTAATAATTTCGATAATTTCATTACTACCTCGGCCGTATCGTCCGATTTCTTGCGGGCAAGCCCGTAGATATTGTTGAGCGTATTAAACAAAAAATGCGGGTTAGTTTGGGCTTTCAGAAAACGCAGCTCGGTTTCAAGCCGTTTTTTCTCCATTTCTTGTTCGGCTTCTTTTGCTCGTATATTCTGCCTTAAAAGCTTAAGAAACAAGGCTATCCCGCAGGTAAAGCACAACAGAAAAATCCCATATACAAAACTGGCAAAGGTGAAAAAGTTTTCGTCTTTCATAGGTCTATTCAGCACATATCTCTGAATAGATTCTGAAATCCATAAGAAAACCAGAATTGATATTACAAAAGCCAGTATTGTAAGGCTAATCGATTTTAAAAAACTCCACCTTTTTGAAAGAAATTGATTGAGAATATGAAAAACCAAATAAATCAACGGGATTTTCACGACAAGGTATGAGCTCTGAATACCCATAGCCAGCGAAAACAAATAAATGGCGCTTTCGTTGGGCATATTGTATTGCAAAGACTCAAAGTTAAGGTAGGCTTTGAATAAGACATAGGCAAGCCAGAAAGCAATATGAAAAAAGATTCGGTTTTGCATCAAAAAGGAATTAAGTGCCTTTAAAAATATAAAATTATAAGAAAATATTCTGATAAAAAGGCTCCGACTCACCAATAGCAATTATCTACCCACCAGCAGTAGTTTCTATTGCAAAATAGTATAAATACCATGATAATTGCTTTCTGCTAGGTGATAAGTGCTGTATATACCCATAGGTAAATTTTGTGTCGAAAAGAACCTAGCTTTAATGGCATAAACCAAATAGCCATGTTTTTTAATACTAAATTATTCTCAACAATTGCTCTATGTTTCTGGTCGTGGTCGCTGATGGCCCAAACAACTATTGCTTTTACCAACCCACCTGAAATGCCTGAAGTCTTTGGAACAAGCACCGGCTTCAGCGAAAGAGACTTTGCACTTTCGCCAGATGGCAGCGAAATATTTTACACACTGCAGGCACCACAAGGCGTTTTTCAGACTATTGTTTACCGAAAGAAAGACGCTACCGGGCAATGGAGTAAACCTGAAATTGCTCCCTTTGCCGGAAAATACAGCGACCTTGAACCTGCCTTTTCGGCCGATGGAAAGCAACTCTATTTTGCGTCGAACAGGCCTATACAAGGCACAATGCCAAAAGATTTTGATATATGGGTAGTAAGCAAACAAAATAACCAATGGGGTGAGCCACAAAACGTAGGTGCGCCCGTAAATACAAACGAAGATGAATTTTATCCGTCTATTGCCCGAAACGGGAATCTGTATTTTACGGCAGCGTATAAAACCGCCATAGGTAAAGAAGATATTTTTGTGTCAAAACCCGAAAATGGGAAATATACTGAGCCAGTTCCCTTAGATACTGCTATTAACTCCAAAAATTATGAGTTCAACGCCTTTGTATCGCCTGATGAAGATTATATCATTTTTACATCATACGGCCGCAAAGACGATACCGGCAGAGGCGATTTATACATGAGTGTAAAAGATGCCAAGGGCAAATGGCTGCCTGCGCAGAATTTAACCATGCTTAACTCAAACCGATTAGACTATTGCCCTTTTGTTAGCCCCGATAAAAAGGTACTTTTCTTTACCAGCGAACGCATAAATATACCTAATGCTTACCCAAATACGACGGCTAAAATAGACGAGCTACTCAAGGCATTTTCTTCTCCACAAAATGGGTCGGGCGATATTTATTGGGTGAGTTTTGAGAAAGTGCTCGAAAGCTTTAAAAAGTAAACAACCAATCTTTTTCTTATACAATTATTATGAAGCTATTATTGATAAAACTATGGGCAGTTCCTGTGCTGCTATGTTCTTGTTTCACATTATTTGCCCAAGATACCGTCTGGGTTGATGCATCTAAAGTAAACACGCAATTTTTGAAAGAAGGCAAGAACCACTATCTGGTTTATTTCAAAATGTCGAAAGATTCACCCCGTATGCGGCCCCAGTTCTGGACAAGAAATATAGCATTTGAAAATTATAATGGCAAAGAGGCTATTGTGGTAACTCAGGAATGGGAAGACCGTGATAGTTTGGTACACACCGTGAAATCGGTTTGTGATAAAAAAACTTTTGCTCCGTTGTATCAGCAAAGCTGGTGGAAACAGCGTGGTAGTAGTGAGTATGATTTTGTAAGTAAAACAGCCAAAGTAAATGATAAACCACTGACCGATGCAGATACTGTTGGGGTCAGAAAAACATCTTGGCTGGCTTTTCAGAAAGCTTATACTCAATATACGCTTAACTGGCATCTCGACCTCGAGGTGTTTCCATTGTTGGCCTATAAAGCAGGAGTTACATTTATGATTCCGTTCTATGACCCTGGCTTTTCAGCTCCAAAACATGAGGCTTACACTGTTTCAGGTTCAGGGCAATTAGAAGGCTACGATAAGCAGAAAATAGATTGTTGGTTACTTACGCATGAATCTAAAGGAGTTAAAGAGGTATTCTGGATAAGTAAAAAGACACACGAAGTACTAAAATTAGAAAACGAAATAGGCAAAGACCGATGGCGATATAAAATTAAGCTTGGCTTTAGTATGTAGCTATAATAAAAACGAGACAGGCTTGCGAACTCCCAAGCCTGTCTCGTTTTTATATTCTGTTTATTATAATCTTACCAGAAATACCAGTATAAGAATGCAATAATAACTAATACAATTGTTGCACCAACACCAAATATACCCTGTACTTTAAACATACTGGCGTCTATTTCTAAGCCTTTGCCTTCGTCTGGCAATACAAAGCCTAATACAAACATAACGGCCACACAAATCAAGAATACCATACCCATACGGTCAAGGAAAGGAATTGTTTCTAGGTAGTTATGCATCCAGAGTGCAATCAAGAATCCACCAACAATGGCAAACAAAGCACCTGCTGAGTTGGTACGTTTCCAGAAGAAGCCCATCGCAAATGCTGCAAAAATACCCGGCGATAACAAACCGGTCATTTCCTGAATAAACTGGAAACCACCTTTTTTATCGATACCCATGTAAGGAGAAACCGCAATTGCCAGAATCATAGAAACTACAATTGTTATACGGCCAATCAAAACCAAGTGTTTTTCGCTAGCGTTTTTACCAATATAGTTTTTGAAAATATCAAGCGTAAAGATAGTTGAGATACTATTGGCTTTACCTGCCAACGAAGCTACAATGGCTGCTGTTAAAGCTGCAAACGATAAGCCTTTTAAGCCAATTGGCAATAGGTTTAACAATACCGGATAAGCGTTGTCCTGGTTAAATGTACCATCAGCACCTAGCATTTCTTGTTGAAACAAACCCTTTTGATACAAGGTATAAGCCGCAATACCCGGAAGCGTTACGATAACGGGCATCAATAATTTCAAGAATGCTGCAAATAAGATACCCTCACGGGCAGTTTTAAGGTCGGCACCCAAGGCACGTTGCGTAATATATTGGTTACAACCCCAGTAGTTAAGGTTTACAATCCACATACCGCCAAACAATACCGTTAAACCCGGTAGTGCCATGTAATGCGGGTCGCCTTTCTTGAAAATCATGTGGAAATGTGTATCCGATTTTTCGGTCATTAATTTCAAGCCATTGGTTAAACTCGAAACACCATCGTACTCCATCGAAACCAGCGTAACTGCCAGATAAGTAGTAGCTAAACCACCAATAACCAAAAAAAACACCTGAATTACATCGGTAAAGCCGATTACTTTCATACCTCCGATTGTAATGATAATTGCAAAAATTGCCAAACCAATCATACAAACTGTAAAGTCAATCCCCGAAATACCCGACACCGCCAAAGCTCCCAGATACAAAATAGAAGTAAGGTTTACTAAAATGTATAAAGCCAGCCAGAAAATAGCCATAATCAAGCTTACGGTAGAGTTGTAACGCTGATTAAGGAATTGTGGCATCGTGAAAATCTTGTTTTTCAGATAAATAGGCATGAAAACCACACCCACCACAATGAGCGTTGCGGCGGCCATCCACTCGTAAGTAGAAATTGCAAGACCCATCGAGAAACCATTACCCGACATACCAATCATTTGCTCGGCAGAGATATTCGAAGCAATCAACGAGGCTCCGATTGCCCACCACGTAAGCGAACCTTCGGCAAGAAAAAAGTCTTTGGTAGAAGTTTGTTTGGCTTGTTTCTTTTTATAAATCCAATAGCCATAACCTGACACTAAAACGAAATAGAAGAGAAATACAACGTAATCGAAGGTTTGTAATTTTTGCATAGTGCTTAGGGAAATGAAAAATAAAATTCTTTGATTGGGAAAAATTCTTTGAACACGGCAAATAAAGGTAGAAAATTTGCTTTTTCAAAGGATAGACGATGATTTTAAAAGAATATGTAGATTTTACATAACTTTTTTAATAGCCATTCCCTAAAGTTCTTGTTAATTTTTTGTCAATCAATCTTCTTTTATATAATTTTACGAAAAAAACATCCCGTTTTGAACAGAAATACCATCCGACTTCTGATTATACTCGGCACGCTTTCGATTACGGGAATAATTGCAGTGCAAGCCTATTGGGTAAAGCGTGCTTTCGATTTAAAAGAACAACAGTTTCGGCAAACTGTAATGATTTCTTTACGAAATGTGGCGAACAATATATCGGCACTCTACAAACTTTCCAGTATCGAAAACCCCGTTAGTCAGCTTTCTTCCGATTACTACGTAGCAAATCTCAGAATCCCGCTCAATGCTGATATTTTGGAGCATTATCTCAAAGAAGAGTTTAAGAACCAAAACCTGTTAACAGATTTTGAATATGGTATTTATGATTGTGATACCGATAAGATAGTGTATGGTGCCTACATCAATTCTGACCTCGAAGAAACTTCAACTACTAAGAAACCGCTGCCTAAAACCGATAAATACCTGAACTATTTCGGGGTCAGGTTTCCGAGTAAAACGAGTTATCTGGCTGCCCGGCTCGACATCTGGGTCATTTCGTCGCTAATTACTCTGGTTGTAACTGCCTTTTTTGGGTATTCGATGTTTATTATTTTGAAACAAAAACGCCTCAGCGAAGTGCAGCGTGATTTTATCAATAACATGACCCACGAGTTTCAGACGCCTATCTCGACCATCAGGGTAGCAACAGATGTTTTGAGCCAAGCTAAAATAATGGACCAACCTGAGCGTTTGAAAAAGTATGTGCACATTATCAGGCAAGAGAATAACCGCCTGAAAAATCAGGTAGAATCGGTGCTCAATACGGCTCGCATGGAGCGTGGCAAAATGGAACTGAATATTGAGCTACAAGAGTTGCACAGCATTATATATGATGTAACCGAGGGCGTAAAGGCCGAACTCGAAGATGCGCTGAGTATTGAGCTAAATGCCACCCGTACCAGTATTTATGCCGACCGTATTCAACTTATAAGCCTGATACGGAATCTGCTGGAGAATGCCATTAAATACTCAGGCAAAAAGCCTTGTATTACCATAAAAACCGAGAATGTGGGCGATACACTAGTGCTTTCGATTAGTGATATGGGTATAGGTATACCACAAGAACACCTGAACAAGATTTTCAATAAGTTTTATAGAGTACCTACCGGAAACACCCACAACGTGAAGGGCTTTGGCCTTGGCTTAAGCTACGTGCGAGAAATTATAAGAGCCCACAAGTGGGAGATAAAGGTTGATAGCGAAGTAGGGCAGGGGAGTAAGTTTACTATTATAATGAAACAAGAATAAGCAAAGGCATAAACTGGATTTTATGAATTATGCTGCTATAAATAGATAAATATAAAAGATGCCTAAAATATTATACGTTGAAGACGACCCCAACCTTGGCTATGTAACAAAAGATAATCTGGAAATGGAAGGCTATGAGGTTATCCATTTTCAGGACGGAAAAGAGGCTTGGAAGAGCTTTACCAAAGAGAAATATGACCTTTGCCTGCTAGATGTCATGCTGCCCGAATTAGACGGCTTTTCGTTGGCCGAAAAAATCAGAAAACAAAACCAGCAGATACCGATTATTTTCCTGACAGCCAAAGGGATGCAGGAAGACCGCATTGCCGGACTAAAAGTTGGCGGCGACGACTACGTAACCAAACCTTTCAGCATTGAAGAACTCAACCTGCGTATTAAGGTATTTCTGAAACGCAAGGAGGTTAACAAAGAAGTAACTGAAGGCAATGGTAAATGGAAACTGGGCGATTATGAGTTTAACTATGACCAGTTATCCTTAAAATCGGATAATAAGGCTGAGCAACTTACCCACCGTGAGGCAGAGGTATTGAAGTATTTGTGTGAAAGAAAGCATCAGGTAATAAAACGTGACGAGATACTGACAGCCATCTGGGGCAGAGACGATTATTTCTTAGGCCGTAGCCTTGATGTATTCATTACCCGCCTAAGAAAAATGTTATCCGATGACCCAAAAATCAAAATCGAAAACGTGCATGGCATAGGGTTTAGGTTTACTTGTTGAGAGGTATTATTATAGATTATATGGAATCCTACTGGCTTGCTGGTGGGATTTTTTTTTGGGGTTGAGGTATGTTAAACTCTAATAGAAATACTTATTTTTGGGGATTGCTAACTAATATTAAGTAATACCGTATTTATGAAAATAGAAATTAAACAAAAGTACAAATCTTTAAATCCTTTTATAAGTGAAGAATTAAATGGATTAACTGTAATTACAGGTAAAAATGGAAGTGGAAAAAGTCAATTATTAGAATTGATTGGTAATATAAATGATGTTAATAGAAGTACTGATAGTTTTATTGAAATATCTCCTCAAGTAAGAATAATACAAACTGAAGGTATTTCTAAAGTAGATTCTAAAGAAATTACTCTTGATTTATGGAATCAATACTTAAGCAGATATATTGAAAAATTTAGAGCTATTCCTAGTGACTATAGGGAAATAAGAAGGTATATTCTGGATAATAAATTAGATTTTAAAAGAGGAATGGAAAGTGTTGGATTAATTTCTGACACAGAAGAGTATAGTTCCTTAATTAAAAATTCAACTTTATTGGAAGTGGAACAATATGGCCGTCGATTGGATAACAATCAAAAGGAGTTAAGACTATTAGCCATGTTATTTAGTGATGAAAATAAACAGTTTTTTAAATTACTAGAAGAAATTTGTAAAGAATCTGGAAAAAGTGAAAAAGACATTGTAGAAGCTGATTTTTACAATTATCCTATTCGAGAGCATTTGATAGATGAAAGTTCTTTATTTGGTTCTCAGATTGAAGTAGTTTTTTATAATTACGCTAAAAGGAGGGATGAGAATAGTTATCGACAGTTTCGAAAAGAAAAGTATAATGAATCAAATAATTCTGTGTCTGATGAAGAATTTGTTCAAAAATATCCAGTTCCATGGGAAATGATTAATAAAATTTTAGGGACCCAAAAGATTGAATTTAAATTTAGGGAAATTGAAGCAAGTGAGTTTTCTAAAGATGTTCCATTTAACATAGAGATTTTAAAAAATGGGATAGCGGATTCAATTAAATTTAGTGAGCTTTCGTCAGGAGAAAAAGTAATATTCGGTCTTATCCTCAAACTTTTTACAAGTAGATATTATAAAGAAGCATTAAAGTTTCCTGATCTAATAGTTTTGGATGAACCGGATGCTCATCTTCACCCTGAAATGTCTAAACTGTTATTGGATATTTTGGAACAAACCTTTGTGCAAAAGCTTGGAATCAAAGTAATTATAACAACCCATAGCCCATCAACAGTAGCTTTGGCTCCAGAAGAAAGTCTTTATGAATTGAGAAATGGTACAGAAAGTTCATTGAAGAAAATTTCTAAAGATGATGCTTTGCAATTGTTGACTAGCTTTATACCTACTTTAAGTATTGATTATAAGAACCATAGACAAGTATTTGTGGAAGGTCCGAATGATATTTTATATTATCAAGGGCTTTATGAGAGGCATAATCGAGAGGATAAATCTGCTTTTAAATACAAATTATACTTTATTTCAAATGCAAATGGTCAGGGGAACTCGACACAAGTTATGAATACGGTTAAGGCAATGCAAGATGCTAATAATAAAACTTGTTTTGGTATAGTTGATTGGGATAAGGATAATAGCGATAGAGGAAGTAATATTTTTGTGCATGGGTTTGAAAAAAGATATAGCGTTGAACAGTTTGTATTCGATCCCATTTATATTATTAGTTTACTAATGAGTAATAATAATATGCAAAACATATTAGGAGAGATGGGATTTCAAAAAACGGAAAACCCTTATTTTTTCAAGAAAAGTAATGATGAATTACAAAGAATAGTGGATATATTTTTTGAAAAATTCGCAAAGAAATATCCTAAATTGAAATTTGATGAAAAAGAAGAAGTAGAGTATCTAGATGGTAAGAGAATTTCATTGCCAATTGGTTTTTTAAAAGAAAGTGGACATGATTTTGTAAATAAAGTTTTTGAATTCTACCCAGCTTTGAAGAATAAATATAAGGACCAAAATGGTATTCAGGCAGAGTTAACGAATGTGATGCTTAGATTTTACCCATTTGTGCCACTTAGTACTATAGATCTCTTGAAACAAATTGCTAATTAGCTATGAGTTCGTTGTTGTATTTTATAGCCACCTTATTGGGTGGCTTTTTTGTTTGTAACAATTCTGATATTTTAACCCTAAACAACCAAAAAGCCCTCTCGAAAATTAATTCAAGAGGGCTTTTGACGTCGGGGTGGCCAGATTCGAACTGACGACCTTCTGCTCCCAAAGCAGACGCGATACCGGGCTACGCTACACCCCGAGGGCGGTATCAAAAATTTGAGAATGCAAAGGTAGAAAAATTTATTTTAAATCAAAAATTATTTTAAATATTTTTTTCTTTTTTTTTCTCGCGGAGAGGGCGGGATTCGAACCCGCGGTACGCTTTAGACGTACGACAGTTTAGCAAACTGCTCCTTTCGGCCACTCAGGCACCTCTCCATTCCCGTTTGGGACTGCAAATATACAAGGTCATTTTATTTTAACAAAAACTGAACCTTATATTTTTTATTTTTTTTCAAAAAACCTAAAAAGCATCTACAAAACTGATATTATCGAACACAATCGGAACTACATGTACAACTTTTACTGGTTTTCCGTCTCTTATAGCTGGTAGCCAATTACCTAATTGTCTCACTATTCTGAGAGCTGTATCATCTAAATTGCTGTCACCTTTTTTTATTGTTTTATACTTCGAGCCTTTCCCTGTTTCATCAATTACAAATCTGACGAATACTGTACCGCCATAATTGGTATTAATATGTAGGTTGCAAAACGTATCCTCAAGCTTTTGAAGATAGGTATGATTTCCGCCAATGAGTAAGGGCGGACGGCTGAGCGAATCATAGAAAGTCTCTTTGTCGCTTATTATCTGATAAATTTTTTTAGTTTTCTCTGGTTTAAAATATAGGAGTTCATTTTTCGTAAAATCGTATTCCTGTTCCAACTCGCCTTCTTTTGTGAAATATTGCCATACCCCTATTTTTTTGCCTTGGGCGTAATTCCCTTTTACCACAATATCACCATAACCACCCAACTTAATCCAAGTACTGTCTTTTTTATTGTCTTTATATTGACCTTGCTCTATCAGTATATTGTTCTTTGTTTTTTCATACGGGCCATGCCATATCTTTTGGTCATCTTTTAATACATGATAATCTTCTTTGATTAAAAGGCCACTGTTAAGGAATTTCAAATTAACTGTTATTTTCTTTAACTCCTGTCCAGCCACAGTAAATGCGCTGAGTACCAACCCAGCAATAAGTATTCTTTTCATGTCACACGCTTATGTATTTTATCTCAATTTAGCCCTATTAGTACGCCATTGGCTTGTATTAACTGCCGTTTGGCTACCATTATCAGCTGCTTTAGGCTTGTTTTTGTTTTTTAATAAGGTGGCTGCTAATACAGCGGCTATTTCTAATTCGGTTTCATCAGCTTTTGGTGCTAGTACTTCGGGTGTGAAGTACAAACCTACAAAACGGGTATCAAAATTACCACTTACAAAAGCCTCGTGTTGCAAAGCAAATTTGCAGAAGGGCAGGGTAGTGGCTACACCTGTTATCTTAAACTCGTCAATAGCCCTTATCATCTTTTCTATAGCCTCGGTGCGGTCGTTGCCGTAGGTAATGAGTTTGGCTATCATGGGGTCATAATAAATCGGAATCTCCATGCCTTCTTCAATGCCATCGTCTACCCGCACTCCATTCCCTTGCGGGCGTACATAAGTTTGTAACGTGCCCACATTAGGCAAGAAATTATTCATTGGGTCTTCGGCGCATACACGCACCTCAATCGAATGGCCGTTTATCTGCAAATCTTCTTGTTTTATACTCAAAGGCTTTCCTTCTGCTACATGAATCATTTCTTTTACTAAATCAATACCCGTAATCAACTCCGTAACAGGGTGCTCAACCTGCAAGCGGGTATTCATTTCCAGAAAATAAAAGTTCAGATTTTCGTCTACAATAAACTCTACTGTACCTGCACCATAATAATTACAAGCCTTAGCCACATTTACGGCACAAACCCCCATTGCCTCTCTGATTTCAGGAGTAAGCACCGCCGATGGTGCTTCTTCGATTAGTTTTTGGTGGCGGCGTTGAATAGAACACTCACGCTCAAAGAGATGCACCACGTTGCCGTGCTGGTCGCCCATTACCTGTATCTCTATGTGCTTGGGCTTAGTTATGTATTTTTCTATAAAACACGAGCCATTACCAAAGGCTGATATTGCTTCGCCTACGGCTCTGTCCATTTGTTCGTCAAAATCTTCTTCTTTTTCTACTACACGCATACCTTTACCACCGCCGCCTGCGCTGGCTTTTATAAGAATCGGGTAGCCGATTTCGGCCGCTTTGGCTTTGGCTGCCACACGGTCGGTAATGGCATCGGGCGTGCCAGGCACCATTGGTATATTATAAGAGGCTACGGCATGCTTTGAAGACAGCTTATCGCCCATAATTTCGATTGATTCGGGCGATGGGCCAATAAAAATAAGCCCGGCGTCTTTCACAGCCTTCGAGAAGCCAGCATTTTCAGAAAGAAAGCCATAACCCGGATGAATAGCATCTACACCAAGGCTTTGGGCAACGGCTATAATTTTATCGCCAAGCAAATAAGATTCTTTAGATGGCGGAGGTCCTATACATACAGCTTCGTCGGCATATTTTACGTGCGGTGCGTTTCTGTCTGCTTCCGAAAAAACTGCTACGGTGCTGATTCCCATTTCACGAGCGGTTCGCATCACACGAAGCGCAATTTCACCTCTGTTGGCTACAAGAATTTTTTTGATTGTCGGCATAATAACAAGCTGGCGTATAAACGCTATCTGAGTGTTTAATTCTATTCACGAAGTAACACCAAAATCTTATTTATTTTTGAATATTTAATTAAAAATCTTGGATATTTTTCATAAATGCTTTTTCTGCTTAGTAAACAGCTTGTTATCATTCCAAAATATTGATACTTTTGTCGAAAAAATGAAGATTTCTTCATCATTTTATTGTTAATTAATTGGCAACGTGCAATAGCGTTCCTTCATTTCCTCCTACCATAATGGCAAAAGATATTTTTGATAAAACAATTAGCGATTTAGGACCTATCGGCACACAAGCAAAACTGCTTAATTCTCACCACTACTATTCATTTCCAAGACTTACAGGCGAACTAGGGCCTCATATGGAATTTAACGGCAAACGTGTATTAAACTGGTCGTTGAACAACTACTTAGGTTTAGCAAATCACCCGGAAGTACGTCAGGCAGATGCCGAAGCGGCAGCGCAGTATGGATTAGCCTACCCAATGGGAGCCAGAATGATGACGGGTAACACCGAATTGCACGAGGCGTTTGAAAAAGAACTGGCTGCGTATGTAGGTAAAAAAGATTCTTTCTTGTTAAACTACGGGTATCAAGGAGTAATGTCGGTGATTGAGTGTATTGTTGACCGCCGTGATGTAATTGTGTATGATGCCGAGAGCCATGCATGTTTGATAGACGGTATTCGTTTGCACAAAGCCAAAGGTGGTGAATACTACAAGTTTGTGCACAACGATATGGAAAGCCTTGAGAAAAACCTTATCAGAGCCACTAAACTGGCCGAAGAAAACGGTGGTGGTATATTGGTAATTACCGAAGGTGTATTTGGTATGTCGGGCAAGGTTGGTAGTCTTGATAAAATTGTTGAATTAAAGAAAAAATATAGCTTCCGCCTATTGGTTGATGATGCCCACGGTTTCGGAACAATGGGCGCTACCGGTGCAGGTGTACCTGAGCATTTTGGCGTGCAAGACGAAGTAGATTTACACTTCTGTACGTTTGCAAAATCGATGGCGGCTATCGGTGCATTTATTGCTGCCGACCCAGAAGTTGTTATGTTTTTGAAATACAATATGCGTTCACAAACCTATGCAAAGGCATTACCTATGCCGTATGTATTGGGTGGCATGAAACGCCTTGAGTTAATCAAAAATCACCCTGAGTACAAAGACCAGCTCTGGACAATCGTTCATGCCTTGCAAGACGGTTTCCGCAAACGTGGTTTCGATATTGGCGATACTACGTCGCCTGTAACTCCGGTATTTTTACATGGTAATTATGACCTGCCAACGGTTACAAACCTGATTCGTGATTTGAGAGAAAACATGGGTATTTTCTGCTCGGTTATTATTTATCCGGTAGTACCAAAAGGTGTAATTATGTTGCGTATTATTCCAACATCTTCACACACCCTTGAAGACGTAGAATATACAATGGATTGTTTTGAAAAAGTACAAGCTAAGTTGCAGGCAGGCGAATATGCCCCGCTTACAGTAGCTTAATTTATAGCACAAAAAGCCCCTTTAAGGGCTTTCTGAACAACATTTGTCATAACGAAACGTTAAAAAGTCAGGCCAATGCCTGACTTTTTGTTTTTTTTACAAAAAACATTGTTTTTTGATGGTATTTTTTGTAGAAAAATTTGTAATTTTTGCTAATATATCTAACTTGCAATTAGATTATTTGGTATTTAAGTAGATAATTTCATTTTTTAACCAAATCCGTTACAATTACTATGAATAAGTACAAAGAACTCAGCGACCTTGTTGCTTCTTTAGCAGGAGATTTTGACAAATTCTATGACAAAGGTAACAAAGCGGCTGGCACAAGAGTTAGAGCCGGAATGGCGCAATTGGCAACCTGGGCAAAAGCCACAAGAGCCGAAGTGCAAGCCATAAAAAATGGCCAATGAAAACCAAACGTATGACCTCGCATTGTTATGAAGAGATAAGCTCTGACTCTGAGCTTATCTCTTTATATTTTTTCAGGGTGCATCAAAGTTGCCAAGCCTCTGATAGTGCGTCGTGAAGTTCCTTTGATAAAAACCTCGCCTGTTATCTGTGCAATATGTTTCTCACGGTCAACAGTCATTACCGTAAATACCACTTCATAATCAGTATCAACAAACATCGGAAATAGGTATTCGGTTTCTTGTTTCATATATACCGAACCCTCACCCGGGAACTCCATACCCAATATGCGTGTAAAAACACTGCTACTCAAATGCCCATGAATAATCGGACGTTTGAATCGGGTTTTAGCTGCATAGTCAGCATCGAGATGTAGTGGGTTTTTATCGCCTGTTACCTCGGCAAATTTTTGAACATCTTCCTGCGAGAAGCGGAAAGCGTAAGTGTAGGTATCTCCTATTTCTAAAAGCATAAGAAAAGTTTTTAAAAGAAGTAAAACGCAAATATATAAATTAGTTATTCAACCAACCAATTGTATGAAATATATGACTTATTCGAGAAAACTCCTTTTCCTGCTATGTTGTTTGTTTATTTTCAATGCCAAGGCACAGGAAACCATTCCATTGCCTGAGCACCCAAGACCCGATTTTGAAAGAGCCGACTGGCAAAACCTGAATGGCAACTGGGCTTTTGAGTTTGATAAAAACAATGTGGGGCTTACGCAAAAGTGGCAAGCAACAGCTAAAGCATTTACTAAAACCATCAGTGTGCCTTTTCCGTGGGGTTCACCATTGTCGGGCGTGAAAGATGAGGCCGATATAGCCTGGTACAAAAAATCTATCAGCGTAAACCCAAGCTGGAAAGGCAAAAGAGTATTTGTAACCATTGGTGCCTCTGACTGGGAAACAAGCGTATGGCTTGATGGCAAACTACTAGGCAGCCACAAAGGTGGTTACACGCCTTTTTCGTTTGAGTTGACCAACGTAAAATTCGGAGCAAAGCAAAACCTTGTGATAAGAGTAGACGACAAACGCCGTGAGTTTACACTTTATGGCAAGCAAGGCTATGGTAATGCCCGTGGCTTATGGCAAACAATTTATCTGGAAGGCCGTGGACAAAACTATGTTGATGCTGTGCATTTTACGCCAGACATTGATAAATCAGAAGTAAAAGTTACTACTTATCTGGCTAAGCCTGCGCCACAGGATATTCCTTTAACAGTAAATATCGATGGCGAAACAAGCTCGGCTGCCAAACAAACTGTTCCGAAAGGGCAAACCGAATATTCGTTTACGATTCCTATGCCATCGGCTCGTTTGTGGGAGCTAGACGACCCATACCTATACAACGCCACAGTAAAACTAGGCGACGATGAGGTGAAATCTTATTTTGGTATGCGCAAGATTTCGACTGTTAATCTGCCTAATACCAATTATAAATACATAGCCTTAAACAACAAGCCTGTTTATATGCAATTGGCGCTCGATCAATCGTATCACCCTGATGGCTTTTATACTTTCCCGACTGATGAGTTTATGAAGAACGAAATTCTGATAGCTCGCAACATTGGTCTGAACGGTATTCGCACGCATATTAAGGTAGAAGTACCTCGTAAATTATACTGGGCCGATAAATTGGGCGTATTGGTAATGGCCGATTTGCCAAATAGCTGGGGTGAGCCTGATAAAAACGCTCAGCAGGAGTCGGAATACACGCTGAAAGAAATGATTAAGCGTGACTATAACCACCCGGCCATTTTCTCGTGGATTACTTTCAACGAAACCTGGGGATTGCGTAGCAAGAAAGAAGTAAATGGTAAAACCGAAAACGTTTACCTGCCCGAAACTCAGAAATGGGTAGCTTCGGTGTATCGTCTGGCTAAATCTTTAGATGCCACTCGCCTGGTTGAAGATAACTCTATTTGCTGTGGGGCAGGGCATACCGAAACCGATATTAACTCATGGCACGAATACCTGCCGGGTTGGGCATGGGAAGACCACCTGAAAATGATTGATGAAAATACTTTTGTCGGCAGTGATTTCCACTACGAAAAAGGCTACAAACAAACCGATGTGCCTAATATCAACTCAGAGTGTGGAAACGTGTGGGGGTACGAAGGCAGCACAGGCGATTGCGATTTTAGCTGGGACTATCACCGTATGATTAATACCTTCAGAAAATACCCTAAAGTTGCGGGCTGGTTATATACTGAGCACCACGACGTGATTAACGAGTGGAATGGCTATGTACGTTTCGACCGCAGCGAGAAAGATTTAGGCTTGCAGGATATGGTAAAAGGTATGAGTCTGAAAGACTTCCACTCGCCGTTTTATATCTCTACCGGAAACGAGATTTCAAAAAATGCAAAGCCTAACGAAGTGATTACAGTGCCATTGTATGCCTCGTTTATGACAGATAGAACCGACGTAGGAAACAAGCTCACATTGAAAATAAATCTCTATGGTTATGATGCTTTGGGTCAGGAAAAAACATGGAGCAGCATGGAGCGCACCGTTGACTACCAACCGTGGCTACAGAAAACTTTAGAGCCGCTTGATGTAAAAATGCCAAACGAAAAAGCAGTAGTTACGATGTCGTTAGTCTTGGTTGATAACGCAGGTAATGAACTACACCACAACGTAATGAATTTTATTGTTGATGCACCAACCCCAACAGATATAGTAATGCTGTCGGGCAAAAAGGCCAAATTGGTAAGCGTAGAAGCTAAAAACCTTAAAAATGCCAAGTGGTCGTTGAAACAATGGGATGTATTAGATGGACTTAAAATGAACGGTGCAGGTAATGGCTATTTTGAGTATGCCTTTAAAGTACCATCGGGCCTTGATTTGAATAGTGTTGAAAGCGTGGCTTTTGTGGTAGAAGCAGGGGCAAAACAACTTTTTGCCAAGGATATGGACAAAAAGCTGAAAGGTAACGAAAACTATATGCTTGGTGCCATTGCCGACCCTGTGCAAAACCCGAATGCCTATGCCATGACCGACACCAAGAAGTTTCCGAGTTCGGTTTCGGTAAGTGTGAATGGGGCTTTTGCAGGGCGTTATGATTTACAAGACGACCCGTCAGACCACCGAGGGGTGTTATCGTGGCACAATCAGTTGAAAGACAAAAAACTACGTGAAGCTGGCTCGTATGGCTATCGATTGGCGGTGAATGTTCCGCAGAAAGCCCTTGAAGAAGCTAAAAAGACAGGTGAAATAGTAGTAAAACTAGAAGTGCCTGAAAGCATGAATGGCGGTTTGGCTATTTATGGCGATAAGTTTGGGCGTTATCCGCTAAACCCTACTGTTGCATTTGTATTGAAATAAAAACAAGTAGCATTATCAATGAAAATGGGCATGCACCGGAAAAGATTGCATGCCCATTTCTTTTACTTAATATACTAAGCGGTTAATTTTGTTTTGGAGTTGAGGTACTCTGCTCGCTCGGAAGGATAATAACCGTCGGAGGAGTGGTAGATGGTTTTCTTGGACTAGCTACCGGTGCTAAACTTTGTGCAGGTAACGAAGTGTTTTTACCATTCTGAACTGGTTCAGCTACCATTACAGGTGAGCTGTTTGGTACTCCTGTATCTTTAATAGATGCCTCACATTGTCTGATTGTCATGGCTATTGATTCATCCATTAAGCCTTCTCTAATGGCCTGGTGGTAGAACATAATAGCTCTTTTGAGCATATCTGCCGTAGCTTGTGGTGTTGTTTGTTTCCATGCCAAGCGTTGTAATTCGGCCCCTTGTGCTAAGGTAATCTTAGGCAATTCGCCCCGATTAGGGTCATCAGGATTAAGGCTGATGAGCTCAATCAGATTTGTTTTTGCAGGCTCATACTTACGCATGGCGTTATAGTCTTTAAACTTTTTTGTGAGATACATCGCATGAGACGAATTGGTTACCTGGTCAGAAATTTTGCTTTCTGACTGAAATTCAGGTAATTTAGCACATTCCCGGTAACGGAAAAATGCGTCCCAATAGCGGCCGGCTTTAAAGTATTCATCGGCCTCTTGTAATAAATAAGTACGTGATGATTGACCAACAGCCGAGAGTGAGAATAATACCGTTCCCAATATCAAGGCTAGAAAACGTATAGTCTTCATAAGAAAACAGATTTATAGTTTTAGCGGTTTTTTTAATGCTGATTATACCATTTAAACGTCGATAATAGTAAAAAAATTGAAAGAAACCGTTAAAAATAAATTAAAAATTTTGAAACGATTCGCCGAAGAAATAGCAACTTTTGTTCAACAATATTGTAATACCACACCCTTATACAATTTTGATGCCTTTCCGCAATCTCCGTTTACATATATTTATCTGCCTGATAAACAGGTAGTTATCCATTGTATATCACTTGAGCCACAGTTGCAGGATGGCGCATTTTTTCAGCAATTAAGCCAATCATTTGCGCAGCAAGGCTTACGGCTTATCCACCTTTGGGAAGATGTATGGTACACGCAGCAGGTTATAGTGCAATCAAGGTTACTGTCGTTTTTTGGGCAATCGGCCACCATTCCGGCAAGATTAACCCAAAGCAGGCGTATAGATAAACCAACACTAGATACTTTTCTTCTTGAAAACCATTTGCAGATTCCGGCGGGGGCTAAGTTTAAATATGGCTTATATTTGCCCAAGCGGTATTTCAGGGTAATAGAATCAGATAAGAATATATTTACACAAAAAACAAGTGAATTATTGGCCGACAATGATGAAATGCTGATGGCGGTTGCTTCTTTTAGCACTGCCCGAAAATTTGTGCGTGAAGGCATCACTTATCGTAGTTTTGAGCTTATACGCTTTGCTAATCTGAAAGGCTTTACGGTAGTTGGGGGCTTTGATAAATTGTTGAAGACTTTTATAAGAGAACAAAACCCCGACGATATAATGACCTACGCCGATGCCGATTGGTCAGACGGCGCAAGTTATGAAAAACTAGGTTTTGAACGAATGGAACTCACACCGCCGCAATCGTTTGGGCTTGACGAAAACCTGCAAAGAGTATGGAGCAGAAATGAGCCCGAAACGATTGAGAAAAAGGTCTGGAACACAGGTAGCTGGAAATATTTGTTGAAGTTAAAGCAAGCATAAATGGAAGATACACAAAAGCTAATAGTGATACTAGGCCCTACGGCGTCGGGTAAGACAAAACTGGCGGTTGAGGTAGCTGCTAAAATAGATGGGGAGATTATAAGTGCCGATAGCCGACAGGTGTATAAAGGTATGAACATTGGCACAGGTAAAGATTATGAAGAATACGAACACGCTTCGGGGAAATACATACCTTATCATTTGATTGATGTAGTTGACGCAGGAGACGAATATCACGTGGCACGCTTTCAGCGAGATTTTCAACAGGCTTATGAGGCTATTGTTACCAAAGGCAAAACACCTATTTTGTGTGGAGGCTCCGGTATGTATATTGAAGCAGTACTGAAAAACTACCAGCATACCCAAGTGCCTATTGATGAGGCTCTGAGAGCCACATTGTTGGAAAAAGATTACGAAGATTTACTAAGCCTGTTTCAGCAAGAATACCAGGAATTTTATGCCGAGGCTGATACTTCAACTAAAAAACGCCTGATACGAGCCATTGAAATTGCCCGATTTATGAAAGATAATGAGCAGACGCATGAGGCTAAAGCTCCTTATTCTGCCATAATTTTTGGTATTGGTATTCCTACCGAAGTGCGTAGAGAACGCATTACGAAACGCTTGTATCGACGCCTGGAAACAGGTATGATAGAAGAAGTACAGCAGCTAATGCATGCAGGCGTAAGCCCCGAAAAATTGATTTTTTATGGCCTTGAATATAAGTTTATAACCGAATTTCTGCTAGGGCAAGTATCTTATGCAGAAATGGTACAGAAGCTCGAAGTAGCCATTCACCAGTTTGCCAAGCGCCAGATGACCTTCTTTAGAAGTATGGAGAAAAAGGAGCTAGCTATTCATTGGCTTGATGGCATGGATAGTACCGAGAACCTTGCTAATCAGATAATTGCAGAGATTAAGTGAGAAATCGGCTAGAAATACGCAGATTCTTGGCTATTTTTGTGTACATAAACAATTCTGATAAGATGAAGAAGTTGATAGTTTTACTTTGCTTGAATGCTCATTTTGCTTTGGGGCAAAAAGTATTGGTGTTTTATGATATAGCAAATAAAACAGAGCTAGCGCATTTATTAGAAACGGCTTCATCGAAAAACAAAACAGTTGATACTACATCAAACCCTGCACGCTTCAACGAGGGGACTCTGAAAAACTACAATTCCGTAGTATTTCTTAATATTTCAGCTAATAGATTAAGTTTCAGAGAAGCCGCCGAGCTACAAAGATTCATACAGGCCGGGGGCGGTTTTGTAGGCGTTGGCAAAGCGGCAGAGAAATCTTATAAATGGTTGTGGTACGAGAAAATTCTGGGTGGTAGCCTTGCCGCCAATCAATTAGAAAATTCTACACAATTAAGCCTTATTACCAATGCAAGCATAGGCAAAACAAGCCTGCCACCACTCTGGAAAATAAACGATAAGCCACTTGTTTTTAACAACCTGCCAACCCGCTGCAAACCTGTGCTGCTCGATGTAATGGGCAAAACCTGGGCATGGTACTACTCAACCGACGAAGGCGGGAAACTGTTTTATACAGCACTTGGCTGTGAGCCATCGGCATACACTAATGCCAATTTTATTAAGCATATCTGGGCAGGTGTTGAAGAAGTAGCGGCAAAAGCCTTGCCTGATTACGTAAAAATAGCCGGAAGTGCCTTGCCGGAAGAAAAGAATTTTCTGAAAATACTGCTGGCTGATAGTTTGCAGAATCCTGTGGCTTTGGCAGCCCTTAGAAATAATAATGTGCTATTGGCAGAAGAAAGCGGACAAGTGAAACTCTATGAAGCCAATCAAAGAAAAATACGCAGCATTGGCAAAATAGATATAGCTAAGCTGAAAGCCATCAGGCTAGACCCCGAATATTATCAGAATGGCTATGTGTACACTTTTTCGGAAACTGCACCCGAAGAATATAAAATAAACCGGATGCAAGTAATAGGTGATTCTACCCTAATAATGACCGATTTTACGAGCCAGTCTACAAACCCTTTGGTGAAAAGTAGTAGCTACGATTTTGAACTTTATGCCAAGAGCTCATACCGTTTGCCGAAATATTATGACCAGAAATCGTTCAGGTTTGATAATGAACAAGGGCTGGTGGTAGAAACGCTTGATAACGACGATAATGTAAAGAATATAGAGCCTTTTCTGACGAGTATGAAGTTTAATTTCATTAAAGATATGGCGTTTGGGGCTGATGGAAACCTGTATTTTTTAGAAGATAATCAACTCAAAAAAGTAGACTATGCCGAAGGAAACCGCAAACCTATCGCTATTGCCTCGGCCAATGTAACAACAGGCAATGTGCCGCTGAAAGTAAGGTTCTCGTCAGATGCTTCGATAGATTATGACAAGAATGATAAGCTGAGTTTTGAGTGGATTTTTGATGGCCTAAATAAGTCGGTAGAGCCTAATCCTGAGTTTATATTTACCAAGCCGGGTGCTTTTGATGTAAAGCTAAAAGTAACTGATACAAGCGGAGAAACAGCAGAAACTACATTGAAGATTCAGGCTAATAAAGCGGCTGTAAAGCCTCGCAGAAAATAATCACCCTTTACAGCAGCATAAAGGGTGATTCGTTCACGGCTATTTAGTTGGAATCTCAATGATAAAAGTTGTATTGGGCATTGCGCCTTCGGTACGGCAATTCAGTTTTTCACCTACGTTTTTTACCAGCAAATGAATCTTCATGTTGGTATAATCGCTTTGTTTCTGAATCAAATCTTCAACCTGCTTGAAAACGAACAGGGGCTTTACTTGTATGGTTTCAGTGTTAAGATTGGTTTCTATTTCTTGAAAAAACTCCATCCGTTCCCCCAGCCGTTTCTTCTCCAGCTCCAGAAACAATATGACTGTTTCTATTTCCTGTGCCAGAGATATGTTTTTTTGTTTGGAATTAGTAGAGATTGATTTCAACAGGTTACTGAATTCGGTTAGGTATTGCGCAGCTTCCATCGGGCTATGCAGTAAAATATACTGCTTAATTGAGTTGAGGTTACTATATAAAAACTGCGGATTACTCATAACATTTTCAAGCTCCTGAATTTTAGCAACAATATGAGATTCTCTTTTTTGCTTCAAATAAGTTGTCAGACTCCATAAAAAACTAGTCAGCAATAACAAACCCATTGCCACATACAAAAACACATTCATTATCACTAACAAAAGAGTTGGATAAAAAAAAATCATAGCGTATGGTTGTTTCGGCTTTATAACAAATCTATTTAAATGCCTGTGCAGAGCAAAGGCACAATTATTATTTGGGCGATTTTATACTATATTTGGTAGTTTTTGGCGGGTATTTGGAAGGAGGGGTGGGAATTGACAAAAAAGCTATCAGCCAAACAAATGGAACTGATAGCTAAATGCCTTTAATGAGAATATTATTAATTATAAGCTATAATAAACTCCAAAATTGATTCTAGCTTCGGTATCCACATTATATTCTTGATAGGCGGCTTCCAATCCTAATTTGAAGTGTTGATCAATACTATATCTGTATTCAAGACCTGCTCCAAAACCTAGCGACAGGTAGCTTCCGAAATAGGGCGGGTTTGGGATATATTCTAATCCAACAGGTGGGTTCTTGTCTGGATTAACCATATACCCGCCGTATCTGAACTGTGAAGATAATGCAATTGCGGCGGAAGCATTAATACCCAAAAAATGTGATTTAAGCTTATAAATACCCACTAACAACCCTGTGTTAAGTTTTTTCGAACTGCTTTGCAAGAATGAGATAGTATATGGGTTAAGAACTAAGTCCAAATCGTTTACACTTTTATATCTCTGTGCATTAGCAAAACTTAATTGCGCTTGAAACGCTATCCGCTTGGTTAGTTGCCGCTCATATTTAGGTGTAAAATTATAACCCTTTATATCACCAGTTCCAAATAGAGTGAATCCTCCTGATAATCCTATTGTGTTTTTAAATTCGCTTTGCGCAAAGGTTTGCAAGCAGATAAATGTTGATACTACAAGTGTAATGGTGGTTTTCATAAAGAGATGGTTTAATATTGTCTTAAGTACTCAATCTTTTTCCCTGAAGGCGAATATGCTCAGAGTCTTAAATAAATTAAAATTAATCAGGAGATAGTTCCAATACAGTTTCATTATAAGCAGCAAATATCCCATAACCTCCTTTGATATTTGAGTAACGAGGATAAGGCGGAGAAAAGGCTTGTTCTAATTCGAATGCTGTATAGTAGGTTCTGGAATACTCATAATAACTTTTACTAAGGGTTCTGATTTGCCCCTCTACTTTATCAATATCTTCTCCACCTAAATTGCGCTTTAAAAATATAGGATCGAGTTCGTAACCTCTCTTAAAATAATAAATACTTCCCTGAAAACATATATCACTCATTATCACCTGTTGATTTGAATATAAAAAAAAGCAAGGAGAATCGGTACCACTAGCTTGTTCAATAGCAAAAGCAGTTAGTTGTGCTTTACGAACGCCCCTTACTGCAAAAAGACTCACTGAAAAGAAATCGGAACCTGGATTTTTATCCTTTAACGTAAGGAAGAATTTTTTAGCCGGCTTGCCTTTATTAAGACCTGATTCCATTTTTTCATCGAACTGATAAGATTCGACAACTGGTAAATCCGGAATTACCTCTTCATTTGTAGTTATGGATGGTAGCGTAGGAGAGTTAATTTTTAAAGAATAGCTAAAGCCTGCTTTAGGCTTAAAATTACTGGCAGAGATATAAATACCATTTGCGGTATATGTCAATTTTTCTATAAGAATAGTATTTTCATATAAAAGTACTTCTGCATTATTAATACCTTCTGTATAAATTTCTTTACCTGTGGGAGGGTATGTTTTAGATACCAGAACTTTAACGATTTCGCTCGGGCTTAGAATGGCATATACAACCATTTTGTCGCCCTCATAAGGCAATGGTATGGTTATCTCTCTCTCTTTACAACCATTGAAGAGTAAGATTAAAAGAAGCAGACAGATTTTTTTCATCTTAATTTTAACGAGTAACTGACAAATGGTAAAAGCGGAATAATCCCTACCTGATACAATTTATTTTCGATACCCTTAAAGTTGCCATCTGAAGTTGCAAAGGGGTAAGGCTGCCATTGTGTTTTCAGATAATAAGGATTAAGTCTATTATAAACATTATATATTCCAATATTTAAAGTAGCATTTCTATGACGCCGAGTTGTCCATTGAAAGCTATAACTTATATCTAAACGATGGTAGGCCGACATTCTATAGTTGTTCCGATTGCCATATATCTCAATAACAGACCCACCAAGCGTAAAATCTCTTTCAATAAAGTATCTGGCAAGGGCTATTGGAACAGTAACAGGTTGCCCGCTCTGGTAATTCCACGATACGTTAAATGAACTTTTGCTATTCTCAGGTTTGTAGTTTATAACAACTGCTAATATATGGCGCCTGTCAAAATTAGCGGCATACCAATTGCCATCGTTTATATTGGCAAATTTTCTCTCATTTTTTGCGTAGGTGTAAGCAATCCAGCCATTTAAAACGCCTTCTGTCTTGTTCAGAAAAAACTCTAAACCCTTTACTCGTCCAATCCCATTTTTTTCTATCAGGTTTTCCCATGAGGTATTAAAATTGGAGAAAAGGTTTTTTCCATCAGCATAATCAATCAGATTATTAAACTCTTTTTTATACGCCTCTATAGTTAGCTCAATGTGTTGTTTAGGGAAGGATTTGCTTAAACCCACCGAAAACATTTTAGAATTAGATGGGCTGATATTGTCGGTAGAAGGAACCCAGACATCATTCGGAAAGCCTACACCATTGCTATTTAATAAATGAATGAACTGATTCATTTCTGAATAACCTCCTTTAATGGCAATATGCTGTGGCAATAGTATATTCGCACTTACTCTGGGTTCAAGCCGATTGAAAGTATTATTTCGAACAATGTAAGAGGTTCGTCTGAGCCCTATATTAGTAGACAGCCATTTCGAGAAATTTAGCTCATTTTCTATAAACAGGCTATACTCATTGGCTGTTAATGGCGCTGTAATTTTTCTGAGAGAATCATTAAAAATAGGTTGTGAAGTTCTTAATGAAGTAGGGGTATATAAATGGTTGGTAGCTTCGAGACCAAATTTTGCCTGATAAAACGAAAAAGGAAACCACTCAAAAGAGGCTTTGCCCGACCAATCCCGAATGCTTGAGGTATTAAAAAGGTAGTCTTTTTCTTTCCATTGAGTATTAGCTTTTTCATAACTGGTACTGCCGAGTGTGTAATGATAATCAGAGAAACTAGCAATAGCCTTCAAAAAAAGCTTTGGATGCATGATATAATTTAGCCTGACACTACCAATCAAGTTACCCCAGTTAAGATTAACCTTGCCTCTATCATTAACCAGACCATCCTGAGATATTAAAAAATCATTTCCATGATAGATGCTTGCAAAAACCTGTGTTTTTTTATTGAGCTGATAGTTGATTTTAGCATTCACATCGTATAGCCAGTAATTAATAGAATTATCAGCTTTGCCGAGTTTGAACGCAATGATTGCAGGTAATAAAATTGGAGTTAGTGTAGAAGTACGGGCAGAAATCATGTAAGAAGATTTACCCCAATGTCGCCCCGGTAAAGGCCCTTCAAATAGAAGCTTTGAACCTATCAGGCCAATAGTTAGCTCCTGATTCTTTTTTTGGTTGTTCCCTTCTTTCATAGATATATCTAAAACAGAAGATAATCTCCCGCCATATTGAGCCGGGAAGCCGGCCTTATATAAAGATACATTTTTAATAGCATCAGTATTAAAAATAGATACCAAACCAAATAAATGAGAAGCATTATAAACAGTGGCATCATCTATTAAAATAAGATTCTGGTCAGGGCTACCGCCTCTGACTAGTAATCCTGAAGTGCCTTCATTACCCGTACTTACACCAGGAGTCATAGCCAAAGCTTTTAACACATCAGATTCACCGAATAAAATAGGTATTTCTTTTAACCTTGAAACAGGAATGCTCGTAACTCCTATAGGCGTTCTTTGCAGTTTTTGTTCTTCTGTGTCTACTACAAGTACCTCCTCTAGCACTTGTGAAACAGGTGTTAATTCAATAGCAAGTGTAGTATCTTTATCAAGGATTAGCTCAGTACTAAAGGTTTCGTAGCCGATAAAAGATACTTTAATGCTCACCGATTTCGGAGCCAGAGAAAGCGAAAAGTAACCATATTTATTAGTAAATATGCCGGTTTCTGAGTGTTCGTCAAAGATAGTGGCACCAATGAGTGCTTCTCCGGTATTGGCATCGCTCACAAAACCATTGAGACTCAAGCGCTTGTTTTGCCCAAAGGCATTAGCCATGCTCAGCAAAATGAGTAGAGAAATAAGTTTGTACATATCAAAGAAACTTATCTGTTCATTAATCTGATTGCCAATACATTTTCGGAGAAATAAAACAGTAATGAAAAGGCATAAACATAGCCTTTAATAGCAGCGAATACTGCATTTTTTTGAGATAGATTCATATTAAGTCACTTACAAAGGTTGTCAGAAGATAGCAAATAGACGTTTGTTTTATTATTCGGACAAGCGTCTATTTGAAAACGAAGTCAACATTCGTTTATTCTATCAGTATCACTAAATTCTTGATTTGCGCGTTATCTTTTTATCAATGCTACAATTATTTATATTTGATGAAAATTTTCGGTAAATGGAGAATCTTTCACCTGGAGAATATCAGGGCATAGTACATAGTACTTTTTCATCTAACGGTTTGCTTATCGGATTAACCGATTACAACCGTGAGCAGACAAAATCTTTATTACACACACACGAAAATCCGCACTTGAGTGTCGGACTTAGTGGGCGTATGGCAGTTGGTAGAAAATCGCACGCAGGTGTAAATACCAATATTGAACAATTCTCATATATTCGGGCTGGCGAAGAGCATCAAATAGCTTTGGTTACGTCCTTATGTAAAAATATTAATCTGGAGATAGAACCGGAATTTTTCAAGACTTATGACCTTAATGAATCTGATTTTGAAAAGGTGGCCGAAACTCCCGGTTCGTTTTATATCATGCTTCGTCTGTATAAAGAACTACAGATGCAAGATAATATCTGTAACGACAGCATTGATATGTTAATTCTCAATTTAATCCAGCCGCAATTATCAAGCATTAAAAAAACAATACCCCGCTGGACGCACATAATACACGAATTTCTCTGTGATAATTGGGACCGTGAAATTTCATTGCAGCAAATTGCCACAGCTGCAGGCATACATCCAGTAACTGTGTCAAAATATTTCCCCCGATATTTCGGGTGTAGTCTGGGTGAATACCGAAGGAGACTGAAAGTAGAAAAGGCGCTTCAATTAATGAATTTTTCAGATAAATCTTTAACCGATATTGCCTATATATGTGGCTTTTTTGATCAAAGTCATTTCATCAGAGTATTCAAGGAGGCTACAGGCTTTTCGCCAAAGAAATTCGTAAAATAGCGATGCGCTAATTTCATCCAATTTTCAGAAAACGTTGTATGGTAGTTTTGCATGTGTTCAAATAAATTACTTTACAATCACATGAAAAAGATATTATTAAACCTTCTGTTAATTACATTCAGTATCTACACCTATGCACAAAATCCTATACATCAGATCGACAGTCTGGTGGCTTTCAGGGTTGCAGATTATGAGCTATCAGGGAATGTTCTGGTAGCCGAAAAAGGAAAAATTGTCTACCAAAAATCAAATGGTATTGCTAACTCCGTAACAAATAAGCCCGTTACTTCAGCTTCGGCATTCCATCTGGCTTCCGTCTCCAAATTATTCACATCGATTGCTATTTTACAGCTCTATGAAAAAGGGAAGCTCAATTTAAATGATCCTGTTAAGAAATACGTTCCCGAATTAGATAACGGCGCTATTACCATTAGCCAGCTTTTATCTCACACTTCCGGATTGGCCGATTACCAGATATTGGAAAAACCGTATTCGCAGGATACGAGTAAAATATTTACTCTCATTGATATTCCTTTAGCCATCAATAACGACAAAAATGCTTTCCGGTCGGCGCCGGGCGAGAAATGGAGTTATTCAAATCCGGGATACAATTTGTTGGCACTAATTGTTGAAAAAATAAGCAAAACTCCGTTCCCTGACTATCTGAGCAAAAACATATTCAAGCCTGCAGGTATGTTGCATACCTACATCAGCACGCCCTTAATAAAAGTCGATGACCCTGAGAGGGTAGTTGGGTATGATTATTTGAATTTTGCCCCTTGGGTATTGCAAAGAGCAGACTCATTAAGACAGAACCACATAGAATTACTACATATAGACGGTTTGGTTGGTATGGGTAATGTAGTGAGTACGTCAGAAGATCTGCTGAAATTCGACAGAGCATTATACGCAGGTAAAATAATTAAACAATCAACACTAGATAAGGCTTTTACTCCCATTCGCTTAAATAATGGAGAGTTGGCTGTAACGGGCTGGAGAAATACAACATCATACTTTGGCTTGGGTTGGTGTATATTAAAAGATTCGACGTATGGCAAAGTAGTATTTCATACAGGTGGAATGCCCGGCGCTGTAACAGCTTTTATTCGAAACTTAAGCAAAGATCAGACAGTAGTTGTTCTTAATAATGTAACCCACCGCAGTACGCATGGTACAGCAATGAGCCTTATGTATTTGTTGAATGGAGGGGCTGTTCAGACTGATAAAAAATCAGTAGCAAACGAGTTTGTCAGAACATTAATTAAGCACGATGTAAATACTGCATGGGCCAGGCTAAACAGTATTAAAGCAGATACCGCTCATTTTCGCTTAGACGAAAGGGAAATGAATATGAATGGAATTAGTATGTTTTTTAATAACTACAAAGAAAAGGGAGTGGAAGTGCTGAGATTGAACACGGTTTTATTTCCAAACAGCGCAAATGTTTACGACAGTCTGGCAATGGCATTGGATGCCTCGGGCGATAAGCCGAATGCGATTCTAATGTATAAAAAGGTTTTAGAAATTAATCCGAATCTGAAAAGCGCAATCAATGCTTTAGAGAAACTGAAGAGTGATTGAGCATTAACCCCTCGTAGGTACAAATTAAATGAAGCCACCTTTTTATGTAATAATAGGGTGGCTTTATTATTAAACAAGCCCAATCACCAGATATATGTAGCAACTGAACCTCCATCGAGCGATTGGCTCAAGGTTTTGCCTTTGGTTGAAATAGTAAATGCTTGCGGCTTGTCAGATTCGTTCAGCACAATTAATACCGTTTTGCCCGATGGTGTTTTAAAAGCCACATTTGCAAGACTCATAGTAATATTGGAAGCAATACGCACCGAACCCGGACGAGCAAATTTAGATGCGTGTGCTACAATATAATAAGCCGGATTACGGACAATAGAATTACCTATGGTAATTGCTCCGAGACACTCAGTACAACCACCATCATTATGGGGATTTTGTTTTGGGTCAGCCGCCAGATTCCATTCCAAAACAGTTTTGCACCAATTGCGTGATCCTCCGATAATAAGGTTTTTAACGTGCCACTTTAAATCGCCTGCAAAATTGCCCGGTGCGCCAATCCATTGCTCTGTAAAGTAAAGGTTTTTATCAGGGTGGGCTTCATGCACATCTTTCAGGGCTTCAATACTGCCGCCGTATAAATGAAAGGCCGACCCATCAACGTATTTGCGTGTTTCGGGGTCGTTCAATATACTGATTGGATAATCAGGGCGGTCGGCGTTATGGTCGTATAGAATAATCTTGGTCTTGATTCCGGCAGTTTTGAAGGCTGGGCCGAGGCTTTTCTTGATAAATGCTCCTTGTTCGCTAGGTAACATCAAAAGACTTGGGTTATTGCCGGGATGCAAGGGTTCATTTTGAATCGTAATAGCATCAATCCTGATTTCCTCTTTCTGCATACCTAGTATATACTTAACCAGGTAAAGAGCATAAGCCTGATAAAACTCAGGTTTCAAGCTTCCACCTTTTGACTCACCATTAGTTTTCATCCAGGTCGGCGGTGTCCAGGGCGAGCCTAATATTTTAATATTCGGATTAATTTTCAGTATCTGTTTCAGTACAGGTATCAAATCTTTTTGCTCTTCTGCCAAGCTGAATTTCTTGATATTGGGGTCGGTTTCGCCTTTCGCTAAATCATTATAAGTAAAAACATGGTCGCTTAGGTCTGATGCACCAATGCTTATTCTCAGATAACTAATGCCTATGTTTTGTTGGTCGGTAGCAAAAAGTTCTTTCAGTAGTTCGGCTTTTTCGGAGTCTTTTAATTGATTAATCAAAGTAGCACTACCACCTGTAAGCGTAAAGCCAAAGCCATCCATGCGCTGAAAACGCTTGGTATCATCTACAAAAATAGTCGGCTCGTCGGTCTTTTCGTTCCCAAAGCTCAAGGCCACATTCTGTTTCTGAAATAGTGCCGATTTATCGGCATTGGTAAGCCATACATCTACTTGCTGTGCCTTTGCGAGTGCTGCTACCAAGCAAAATATTAAGGTTAAAGTATTTTTCATCGAATAGGTTTTTAATTTTTGGTTGGCAAGATAGAGAGAAATCTAAAACAAAGCCATCTTTAAACCAAATGAATGATATAAAACGCTTGTATTTATTCTGAAATAAATACAAACAATTAACTTTTATTTCCTATTTTTGGAAGTATCAATTCAGCCTCATAACCATCTATTCAAATGCCAAAGTTTTTTGTAATCATACTTTGTGTGCTAAGCCTTTGTGTTTCTGCTCAAAAAAATAAACCCGTGTCTGTTATTTTTGATACCGATATTGCACCCGATTATGATGATGTTGGGGCTATGGCGTTGCTTCATGCTTTTGCCGATGCCGGAGAAGCCAAAATCCTGGCTACTATTTCGTGCAATGCTTTCGAAACAACCGTACCCACAATTAGCTTATTGAATACCTACTTTGGTCGCCCTGATATTCCGATTGGCATCACAAAGCGCGACAAACCCAACATGAGTTGTCAGCAGAAATGGGCTGAGTTTATTGTAGACAAATATCCGCACAAGGTGAAATCGAACGCTGAGGCTATGGAGGCTACAAAACTTTATAGGAAGATACTCGCCAAGCAGCCCGACCAATCGGTAACCATTATAACCGTAGGGTTCTTCACTAATCTGGCCGATTTGCTTGCTTCTCAACCCGATGAATTTTCTAAATTATCGGGCAAAGACCTTATCAAAAAGAAAGTAAAATTGCTGGTATCAATGGCGGCAGGTCTTAACAAAGAAAACCGTGGACACGAGTTTAATGTGCATATCGATGCTAAAGCCTCTCAAAAGGTTTTCTCGGAGTGGAATACACCAATGTTGTTGAGCGGTTTTGAAGTAGGCGAGAGAATAAGAACGGGTATTCGATTAATAAACAATGAAAGCATACAGCAAAGCCCTGTAAAAGATGCGTATCAGGTAGCACTTGCCAAAGATAAAAACACCATAGGCCGCAATAGCTGGGACCAAACAGCCGTATTGGTGGCCGTGAAAGGCGTAGAACCTTATTTTTCGACAAGAAAACTGAACTTTGAGATTACAGACGATGGCAGTAATGTGTTGATTCCGGGAGAGAAGATAATGTACTTGACAGAGAAAATGCCAACGGCCGAAGTAACGGCTATCATTGAAGATTTAATGATGCATCAGCCTAAAAAGAAGTAAAAATATCTGTTTTATACCTTAACATCTTAAAGCTATGTTTATAATAGAAACATATCCGCTTGCGGTTATTTTTTGCATTATTACCATGTTGTGCTGGGGTTCGTGGGCAAATACGCAGAAACTGGCGGCCGCATCATGGCGGTTTGAGCTTTTTTACTGGGACTACGTAATTGGCATTGTGCTACTGGCTACGTTTGCAGCTTTTACACTCGGCAGCATAGGTAACCAAGGGCGTAGTTTTGTAGCTGATGTTCAACAGGCGGCCTCAGCCAACATAAGTTCAGCTATGTTGGGTGGTATCGTGTTTAATGCTGCCAATATTTTACTGGGGGCAGCTATTGCTATTGCTGGTATGGCTGTGGCTTTTCCGGTAGGTATTGGTTTGGCGCTGGTAATTGGGGTTATTGTAAACTACCTTGATAATCCGGTTGGTAATTCAAATATGCTTTTTTCGGGCGTGGCTTTAGTTGCTTGCGCTATTTTACTCAATGCTTATGCCTACCATCGCATGGCTTCACAAGCAAAAGGTGTATCGTCTAAGGGGCTTATACTATCAGTTGTAGCTGGGGTAATGATGGGCTATTTTTATAAGTATGTGGCGCAGGCCATGTTTCCGAATTTCCAAGTGCCTGAAGCAGGTAAACTAAGCCCCTATACGGCTGTGTTCTTCTTTTCGATTGGTATTTTTTTGAGCAATTTGTTGTTTAATACATTTCTGATGTTCCGTCCGTTTGTGGGTACACCCGTAACCTATGCCGATTATTTTGGGGGAAGTCTCAAAAATCATCTGACCGGAATTCTGGGTGGTGCCATCTGGTGTGTTGGTATGGCTTTCAGCATTATTGCGTCAGATAAGGCTGGCACTGCAATTTCGTATGGTTTAGGGCAGGGCGCAACGGTAGTAGCCGCTATATGGGGCATCTTTATCTGGAAAGAATTCAGAAATTCACCCAAAGGAACATCAACAATTTTGAATCTTATGCTGTTAATGTATGTAATAGGGCTGGGGCTGATAATAGCTGCAAGGTAAATGAATCAACAATCCACAAATTTTTATGTTATGTCAAAAATAGTAGTAATAGGTAGTTCGAACACCGACATGGTGGTAAAAACCAGCCGTTTCCCGAAACCCGGCGAAACTATTCTAGGCGGTACATTCTTTATGTTTGCCGGTGGCAAAGGTGCTAATCAGGCGGTAGCTGCGGCCCGTACGGGTGGCAATGTTGTATTTGTTGGCAAAGTTGGCAACGATATTTTTGGTAAACAGGCCATTGAGGGCTTTCAGAAAGAAAAAATCAATACAGATTATATAAGCATAGATACTGAAAAAGCCTCTGGTACGGCCTTGATTATTGTAAACGAGGCCGGAGAAAACAACATTGTGGTGGCATCAGGCTCAAACGATACCCTTTCGGAAGAAGATATTCTGAAAGCATCGGCCGAAATAGAAAATGCCGAGGTTTTATTAATGCAACTCGAGATTCCACTTAAAAGTGTGGCTTTCGCCGCCAAAGAGGGCATCAAAGCCCAAACCCGGGTTATTCTGAACCCTGCACCTGCACAAGAACTGCCGAAAGAAATTTATCCGAATCTATACCTCATTACACCCAATGAAACCGAGGCCGAATTGCTGACAGGCGTTAAAGTAAGCAATGATGACGCCATCAGAGAGGCGGCGCAGGTCTTAATAGATAGGGGCGTTGATAATGTAATTATTACCCTAGGCGCAAGAGGGGCTTATTTTCAGAACGAATATCACTCGTTTTTTGTAGATGCACCAATGGTAGAAGCTATTGACTCCACAGCGGCCGGAGATGTTTTTAATGGTACGCTTGCCGTGGCTCTGGCCAATAAGCAAGACTGGAAGTCGGCTATTGAATTGGCTTGTAAGGCGGCATCTCTTTCGGTAACACGCATGGGGGCACAGGCCTCGGCACCATTTTTAAGCGAAATTTCATGCTCTTCTGATTTCTACTTTTGATTTTGGTTTTATTTTTGTTGCTTTGACAATTGAAATTATACGCACAAGCATGATGAGAAAATATCTACTAATGCTACTTTTACCTATTGCTACAATGGTTAAGGGGCAGACTGTTTTAGAAGACCAGTTTCAGTTTAATTTTTTAGCCTTAAATCCGGCCATGACCGGAGCGAGAGAGACCTTCAGCCTTAACGGGATGTTTGGTAATCAATTTAATGGTACGCTTCGCCCACAACAGGTATATCAGCTTTTTTCGATGGATGGTTCTATTCAAGAGGGGCGAGGTGGCCTTGGTTTACAGGCATATAACAGTAATATTGTTGGTTTTAACAATGCCGGGGCTAAAATTTCGTATGCTTACCGCCAAAAATTCGGTGATGTTTTCTCGGTAGCTCTTGGTGCTGACGCAGGTTTTATTTACCAACCAACTATCTTATCAGGAGTAGGTCTCAAGCAGATGTTTCCTTATGCAGGTTTGGGAGGTTTGTTCTCTACCGACCAATTTTTTGTGAGTGTATCAAAACCTGTGTTATTTATCAGCGACTCCGGGCCATTTAATAGCAAAAAGCCTTTATATACCATGATAGGTTTTTCGTTGGGTGATGTAGAAAACATGATGCTGAATCTGAGCGGAACGATGGAATCGAACAAAGATGCAAAGGCTAATTTTTTCATCACTGCTAAAGTATGGTTTAAGCAAAAAGCAGGCTTTGGTATAATATATCGCTCTGAAAACTCGCTTGGAGGTAGCGGGAAAATAAATAAAGCTGTACCGATGGTTGAGTTTCAGCTTGGTGAAAGTTTCCGTTTAGGTGGTTCTTATGATTTTAAGCCACTAGCATATCCGAATAATGCTTCAACCGGAGCTTTCCAGCAGAGAGGAATTTTCCAGTTATACCTTAGATACGAATTTATACGTGATGATATGAATACAAATAATCGTATGAAATACTATTAAAATGAAGTCCCTCTCAGTAAAGAGGGATTTTTGTTTATCCTTAAGCAAAGTTTTAACTATTGGCCAGAAAAAAAGTCAAACACAAAAAGGATTTTTAAGGAAAACTAATTTTTCTGGTTTTCTTTCAGCCAATAGACAATGATTTTAGTAAAAAAATTGTTATTTTATTGAATACCTATCTGTAACTTTGCAAAGTTTTGATAAGCGAAGTTTTGTAGAACTAAAAAACTACCGATTTTCGCCGAACAGGGCAGGTTTTCATCGTTTTACGACTAACTATTATCGTTCCCCAACGAGCTTTATAATTTTTAAAACTTTCAATGGATCAATTCTCGTACATCGCTAATGCAGACGTAGCCGCATTGGACGCTATTTACCAACAATACAAACAAAACCCAGATTCGGTTGACGAAAGCTGGCAAAATTTCTTTAAGGGTTTTGAGTTTAGCCAAACTTATAATAATAACGGGCATTCGAATAGTAATAATGGCACTGCGGCTTCTCCGGCTAAAGCACCAATTAGTACACCGGCCAGTGCTGAACACACACGCAAAGAAATGGAAGTTGTTCACTTAATAAGAGGCTACCGCTCTCGTGGACACTTACTTTCAAAAATAAATCCTATTGGTCCAAGAAAAGACAGCAAACCAATGCTCGACCTGAAAGATTTTAATCTTTCAGAAGCAGACTTAGATACAGTTTTTGAAGCAGGGGTTGAGGTTTTTGGTGAGGCTGCTACGCTAGGTAAGATAGTAGACGCCTTAACAAAGGTTTATCTTGGTAAAATCGGTTTCGAATATCTGTTTATCAGAGACCGCCAGGCAAAGAGCTGGTTGCGTAAGAAGATTGAACAAGAGTATCTGAACTTTGAGCCTACTCGTGAGCATAAATTACGCATTTTTGAGAAACTTAACGAGGCGGTTAATTTTGAGAATTTCTTGCATACTAAATTCTTAGGCAAAAAACGTTTCTCGCTCGAAGGCGGAGAATCAACCATTCCGGCTTTAGATACAGCCATCAATCGTGGAGCAGAACTTGGGGTAGAAGAGGTAGTGATTGGTATGGCTCACCGTGGACGTTTGAATATTCTGACCAATATTTTACAAAAACCATACGAGCAGGTTTTCAATGAGTTTGAAGAAAACGTACAGTTGGATGCTTATACCGATGGTGACGTAAAATACCACATGGGTTACTCGAGCCAGGTAGAAACACCTGAAGGCAAACGGGTAAGCTTGAAACTAATGGCTAACCCATCTCACCTTGAGGCGGTTAATCCGGTAGTTGTGGGTTATGCACGTGCCAGAGCCGATGCACATTATGATAAAGCGGCCGTGAAACCAAACCACCGTGACGATATTTATGATAAAATTCTGCCTATCATCATTCATGGTGATGCCGCTATTGCAGGGCAGGGCATTGTGTATGAGGTAACGCAGATGTCGAATCTGCCGGGTTATTATACAGGTGGTACAATCCACTTTGTAATCAACAATCAGGTTGGTTTCACTACCGATTTTGAAGATGCCCGCTCATCTATCTACTGTACTGATATTGCCAAAATTATTGATGCCCCTATCTTCCACGTAAATGGCGATGACCCAGAGGCAGTAGTTTATGCAATGAAAATAGCAACCGAATTCCGTCAGGAGTTCAACCGTGATGTGTTCGTAAACATGATTTGTTACCGTAAATACGGCCACAACGAATCTGACGAGCCACGTATGACCCAACCAACCATGTATAAAGTGATTGATAATCACCCAAATACAAGAGAAATATATTTGCAGGAGCTAATGGAGCGTGGAGATGCAGATGCAAAATTCTCGGAAGAGCTGAAAAAAGAATTTGAAGGTGAATTGCAAGACCTATTGGCAAAAGTAAAACAAAAACAATTGCCATATCAGAAACCGAAACTTGAGGAAGACTGGGAGAAATTACGCCGTTCAGTTCCTGAAGATTTCGAGCAATCGCCGGTAACTGGTATTGCTTTAGCTGAAATCGAAAAAATAGGTAAAGCGCTATCAACTGTACCACAAGGTTTTAAACCTTTAAAACAGATTGAGAAAGTATTAGAAGAAAGACGTGCCATTTTTGCCCAAGAAAAACCTTTCAACTGGTCGGTTGGAGAATTAATGGCTTATGGTGCTATCTTAGACGAAGGCAAAGTAGTACGTATTACAGGGCAAGATGTACAACGTGGTACATTTACTCACCGCCATGCAGTATTGCACGATGCCGACACCAATCAATTGTATACCAACCTTGCACACATTGACGAAAAACAAGGCAAGTTCGAAATCTATAACTCGCTTCTTTCTGAATATGGTGTAATGGGCTTCGAGTATGGCTACTCAATGGCTAACCCAAATGCATTGGTTATCTGGGAGGCACAGTTCGGAGATTTCTCTAACGGTGCGCAAATCATGATTGACCAGTTCATCGCAGCGTCAGAGTCAAAATGGAACAGCATGAATGGTTTGGTGTTATTGTTACCGCATGGTTATGAAGGCCAGGGCCCAGAGCACTCAAATGCACGCCCTGAACGTTATTTGCAATTGGCTGCCGAGTACAACATGTATGTTTGTGTGTGCACAACGCCTGCCAATATCTTCCATATGTTGCGCCGCCAGGTGGCATTGCCATTCCGTAAGCCTTGTATTCATATGTCGCCAAAATCAATGTTAAGACACCCGTTGGCGGTATCAAAAGCAGAAGATTTTGCAGAGGGCACTCGCTTTATGGAAACAATCGGTGATGAATACGCCGACCCTAAAAAGGTGAAAAGAGTGTTGTTGTGTAGCGGTAAAGTATATTATGATTTGTTAGACAAACAACAAAAAGATAAACGTACCGACGTGGCTATTATTCGTGTAGAGCAATTGCATCCATTCCCGGCTAAACAAGTAGAGGCACATCTGGCTAAATACAAAAAACCTGAGGTAATATGGGTACAGGAAGAACCTGAAAATATGGGCTACTGGTCTTTTGTATTAAGAGAATTCCCTCAAATTGGTGTTCATAACGTAATCGCCCGTAAATCTAGTGCTTCTCCGGCAACTGGTTATACCAAGATTCACGCAAAAGAGCAGGCCGATATTGTAGAGAAGGCGTTTGATAAATAAGAACCCAACCAACAGATAATTAATAAATTATATCGATATCAATAACTTAGCAATAAAAAACAAGTTATGGCAATAGAAATGAAAGTCCCTTCGGTGGGCGAATCAGTAAGCGAAGTAACAATCGCTTCATGGGTAAAAAAAGATGGAGACTTTGTAAAAATGGACGAAGTAATCTGTGAATTAGAGTCAGATAAAGCCACCTTTGAACTTCCTGCAGAAGCCGACGGTATTTTAAGAATTGTAGCGGCCGAAGGTACAACTCTACCTATCGGAGCTTTGATTTGTAAAATTGAACCAGCAACCGATAAACCACAGGACTCAACTCCGGCTCCTGAGCCAGCACCTGCGCCAAAAGAAGAGCCAAAAGCATCTTCGGCCGAGCCAGCTCCAGCAGCTAGCAGCCAGCCAGCACCAGCAGCCGATGCCAAAACCATCGATGTAGTAGTGCCTGCAGTAGGAGAGTCTATTACAGAAGTAACCATTGCTTCATGGAGCAAAAAAGATGGCGATACTGTGAAAATGGACGAGGTGATTTGCGAACTTGAATCTGATAAAGCTACTTTTGAGCTACCATCGCCGGAAAACGGTGTAATTACTATTGTTGCCAAAGCAGGTGATGTAGTGCCAATTGGTGGTGTAGTAGCAAAAATAGCAGTAGGTGCTGCGGCAAACACTGCCCCTGCAGCAACGCCAGAAAAACCTGCGGCAACTCAAGAAAAAGCATCGTCAGGTAATAACTATGCAGCTGGGCATCCATCGCCTGTAGCAGCAAAAGTTTTAGCCGAAAAAGGTATCGACCCGGCAACTGTACAAGGTACAGGGGTAGGTGGCCGTATCATGAAAGAAGATGCTTTGAAAGCTAACGCTACACCAGCACCGCAAGCTACAACGCCAAGCACACCAACGCCTGCGCCTAAAGCTCCGGCAAGTGCGCCAGTTGCATCGGGTGTAGAAGGTAGGATTTCTCGTAGAGAAAAAATGACCAGCCTGCGCAAAACCATTGCACGACGCTTGGTAGCAGTGAAACAAGAAACAGCCATGCTTACAACTTTCAATGAAGTGGATATGAAGCCAATCATGGATTTGAGAGCTAAGTATAAAGATAAATTCAAAGAGGTTCATGGCGTAGGCTTAGGCTTTATGTCGTTCTTTACCAAAGCTTGTGCTATTGCCCTGAAAGAATACCCTGTGGTAAACGCATATATCGATGGCGATGAAATTGTGTATAACGATTACGCCGATATAGCCATTGCAGTATCAGCACCACGTGGTTTGGTTGTTCCGGTTATCAGAAATGCCGAGCAGCTAAGTTTTGCAGGTGTAGAAGCAGAGGTAGTAAGATTAGCAGGTAAAGCAAGAGATAATAAACTGACGATTGAAGAAATGACCGGAGGTACTTTCACTATCACCAATGGTGGTATCTTTGGCTCAATGCTTTCAACGCCTATTATCAATGCGCCTCAATCGGCTATTTTAGGTATGCACAATATTGTAGAAAGAGCAGTAGTAGTAAATGGCGAAATAGTTGTTCGTCCTATTATGTACGTTGCCCTTAGCTACGACCACCGCACTATCGACGGTAAAGATTCGGTTAGCTTCCTGGTAAGAGTAAAACAATTATTAGAAGACCCGGCAAGAATCTTGTTAGGTGTGTAATTGAGCATCAAATAATATACAAAAGCCTTGAATACAGCTGTATTCAAGGCTTTTTGGTTATTTAGTATCATCACAATGCTTCAGTAGTACCAGAAGAAAAGAAACTAATACCTACGCCATTAATAATATTAAGCTCTGTCTCTTGCCTAAGCCTCACTTTGATTTCATCTACCGAAAGTTTCATATTTTCCTGATTAGAGCGTATTGAATCTTGCATCTCTTTTATTTTACGCGCAACAAATGCCGATGCCGCTGAGCTTTGAGAAAAAAAGCCTTCGTGCGTTTGTACATAAAAGTCTATTGCATTGCCACTATCAAAATTACTATCGAATTGCCATCTATTATCTATTTTTTTTACAGCACCAACCACAATAGCACTACTCGCTAAAGATGGGTAATTCTGACTGCTAAGATTTTGACCTCTATTGCCCGAGCACAATACAACACTTACTTTTTTAGTAGCCAAATACGCTATCATATCATTAATTGCTATATTATAAGAGCATGGGTAATCAATACTTGCGGTATCAATGCTCTCATTGAGCAATACAACATCTCCGGCTTTTAACTTACCTGTTTTTAACTCTGAAAAAAGGCTTAGAAAAGATAAATAGTAGTTTGACTCAGTACCAAAATCTCCAATCGGATAAATAGAATCACAGATTTTATAAGAATTTCCGATATTCATATATTCTCTGGTTTTCTTTGTATGGCATAAATGTGGTTCACAGTCAGGATTATAGCAGCTATTTGTTTTCCACTTACATTTTTTTGTAATATGATAAACGTTGGCGAGTTTAAAAATACTAGAAAAAGTAACAAGATTAATGGTTTGTTGGTTGACTAATGGGGCGGGTAAAGGAGTATTCAGGTTGCGGAATTGCCTGACCAATGGTATTTGTTCTTGGATAGGGTTAATAGTAGGCTCTAAGTATTGCAAAGGTATCGGAAACAAACTTTCAAGCATTGGCCTAACCTGTGTAAGATTCAACCGCATCCAATCTTCATTCCCATTTCCTCCACCAATAGAGCCAATTACCGCATGATTTCTAAATATTGTCAACAGATTATTAGAGGTGTAATTTACAGATATGTCACTTTTAAAATACTTCCAATAAACATAAAACTTGAAATCAAGCTTATTTTGGTTAATCAGCTTTAGCATTCTTTCACTAAGCTTCTCCCTAGTCCCAGGAAAAACAGCTTCTGTTTCCAAAAACTCTTTAAAAAGCCATGTTAGTGGATATTTAGTATCTGCACTAGTTCTTACCCTTGAATGTATTTGTCTGAATTCTTCAGGGTAAAAATTTCGTATTGCATCCAAATCTTCTTCCGATATATAATCTAAGTATTGGCCTATGTCTGCAAGTTTCAGTTTGACCAAATCTCCGTCTTTTAAATTCTCTAGCATAGTGTTGACCTTTAAATAGAAAGATAATTTGAAATAAGGAAATAAATTATGGAATACCTTATTTTTAGAATGATTTCTATTTTAAGGTAAAAAAACAATAATAATGGAACCAAACACTATTTACACCCCCGAAGAATTATGTGAAATTCTTCGAGCAGACTGGACTGTTGCTAACTCTATTCGTTTACCTATTTTTGCTCAAAAAAACTTCATGGATACCTTTGTGTTACGTGAGCCCAGCAAAAACGTATTTGTCAAATTTTTTAAATCTTTTCTGGTAAATCGTAATGGTTGTGTACCAACAAGGTCGGTACTTGAGTGCATAAAGACACTCAAACCAAGAGATTTCCAAATTGATGTGAAACGGGAGCAACTCATAAAATTGCTTGAGTATTTTAAAGAAAAAAACTGTCTGGCCGTTAAGATTTGCTTCGGTTTAGATAAGCCTCTGAGCCAGAATGGCAGAATTCAACTCATCTTAAGTGGAAACTTCTGTGATACAGGAAATTATGAAACAACACAGGATAATCCATACAGAAATGCCGAAGGTGAAATTGAATATTTTCTTAACTTTTCGAACAAAAAAATATCGCAGGAGCAATTTAAGAATTATCATCAGACACTTTTTGGCGAAATTACCAATCCTGACGAGGGTGTTGTGGCAGGATATTTAATAAGTACAGATACTTTCTTATCTTTATTAAAAAAAGAAGCGTACTTTGGTAATGCCCGTACCATTCGTTTTGCGCTGGCAATGAATAAATTTACCACAGGCCGAGACCAAAGCAGGCAGCAGATATTGATGTTGAAAATCAAATCGCCTCAGATTAAGAATTATTATATGTGGTTATTTGATAGAAATCATGTGGAGTGCGATACCTTGGACTGTCCGCCACGAATGGGTTGTACGGTTTAAGCAGCAACAAAAGTAAAATAGTAAACTCCTGGCTTGGCATTAGAAAAGACACCTAACAGCGCATAATTTTTTAAATAATGAGTATTTATGAGATTCTGGATTACTTATATCTGTTTTTCTTTGGATTTATATTTGTGCCCTTAGGAGTAGGGCTTTTTCGTTGGAAGAGTTTAAACCTCGCTGGCCGGATAGCGATGGGCTTTCTGGCCAGCGTTTTAGTAATAGAAGTACTTAAAGATACTTTGTCGGTGTTTCATATACGCAACCACTTTATGTATTATCCGCATACGGTGTTTGTTTTTGCCTTTAGTACCTGTTTTTTTTATAAAATGGCGGGGCCTAACGTAGTGCTTAAAAAATGGCTTATATACACTTATGTAGCCATTATACTTTTCTTGCCGCTTGAAGTTTGGGTTATTTCGGGTTTTAACCAGATTAACACCATTACACAAACACTTTCGTATCTGAATATGATTGGCGTATCAGGTTATTTTTTAAAAGAGCTCTTGCTTAATAAACGAAGTTCCGTGCTTTCGCAAGACTATCGGTTCTGGTTTTGTGCGGCGTTTTTTACCCTAAGTTTGTTTTCGGTAATAACAAGTTTCTTTAAAAAGCAATTCATTGAAAGTTCGCTAGATTTGTATTACTTTTTCGATATGCTGACGGTTATTGGTGGTGCAACGGCTTTTATTTTATTTGCCATTGGTTTTATTGTAACGCCGAAGAAATAATGAATTAAGATGCGGATGTCTCACTACAAAAAGAACCTACTACACTTTTTTTGTTTCTTTCTATACCTCAATGCCAATGCACAAGAGCGCATCAGCATTGAACGCATTGTTGTGCTCGAAAACAAAAACGATTTTCAGAATCCTACAAAAAAAGAGCAGATAAAGCCTATTAATAGTACAATTAGCCTCGATTATTCGCAAAACTCGCTCATTATTTATTTCAGCCCAACTACAAGTGCCCGATACCTGTATCAATTAAAGAACTTTAGCTATCGGCAGTTTGAAACAAAAAACAACCATATTCTTTTTACAAATCTTCCTAATGGCGAGTATGAACTAAGCATTACAGATGCAGCGAATACCAATGTTGAAGCCGCCTATCTGAAAATCGTTGTCGAGTCGCCAATATGGCTTCGCTGGTGGTTTTTGCCTATGATGTTCTGCTATGCCATTATCCTTATTGCTATTCTGCTTTACTTTTTGTTTCAATACCGTTTACGCCAGCAGATACGCACACAACTTATCAGAGATAATATAGCCCGAGACCTGCACGACGACATGGGGAGTTACCTGAGTAGTATCAGTATCTTGAGCCAGAATGTCGAAAAAATGATTGAAAAAGACCCTGAAAAAGCCCATTCTTCACTAAAGAAAATCGGCGAAACAGCTCGGTATGTAATGGATACGATGGGCGATATTGTCTGGAGTGTAAACCCTAACTATGATTCTATCGACCAGATTATTAACCGTATGCACGATTTTAGCAATGAATTGTTCTTTAATCAGGAGGTGCTGGTGAATATCGAAGCCCGAGATGCTGTGAGAAAACTGAATCTGTCGCTTGAAAAGAAAAGAGATTTCTTTCTGATTTTTAAAGAAGCCCTTAACAATATCTATAAATATGCCGATGCCTCAACCGTTAATGTTCATCTTGATTATGCCGAAAATAAAATAAGGCTTTCAATAACAGACAATGGAAAAGGATTTGACACCGAAAGTCTTTCTGAAAACAGAACCAGCGGGGGTAATGGCCTTAAAAATATGAAGGCAAGAGCCGAAAAACTCAATGGTACTTTTAAAATTACAAGTCAACTGGGTAGTGGTACACAAATTTTAGTAGAGTTTGAATAGGGCGTATCCCATATTTTGGGGATATTGGTGTGCGTACCGATACAGTAATTTTACGCAATTAAAAATCATGATGGCGATAAAAACAATTATTTACGAAGACAACAACATGCTAAGAGAAGCCCTTTCTTTCTTGATTGAAGGAACAGAGGGTTTTGAGCTGGTAGGTTCTTTTGATAATTGCATAGAGGTACTTGCGCAAGTAAAAAAAAACGAACCCGATGTAATATTAATGGACATTGACCTGCCCGGCATGAGTGGTATTGAAGCCGTGAGAAGCATTAAGAAGCGTTTTTCGTATGTTGATGTACTGATGCTTACCGTCTTTGACGACGATGAACGTGTATTTGAATCAATTAAGGCAGGGGCAACAGGCTATTTACTAAAGAAAACCTCACCCGCACGTATTTTAGAGGCTATCAGAGAAGTATTTGAGGGTGGTGCACCCATGAGCCCTTCTATTGCCAGAAGGGTAATGCAGAATCTGCACGAAAGACCAAGTACTGTGGCCGAAATAAGCCAGTTGAGTAAGCGTGAACTAGAAGTGCTACGGCACTTGGTAGAAGGTAAAAGCTACAAAATGGTGGCTGATAGCTGCGGCATAACCATAGAAACCGTGCGCACACACATCAAACGTATCTACGAAAAACTACAGGTGCACTCTGTAACTGAGGCAGTTGCGAAGTATAACAAGCGTTAAAACATAGCTTGTTCTATCCCATATTTTCGGTATTTTCTCCCAAAAAAAATAGCAGCAATTTTGGCATATCTAAAAAGATACGCCCAATGAAATATTACAATGCCCAACTCCCCCAAACTGAGAAAGTTGCTCAGAACCTGTTTATTCTTATAAAAACCGAAAGAGTAGAGATAAAGCCTGAGGAAATAATATATATGCAGGCTGATATTAATTACACTACTTTCGTTACGCTCAACAGGCGTTTTACTACAGCATTTCACCTGGGGTTTTTCGAAAAATCCTTAGAAACACACCCTTATCTTATCCGAATCAGCAAATCTTTTATTGTAAACATCAACTATCTGAAAGATTTGAGCTGGCATAAAGTAGCAAAAGAAGCCCGCTTGCTTGATGGCACCAGTTTGCCCATTTCAAGGCGAAGAGCCAAAGAACTGAAAAGTGTTCTGTGGCAGAAGCTCAATTTCAGTGCCTGATTAATTTAAGCCAAACCCAATTCTTAATTACCATATCAATGAAAAAATATCTCAGATTCTTGCTGACACTCTTGGTGTTAGGCACTATTGCCTGCAAGAAAAAAACAGTTGAAGCCGACCCTTACGCTTTTCTGCATGGTAGTTGGCAATATGCCAATGGCGCCGAGTGTATCTACGAGCCCGCTACTAAATCGGCCAAAGGCACTAAAGTGCCGAATAACAACGCCAGCTTCAAATTTGTAGTTGGCGAAGCCTATTGGAAAAACGTGGTTTCGACAGGAACTGATAAATGGGAGTATGAACAAATAGTAAGGTTTAGCGACGGCACAACCGTAGAATACCGCAAAAGTACAATGTCTAAAAAAGACGAAAATACTTTGACTATAAACACTCCGGGCCTTAGCGATTCATCGCTGAAGCGGATTAAGTAAGTGTTATTGGCCAGAGCAGAAGACTTAGTTTGTGTGCACATACCAAAGCTGTGGTATGCTAAAATCAAATGGCTGTTTACCTAAAATGCAATAAAATGAAAAAAATATTCTACTTTTTATTAGTAATAGGAACATTAAATGCTGTAGCGCAAAACTCAACAATTACGCCGCAAGGTACTGTTTTTCCGAATATCTCGCTTAGTACAACAAGCGATATTAGTAAAACTCCATTCCCTTTGGTGTCTCAATTGGTTTATAATACGAATGGGGGTATCACAGGCGCAGGCGCTGAAGGGGCAGGGTATTACTTCTGGAATGGCACAGCTTGGAAAAAACTAGCTATTGCTCCGGTATCAGGCGGTGGTGGTTCGCTTCCTGCTACAGGCATTGTATTGTCAGAAACAGAAACGAATACCCCACTGGCAAATGCCGGATTTAGTTTACTTGGTAAACTGAATAATCTTACTTTTCAAGCGTACTCCCCAAGCACACCTAGTGCCGAATGGTACCAGAATACTACTTATTTTGATGTACCTACCGGAAGAAGCGGGTATTCAGCCTGTGCGCTCAACAATAAAATGTTTATCTGGGGCGGGTCCAGAAACAACAGTGGCGGTACTTCAACATATTACAATACAGGGGCACTTTATACACCTGTGAGCAACTTCTGGACAGCCACATCTACCACAAATATACTAGCCCGAACTTTTCATTCTACTGTTTGCTATGGTGATAAAGCTATCGTCTGGGGCGGCTCAAACGGCTCGAGCTATGTAAATACCGGCGATATTTATAATGCTACTACCAATACATGGACGCCCATGTCGACCACCAATGTACCTAGTGTAAGAACTAACAATAGTGCTGTCTGGACTGGCACTGATATGATTGTTTGGGGTGGAGTTTTGTACAATGGCCCTCCTGTTATTTATGCCGATGGGGGTAAATATAATCCTGTTAACAATACATGGGCAGCAATTTCAAACACAAGTGCACCGAGTGCAAGGTATGGACACTCGGCTGTATGGACAGGCTCAAAGATGCTTGTATGGGGTGGTTACAACGGCACAACGTATCTGGATGATGGAGGTATATACGACCCCGCTACCAATACCTGGAGCCCTATTTCAACTACAAATGCACCAAGTGCAAGGTCAGGTCATAGGGCTGTCTGGACGGGTACAAAGATGCTTATTCTGGGTGGTTATACGCCAAACGCAACCGCAGGTGGGGCAATATATGATTTTGCCACCAATAGCTGGACTACTATCAATGCTGGTTCTGCTATTGTTGGAGCATTGTATGCTGTTATGCTCGACGCAAAAGTGCTGGTGGTTGGTAGTGAAAACCCAACCAGAACCGAGCTTTTTGATCCTTCGGCTAATTCGTGGCAAAGCATTACGAATAATTCGTTTGCACCTCAATACATAGGCAGTTTGGTTTCTTTCGGCAATTCAGCTATTAGTTGGGGAGGTTCTATCTACAATCAGTTCAGCGGTACTTATAACTATTATACCGAGGGCAGCGTGATACTTCCGAGTGCTTACCAATCAGCACAAAATTTACCTTTCTACTTATTCAAAAAAGATTAATATCATGAAATATACACTACTCATACTGGCTTTTATTCTTAGTTTTATACAATCAAAAGCACAAACCAATACGGTTGTAGGCGCAACTACCACACCCGCAGTTAACAAAACCTATACCCTGTGCAATGGCTGTGGCTTTTCTTATACCACAGTCGAGGCAAAAGATGCAGGTACAGATTCTTATTTTGATGTTCCTGCATCAGGCATCCCGTTCGACCAATACCAGATATACCGTAACAATGGCCAATGGAAACTGGCAAGAGTGGCTATGTGTATGGGCTGTACATCGCCTCAAACTTTTATTTATTACAAAGTAACGGCCAATACAAGTAAACCACCCTGCAATGCTAGCTGGATAGTTGGTAATACGGCCAATGCAGAAAACATTGCTTTAACAGGCGACTGCGTAAATCTTGCACCCCCATCAGTAATTGCAACTACTATTTTGCCCAATGTACTCACTTTACCTCAATTAACAGCTGCTGAAATTGCTGCTATTACATTGCCACAAAAAGGCATGATAGTGTTTGATACAAGCAACAATTGCTTGAAACTATACAACGGCACAGCATGGGCGTGTATGAGTACAAATTAACTGATAAAATACTTTCTGATTGATTTTTTAACTTTTAATACCTACGAATAATGAAAAAAGTTTACATTTTATTAATTGCTGGTTTGCTGCTATTCAGCACTCAAACCATGGCACAAGTTTCTCAGGTAGCACCTACCGAATCTGTAAAACAAGCTGAAAAACCGCAAATAGAAAAAAAACGTTCTGTGAGTGGTATAAATGTTAGTGGATATAATGCTTTCCATGAAATAGCAGGGTCAGAAGATTATGATTCTAAAGTTCATTTACTTATTAAAGAAACTTCTTTTGGCTTTCCAAGAATCAGGTTTATGAATACAATCTACTCAACGCCGGGAAATAATAGATTCTGGGATTTAACTGCCGATGTATATGATGCTAATAGTAATAATGACTATTATTCTATTAAATATGGTTCGTCGGCTAATGCTAGTTTAAGTTTAAGCCCTACGGGTAAAGCTGGTATTGGCATTGACGCCCCATCAGCTGTTCTGGATGTGTTAGGACAGGGCAACTGGGATTTAGCATCAGGTAGTACAGGCGATTTCAGAGTTGGGAGTGAAGCTAATAATTTTAGAATTGGGGTAGCTACTGGCGGCGGCGGTGCAGGCGATGTTAGACTATATGGAAAGCGTTTGATTTTTGGCACAGGAACCGCCGACAGAATGACAATAACCAACGATGGTGTTGGTATAAACTGGCAAACACCTAATTCAAGGCTTGATGTTTATCAAACTGGGCTTAATGTGGCTGCATGGGGTGGTTATACCAGAAACCTGCGGGCTTCGGCTATGTTTAATGGTACGCACGCTATACTAAACGACCCCTACGATGCCATAGGAGTAGCATCACATGGCAATTGGGCTAGTTCTGGCTTTAATAATATTGGTGTATTAGGAACTGCAGGTAATACTGGCTACGACAATGTAGGGGTGCAGGGTTATGTAAACGAGAATTCGGTTTCTAGTAATTATCTATTTGGAATGAGGGCGCTAGCATTACAAGCAGGTACTGGCAATACCTATGGTTTATATGCTTCGGCATCGGGTGTAGGAACAGCAACAAGGTATGGTATATATGCAACAGTTTCAGGTACAGGAACCTCTTATGCGGGTTATTTCAATGGTAATGTTTATGTGTCGGGTACATTAGCTAAAAGTGCCGGGACATTTAAAATAGACCACCCGCTCGACCCTGAGAACAAGTATTTATCACACAGTTTTGTTGAAAGCCCTGATATGATGAACGTATATAACGGCAATACCACAACTGATAACGCAGGTAATGCCACTATTAGCCTGCCAGCTTATTTTGAAGCACTAAATAAAGATTTCCGTTATCAGCTAACTGTTATAGGTGGTGAATTTGGGCAGGCCATTGTAAGCAGTGAAGTTAAAAATAATCAGTTTGGTATCAAGACAGATAAACCAAATCTTAAAGTTAGCTGGCAGGTAACCGGTATCAGACAAGATGCTTATGCCAATGCGAATAGAGTTGTACCAGAAACCGAAAAAGCAAAAGATGAAAAAGGTAAGTACCTGAATCCTGAGGTTTTCAAACAATCAAAATCGGCGAATATTCATTATATAAACGAAAACAGAGTGGTAGATTAAATCTGGGCATAAATTGCACTTATCTGTTAAATTATTGTTAAAAACTTGAATATCTTCGTATAAATTCCGTACTTCGCAAGACACAATTTGTTATCGAGCTATGGACGAAAAGAACAAAGATATATCTAATGGAAAAGGCTCAAAAGGTAGCCTTTTTTCATTTTTAAATGGGTTGGTTAGTCCCTCTAAAACCGAAGAGAAAAATTCTTCTATACCCGAATCGAAGATAAGCCGCTATGTTGACAGCATCGAGCAGTCAAACTACATTAGCCGTGATCTGAGCTGGCTTAAATTTAATGAAAGAGTGCTTGACCAGTCAAGAGACGAGAGCCTCAATCTTTTTGAACGTTTAAAATTCCTGGCTATTACGTCTTCAAACCTTGATGAGTTTTTTACGGTAAGGCTAGGTAGCTTATATAATTATCTCGACTACAACAAAGAGCGAATCGATTACTCGGGTCTGCGTGAAATTCCATTTCGTAAAGCCTTGTTGTCGGCTGTTCGTGAGTTTTTGCAAGAGCAAGACCGTGTTTTTGAAGAGGAACTGACGCCACTTTTCAAGAATTATAAATTTCAGGTTGTTAAAATAGGCGACCTCAACGAGAGTGAGTTGAAGGATGCGATAGATTATTTTGATTATACCGTCTATCCGATGCTTACACCTATGCTCTTCGACCACACCCATGCCTTTCCGGTACTGGTGGCTAAAACGCTTATTTTTGGGGTAATAACAGATTCGAGCCGTTCGACGCTTTTTTCAGAAGATAGCGAAACCAAAAAAATCTCTTTTGTGCAGATACCTGCCAACTTACCGAGGTTTTTCACGATTGAGCGTGGCGACGAGCTTTTGTTTTTGCCGATTGAAGAAATAGTAAGGCACGAAATGAAAAAACTCTACCGAAATGTAGAGATTCAGTCGGTTAGCTTGTTCCGCATTGTCAGAAATGGTGATTTTACGCTCGAAGAGTCAGACGATATTGAATCTGATTTTGTTGATGAAATCAAGCAGAAAATCAAGAGCCGTCGTTTAGGTAGGGTGGTATATATGGAGATTGAAGCCAATGCCAACGAATGGCTGATGAATGTACTGCAAAAACGTTGGGAGATTGATAAGTATAATATTTTTGTTGACGAATGCCTGATTGATTACACCTGTTTATGGCATATTATCCGTCATCCTGAGTTTCTGGAAGTACTTGAGCCAGTACACCCGCCTGTACCGCCATTACGATTAAAAGAAAAAAATACCGACATTTTTGAGGTGATTCGTGAGAAAGACCTCTTGCTGCATCACCCATATAATAATTTTGAGCCTGTATTACAATTAATCGAAAGGGCTGCCGAAGACCCTGACGTTTTGGCAATTAAACTCACTATCTATCGTCTGGCTAAGAAATCACGAGTAACGCAGGCTTTATTGAAAGCCGCCGAAAATGGCAAGCACGTTTCGGTATTGTTTGAGATTAAGGCCCGTTTCGACGAAGAAAATAATATTCGTGAAGCAGAGCGCCTGCAACGTGCAGGTTGCTTTGTAATTTATGGTATTGGCTGGTACAAAACCCATACCAAGCTAATGCTGATTGTACGCAAAGAAGGCAACAGAGTAAGGCAATATGCTCACTTGGCTAGTGGTAACTACAATGAAGATACGGCAAGGCTGTATACCGATATTGGTTTGTTGACCACCAACCCATCATACACCAAAGATATTGCAGAGTTTTTCAATGTTATTACTGGGCACTCGCAGCCAGCCAACTATCAGTATCTGATAACCTCGCCACGGGATATGCGCAAGCGCTTGATAGAGTTAATCAGAAATGAGGCTGAAAATGCACAAAAAGGCTTGCCGAGTGGTATCTGTATTAAACTTAATTCGCTTGAAGACCGATACGTGATTGATGAATTATATAAGGCATCGCAAGCAGGCGTAAGAATTAAACTCATTGTGCGGGGTATATGTTGCTTAAGACCCGGCCGCAAGAATCTGAGCGAAAATATTACAGTGCGCTCAATTGTTGGTTTATATCTTGAGCACGCACGTATTTTCTATTTCCATAATAACAACGAGCCTAAGCTGTATGGTAGCAGTGCTGATATTATGGTGCGTAGCTTCGATAAACGCATTGAGTCGATGTTTGAGTTTGTAGATGCTGAAGTAAAAAAACACGCCATTAATATATTAGACTTTAACCTGCGAGACAACGTAAATTCTTATGAATTGCAGGAAGATGGCTCTTATACAAAGGTTGTTTGTTCGTTAGGCCCTGACGAAGAGCCGATAAATATTCATAAAATGTTTTTTGAGATAGAAGAAAATGAAATGGAAGATATAAATTTGTTCCCGCAGGAAGAAAAGGCTGAGACACCAGCCGAAGAAACCCCTGAAGAAACAGCACCAGAAACCAATTCATAGATGTACTCAGAAAATATCAAACAGAAATTCTCAGACTTATTTAAGCAAACACCCGATATAATTGTGCGTGCCCCGGGCCGCATTAACCTGATTGGCGAACATACCGACTATAACGATGGCTTTGTGCTACCGGCCGCCATTGACAAGGCAATTTATTTTGCCGTTTCCAAGCGAGACGACAATGTTATTAGCCTATTTGCCTATGATTTAGACGATGCCTACGAGTTTTCGTTAGACAACGTAAAGAAATCGGAGAAAGGCTGGGCGAATTTTCTGATTGGTATGGTGTCGGAAATGACCAAAGCTGATGATAAAATCACACAGGGCTTCAATGTAGTTTTTGGTGGTGATGTGCCACTTGGCGCAGGTTTATCATCGTCGGCGGCGGTAGAGAGTGGTATCGGCTTTGCCTTGAATCAACTCTATGGTTTTGAGCTTTCGAGCATCGATTTGGCTTTGACCGCCCAACAGGCCGAGCATAATTTTGCCGGAGTAAAATGCGGTATCATGGATATGTTTGCCTCTATTCATGGCAAAGATAAATCTGTTATCAAGCTCGACTGCCGTGATTTAAGCTATGAGTATTTTCCTTTTAATACTACCGAATACACCATTGTTTTGTGTAATTCGGGTGTAAAACATAATCTGGGCGACTCAGAATATAATAAACGCAGAGCCGAGTGCGAAGAGGGAATCAGTATTTTGCAAGATGCGTATCCGCAGGTAAATAGCCTTAGAGATGTTACAACGGCTATGCTCCGCAGCCAGGCAGATAAACTGCCGCAGGTAGTGTATAATCGTTGTAAATATGTGGTTGAAGAAATAACAAGGGTAGAGTTGGCCTGTAGAGCATTGTTAGCCGATGATTTTGTGGATTTCGGACAAAAGATGTATGAAACCCATCAAGGGCTAAGCGAACTATATGAAGTAAGCTGCCCGGAGCTTGATTTTCTGGTAGAGCAAACCATCGATAACGAGGCCGTAGCAGGTTCAAGAATGATGGGTGGTGGCTTTGGTGGCTGTACCATCAATCTGGTTAAAAACGATTCGGTAGATGCCTTTCTGTCTGAAATAGGTGCGGCTTATGAAGCAAAATTTGGACAGCCATTGGTATCATACAAAGTAGCCATTACCAATGGGGTAGAAGAGATATAGTCTGAATCAGAAAGTTTTCGCCTAAATTACAATCAAGAAAAAGTTTGTCGTTGGCTATAAACCAAAAAAAGCAGTTATCAAATTACCTGATAACTGCTTTTTATAAGCGAATGCGTAATTAATCACTCAATCACTAATTCGCTCAATCACTCAATTCTTAAATGTCAACTCTAGCATATTTGGCGTTTCTTTCTATGAAATCACGGCGAGGTGCTACTTCATCACCCATTAGCATCGAGAACAAATGATCTGCCTCTGCTGCTGATTCGATAGAAACTTGTTTCAGCGTGCGTTTATCAGGGCGCATGGTAGTTTCCCATAGCTGCTCAGGGTTCATCTCTCCCAGACCTTTATAACGTTGAATTCCAACGCTATCTTCACGGCCTCCGCCAGCCAGACGTTTCACTTCACGCTCACGTTGTTCTTCTGTCCAGCAGTATGCTTCCTCTTTACCTTTTTTCACAAGGTACAAAGGCGGTTGCGCAATATAGATGTAGCCATTCTCAATCAATTCTTTCATGTATCGGTAGAAGAACGTCAGAATCAAGGTACGAATATGGCTACCATCAATATCGGCATCGGTCATGATAATGATTTTGTGATAACGGAGCTTATCTGTATTCAAAGCTCTTTCGTCGCCATCTTTACCAATCTGCACACCTAGTGCCGTAAATATATTTTTAATCTCTTCGTTTTCATAAATGCGGTATTCCTGTGCTTTTTCTACGTTCAGAATTTTACCTCTCAATGGTAAAATGGCCTGAAACGCACGGTTACGCCCTTGTTTGGCACTACCACCTGCACTATCACCCTCAACCAGATATACTTCACAAACCGATGGGTCAGACTCTGAGCAGTCGGCTAGTTTACCCGGTAAGCCAGTGCCCACCAATACGTTTTTACGTTGTACCATCTCACGTGCTTTACGTGCCGCAATACGGGCTTTGGCAGCTAGTACAACCTTATCTACAATCACACGGGCTTCTTTCGGATGCTCTTCCAGATAGTTTTCAAGCATTTCGGCAACACATGAGCTCACGGCCGATGTTACCTCGCTGTTACCCAATTTGGTTTTGGTCTGGCCTTCAAACTGAGGCTCGGCTACTTTTACCGAAATAATGGCCGTAAGCCCCTCACGGAAGTCGTCACCACTGATTTCGATTTTTTCTTTAGCCAATATACCCGACTTCTCGGCGTAGCTTTTCAGTGTACGTGTCAAGGCCATACGGAAGCCCGATACGTGTGTACCACCTTCGTGCGTATTGATATTATTTACAAACGACGATACGTTTTCGCTATAGCTGGTGTTATAAAGCATGGCAACATCAACCGGAATACCATCTTTGTTACCTTCCATAAACATTGGCTCAGGAATCAACCTTTCACGGCCTGAGTCTATATACGAAACGAACTCGGCCAAACCACCTTCTGAATGAAAAGTATCGGTAGTATAATTGCCATCCTCATCTTTATCTCTTAAATCGGTCAGAATGATTGTAATACCTTTGTTCAAAAATGACAATTCACGCAAACGGTTCGCTACGGTTTCGTATTTGTATTCGCTCACTGTAAAAATGCTATCGTCGGGCTTAAATGTTACCATTGTACCTCTATCGGTAGCTTCGCCTATTTCACGAACCGGATAAAGTGGCTTACCGATGCTATATTCCTGCTCAAAAATTTTGCCGTCTCTGTGTACTTCTACTCTCAGGTGGGTTGAAAGTGCGTTAACGCAGGATACCCCCACACCGTGCAAACCTCCTGAAACTTTATAGGTGTCTTTATCAAATTTACCACCGGCGTGTAGTACCGTCATAACAACCTCAAGAGCCGATTTTTTCTCTTTAGGGTGCATGCCTGTCGGAATCCCCCGGCCGTTATCTTTTACTGTTACTGAGTTATCTTCGTTAATAGTTACCTTAATTGTATCGCAATGGCCGGCAAGGGCTTCATCTATCGAGTTATCAACAACTTCCCAAATCAAATGATGTAGACCTTTTACACCAATATCGCCAATATACATGGCCGGGCGTTTCCTTACTGCTTCTAATCCTTCTAAGACCTGGATATTTTCTGCACCGTAATCTGCTTTTGAGTTTTGTGGCTCTTTGATTTCTTGATTTTCTGTCATAATTTGTTTTTTCTAAACCTTTGACTATCAGTTAATTAACTGTACCTCGAAAAGGACATTTGATATTCATCAATAATTAACATAATTTAGTTGTAAAGTTACGATTTTTTATCTACAAATCGAAATTTATAAGCTAATGATTATCAGCAATAAACATCTAAATTAAGTATATTTTTTACCCTGAAAAGAACCCTATTTTTCACCAGTCGAATCAGTCGATTTTTTATGAAAAACTACCTTTACTTATTGCTTTGCTTACTATTTTTATCGGCCTGTGAGCGCCCCGTTCAATCAACCTATTATATTGTACGTCATGGCGAAAAGGTTGACGATTCGTCAGACCCCGCACTAAGCGCAGCAGGGCAGGAGCGAGCCGAAACCCTGAAAAAATTACTGGCCGATAAGAAGATTTCGGCGGTGTATTCTACCAAATACATCAGAACCACCAGCACAGCAAAACCACTGGCCGATGCCATGCAACTGAGTATCCAAAACTACGACCCACGCAATCAGAAACCTTTTGTAGAAGAGTTGAAAAAAATAGAAGGTAAAAACATTCTGGTAGTAGGGCATAGCAACACCATACGCCACATTGCCAATGGTTTATACGAAAAAGACACCCTTACCAAAGATTTGCCTGAGACCGATTTTGATAACCTTTACATTGTAAAAAGACAATCCGCCCCTAAGAAAAAGCTAAAGTTTGAAGCTAAGACTTATGGCAAAGAAACCCATTGATTACCTTTTATCATAATCAGATACCTTTTAGATGGGTTTTTGCGTTAATTTGTAATATTAGTGTTTAGAAGTGCTGAATGTGATAAAAAAATTATATTAAATAGAGAAGAAATGAAACGTATTCGTAAGTTTTTCATCATTATTTTCATTTTTCTGGCTATTCCTTTTGTAGCGTTTAAGTATGACGACCGCTATTTCGAGATTGCCAAGAATCTGGATATTTTTGCTACCATGTTCAAAGAGTTGAATGCCTATTATGTAGACGAAATCAACCCGAATAAGGCCATGAGAATAAGCATTGAGTCGATGCTGAAACAGCTTGACCCTTATACCAATTTCTTTCCGGAAGATGATATTGAAGACTACATGACCATGGCTACCGGTAAATACAACGGTATTGGGGCTACGGTTTCGCACCAGAACAACAAGCATCTGGTAGTGATGATTTACGAAGGCTCACCTGCCGATAAAGCCGGAATGAAGATTGGTGACGAGATTCTGAAAGTAGATGGTGTAGACGTAGTTGCTAGAAAGGGTGTAGACATGAGCCGCCTGATGAAAGGCCAGACCGGAACAACCGTAAAAATGCAGATTAAACGTTACGGACAAAATTCGCCGATAGAGCTAACCGTAGGCCGTGATATTGTGAAGACTTTGAATGTGCCGCATTCGGGTATGATTAACGATGAAGTGGGCTATATTCAATTAAATGATTTTACAGCTACCGCTGCTAAAGAGGTGAAATCGGCATTTAGTGAATTGAAATCGCAGGGAATGAAAAAACTGATTTTCGACCTGAGGGGCAACCCGGGCGGTTTGTTGAATATGTCGGTTGAAATCTGTAATATTTTCTTGCCAAAAGACCAACTGATTGTAGAAACAAGAGGAAAAGTAGCCGATTGGAACAAGAAATTTATGTCGATGGAAAACCCGATGGATACCGAAATTCCGATTGTGGTATTGGTAAATAGCTCAAGTGCTTCGGCGGCTGAGATTGTGAGCGGTACTTTGCAAGATTACGACCGTGCCGTGGTTATCGGCCAACGTTCGTTTGGTAAAGGATTAGTACAAACCACCCGTGATTTGACTTATAACACTAAAATGAAAATCACAACGGCTAAATATTACATTCCGAGCGGGCGTTGTATTCAGGCTTTGGATTATAGCCACCGCAACCCTGATGGCAGCGTAGGTAGAGTGCCTGACTCGTTGAAAACAGCGTACAAAACCAAAAACGGCCGCACAGTATATGATGGTGGTGGCGTTGACCCAGATATTAAAACAGAAGTACCACAAATGGCCTCGGTAACTGCTAACTTATTGGCAAAAAATGTGATTTTTGATTACGCAACCAAATACTATTTTGAGCACGTAAACGATAAACCACAAGAGAAATTTTCGTTGAAAGATTCAGATTATCAGGATTTTACAAATTGGCTAAAAAGCAGAAACTTTACTTACTCTACCTCAATGGAGAAGAGCATTGATAACCTGGAGGCATCGGCCAAAAAAGAGAATAGCCTTGATGCTGTGCAGGAGAGCCTGAAATCGTTGAGAGATAAAATTAATCAAAGCAAACAACAGGATTTAGTAAAACACAAAGCCGATATTAAAGAGCAATTGGAAGCTGAAATTCTTAGCCGTTATTATTACCAGAAAGCCATGAAGTTTGTGTCTTTCGAACGTGATAAAGAAGTGCAAGAGGCTTTAACACTGTTTAAAGATATGCCTAAGTATCAATCGATTCTTAAAGGCGGAAAGTAAGATAACCCACAATGCGTGTCACGGCTATACTCGAAAGAATGTGGCCGTGGCACGATTATTTTCTTTGTAGCAAACCTAATTGTGCCACGCTCTTATTCTTCCGAGTATAAGCGTGACGCACTGCAAGTGCCACGATGTTTACAAAGCCTTTTTAGGTGTAGTAGCCATAAATTCTTTCAGGTAGTAAGGCTCAAATTCTGCTACGTCTTCAAACTGGCTGTTTTGATAGGCTTTATGCGCCAGCACACCAATACTCCTGGCTGAAGGGTTGATGGTTTCTTTTAAGAAAATAGCATTCGGATTATGCCCTAAAACTGCTTCGCACTTGGCTGCACCATCGCCAAAGAAAATGATTTTCTGCGTCTCTAATATTTCTGCAAACGACTGCTCGTCAATGATTTTAGCTTCCGTAGCAACAACTTGCTCCAGATTATTTGCTCTATACAAAGCGCAATAAACTTCCATACGGCGGGCATCAAGCATCGGGCAAAGCAAAGGAATATCATTGGTATTTATTGCCTGCGCTATGCTATATACTTGCCATGCCATTGCTTGTAGTGTATTAACCGCAAGCAAGGGTTTGTCGAGCGTAAAACACAAGCCTTTGGCAGTTGAAACGCCAATGCGCAAGCCTGTATATGAGCCGGGGCCTTTGGCTACGGCAATGGCATCAATAGCTTCAAAATCAAGACCTGAAACTTTTACAACGTGCTGAATTAAAGTAGTGAGCATTCCGGAAGACGATTTTTCGTGGAATAACTCGCTCAAGGCCAATAACTGAGCGCCTTGATGAATAGCTGTGGAGCAACCTTTGGTAGAAGTTTCGATACTTAATATGATAGACATTACACAATTGAGCAATTTCGTTGAAAGTACAAAATTACTCAATCGTGCAATAAAGTATCGAAAAAACAGAACTTATTTACTTCTAATAGCAATAACGGGATCTAAACGGGCAGCCTGCCACGCCGGAATAATACCTGAAATGATGCCAATAATACTGGCAATTGCAAGCCCAAAAATAATGTTGCTATAACTTAGAACAATATCAAGTGTGCCCAAAGGCAAGAAACTTAGCAGATAAACCAAGAGGATTCCGAAAAGCCCTCCGAAAATACATAGGAATACCGACTCAAATAAAAACTGGAACATAATAAAGTAGTTCTTAGCTCCGAGTGATTTCTGAATACCGATAATATTCGTGCGCTCTTTTACCGAAACAAACATAATGTTGGCAATCCCAAAACCTCCAATTAACAATGAGAATATACCTATAAAGAACCCACTCACACGCAAAGTGCTAAACAATTGGCCAAGCATAGCAGCGGCAGCCTCGGGGCGGTTAAGCGCAAAATCATCTTCCTGCGATGGCCTCAAGCCTCTTTTGGTGCGCAACAAGCCAGTAATTTCGCCTTCCAGTTCAAACAAACCTTCGTCGGTATCGTAGCCTTTAAAAACAATATCTCCCGTCAATTCACCCGAAGAGAAGATTTTCTTATGTGCCAAAAACGGAATAATCACTTTTTGGTCTGGTTCGCCGTCAAACTCTACAATCTGCTTACCTTTTCTTTCCTGCACACCAATCACTAGCATATTTTGCCCTTTCAGTTTGAAGTTCTGCCCTATGGGGTCTGAGTCGGGGAATAAGGCATCTGCAATATCGGCACCTAAAATGGCTACATTTTTGCCCGATTCTATTTCTTGCTGTGCAAAATAACGACCGTTCACAATCGGTACTTCTGTTATTTCATTAAATTCATAAGTTATGCCCTCACACAATGCGCTAATGCTGTTACTGTTTTTACGACAAGTTACATTGCCTGTAAAATCCATCATGGCACCTGCTTGTGCGTGTTCGAGGTTATCTTTCAGGTATTTGAATTCCTTATACTTTGGCTCAGGGCGCATAAAGTATTTCCACCAGGGGTAATCGCCCGAAGAAAACAGCCAAGGCCATTTTTGTACATAAATTACATTAGTACCAATAGAGTTAAGGCTGTTTTTGATGTTTGATTCAAGAGAATCTACCATAGTATAAACCCCGATAATAGAAAATATACCTACCGTTACACCCAATAGTGACAGTATGGTTCGAAGCATATTTTCCCGCAGAGCTTGACCAGCAAAACGGAAACTCTCAAATACTAAAAAGAAAAATTTTAACATAGAATCTGTGATTGAGTGATTGCGTATTTGGGTGGATTTGGACGAACGAAAATATGTTTCTTTTCAGGATAAAAAAAACAAAAAAGGCTGATTAGTAGCTTTTAATAAACTAGCGGTAAAAATTGAGGATATATGGATTGGTTTTTTATTAAAAACCCTTAACATAATGTGCTTGCAAGCATAAATATTTGTGGCGCAAACCGAGAGTGTGGCTGTTCGGTTTGCGCCAGAGGTGTCTGATTAGGCTGATACAAAAACTGCTATTAATCCGGAATCAGAAAAATAGCAGTTTGGAGTGTTTCACTTTAAAACATACTCTAAGAAGCATTGCCACGAGGGCCAAGGAGATTAAATCCTGAAAAGAGCTCTTGCTCTGTTTTAGATTTGATATCAATTACTTCTATCTCAGGTGTTTGCCATACTTTTTTGGGAGCAATGGCAGGGGCTTGATTGTTTAGATTAGCAGTTTCCAAAATGTTAATTATTGATAGTGTAAGGAATAAGAAATTAAGGTGCAATTTAAACGCTTTATAAATAAACCCTTATTTATGAAGCATTAGTGCCACGAGGGCCAAGGAGATTAAATCCTGAAAAGAGCTCTTGCTCTGTTTTTGATTTGATATTAATTACTTCTATCTCAGGTGTTTGCCATGATTTTTTGGGAGTAATGGCAGGAGTTTTAATGTCTAGGTTAGCAGTTTCCAAAATGTTAATTATTGATAGTGTCGGTAAAATGAAATTAAGACACAATTTTAAACTTTTTCGGAATATATAAGCAATATTATCGGTATTTTTTTGTGAATGCATCAATTCACTCCCAAACTCTCTTCAATCAATTGTATTACCTCATTAATCGTATTTTGCTTATCGGGTCGGCTGATTAATACTAAAGGAACATTGTTAAGCAAAGAACTTAGCAGGTTAAAATAGGTTTGTTGTATGCCCATTGGCTTAATATAAGGCAAACGGTAAGCCTGATGCCGTAAATATTTAAAAGCCGGAACTCCCTTAATCTGTTCGCTACGAAAAGCAGCCGACGAGTCGAGCTTTTGCAGAATAAAAATCTTCTTAATAGGCAAAGCCCTTGTATCAAACGATTCATTAAAAAATTTGCTGTATTTTTCTATCTCCGGCCTGATTCTGTGTTCTTCCTGATAAGTGCCAATATCAAGTTTGCTGAAAGTGTCTTTCCATAGTTTCATCATAGGGTAGGCGGCAAAAGCTTTCAACATACCCTCTTCTTGTATGGGTACACATATATCGTCTGAAAAAATACGGTGTCCTTTGGTTTGTAAACTAGCCACAGTGGTTGACTTGCCTGCGCCCGAATCGCCTAAAAACAAGGCAATACCGCCATCAACATAAATAGCCGATGCATGTAAGGGAATCTGCGCTCTTTGATACAAGATAGCCGCCATTGTGTTTGAAAGAAAAAAAAGCCTGACACTTTTTAGGTCGGCATCGGTTGTTGGCTCAATAATTACTTCGTTACCATTGGTGGCATAATAAGCTGCTGTGTCGTCGATACGCAGGTAATATTCATTGGGGCTTATAAAAAGATTGGTTTTTGAATCCGGAATTTTTTCTACAAACTCAAGCGGAATTTTGCCTATACGTACAGATACATCCGCAGTATCTTCAGGAGGTATTACAAATAACTCTGGGAAGTCGAGTTCTGTAGCTATGCTAAGACCATAGGCAAAGTAATAATTCATAGTTTACTAAAAAATAGAAGGCGAGTGTAGCCAAAATACCTACCTAATAGGTAGATGCGCTGGCAAGCGTTTGACAATTTATAAACAAATATTTTTGAGAATACAGAAACAAACTACTTACTTAAGATTCCTTTGGTTATCAGGTACGGGATAATCAGCCACAATAAACCTTTGATAAGAAAAAAGAAAAACCCTGCCCAGCCTAGCCGCTTAAACCACATTTTGAATTTGCTTTGTTTTTCAGTTTGGTTCTCCATATTGTTATGATTGTGATTCAACAGATTGTGATTGCATATAGTTTTTGAACAAAAACATCAAGCCAATAGTTGCTACAAGCGAAAAAAGTACAATAGGCATTGGTACATGGTCTATGCTTTCGAGGTCGGTTTTTACTATTTTAAGGTTATATAAATACATGATTATAATAGCTAAACCATTATTGAAAATATGAGCTATAATAGGCACCCAGATGTTGCCCGTCCAATAATATAAGTAGCCAAACAATACGCCTAGCATCATACGGGGCAATATGCCATAAAACTGAAAGTGGATAACCGCAAAAATGAACCCGGCCAGCCAGATAGCCACATGAATATTTTTTATACCCAAAAACAACTTACGCATCAACAAACCTCTGAACACTAGCTCTTCGCCAACACCGGCTATAATTGCTATTACGATAAACGCCAGAATAAATTGCCAGAAAGAGGTAAAAGTGGTAAAAAACTTAGTTGCTTTAGCCAGTTGTTCTTCCATGCCTTTCAGCACGGTTTCAAGCCCTTTCATCGACTCAGGAAACACAAAGTTTTCGTTAAGCTCTTGTAGCCAGCCATTAAAACCCATAAAAGTAACCTGAATCAGAATAATCATTAAAAATACTCTGGGTTTAGGTATTGGTTTAAAGTTTAGCTCGCTCCATTGTTTCTTTTCAACTATACGCCAATAAAACCATGCTGTACCCACAAAACCTACAAGCGAGCCTAAACCCTGGCTTATAATCATAGCCAGCCATGCATTTGGCATTTTGCTAAAATCGCCGCCACTTTCGAGCATATTTGTTAAAGAAGCACCAGATGCCATCATGATTAAAACCTGAATCAGACCTCCCAGAAACAGGAAATTAATAAGAAACAGACCTAGTATAATCAGAACAGAAGGGGCTGACGGGTTTTCTTTGGTTTTGAAATACATAATGGAATTATTTTTTATAATTACTATGTTAAATTGAGTATAGCAAGTTTGTTGGAAATGTTTGCTTAAAATTCGGTAAATTTGCAGTAAAATTATTCACTAATTTGTGAATTCACTAATTCATTTTCGATTTTGGTTAAAATAGGTAATATATCGTTAGGAGAATTTCCGCTTTTGCTGGCGCCTATGGAAGATGTCAGCGACCCACCGTTCAGATTAGTCTGCAAAGAAAACGGAGCGGATTTAATGTACACCGAGTTTATTTCGTCTGAGGGGCTCATTCGTCATGCCGCTAAAAGCGTGCAAAAACTAGATATTTTTGAGTACGAGCGCCCCATTGGTATTCAGTTGTTTGGCAGCGATGTAGAAACTATGGGCGAATGTGCCCGTATTGCTACCAATGCTAATCCTGACTTGATTGATATTAATTATGGTTGCCCCGTAAAAAATGTGGCTTGCCGTGGGGCAGGTGCTGCGCTTTTGCAGGATATTCCGAAGATGACCGAAATGACATCGGCGGTAGTAAAAGCAACGCATCTGCCTGTAACCGTAAAAACCCGCCTCGGTTGGAACGAGGAAACCAAAAATGTGGAAGAAGTAGCCGAACGCCTGCAAGATGTAGGTATTCAGGCCCTCACTATTCACGGGCGCACACGTGCGCAGATGTATAAAGGTGAGGCCGACTGGACTTTGATTGCAAAAATCAAAGAAAATCCACGTATCAAAATTCCGATTTTTGGTAACGGAGACATTGATTCGCCAGAGAAAGCGCTCGAATACCGCAATCGCTTTGGCGTTGATGGTATCATGATTGGCCGTGCAGCTATCGGGTACCCTTGGATTTTTAATGAAATCAAACATTATTTTTCTACCGGCGAAAAACTACCGCCACCGAGCATTGAGCAACGTGTAGAAGCTGCCCGCAAACACCTGAGTTTTTCTATCAAATGGAAAGCCGAGCGTTTGGGTATTCTGGAAATGCGCCGCCATTATAGTAATTATTTCAAGGGTTTGCCAAATTTCAAAGAGCATCGTATGCGCCTGGTGCAATCGTTAGATATTAACGAGATAATGGATATTCTTAACGAGATTCCGGTGCTTTATGAGGGCGTTGTGCTAGAGAAACAAATCATCAAAGTAGAATACGCAGGAGTAGATTAATATAAAATCCACTTTAAGTGAACACAACATCATCAACAACAGTTACTTCGCAGAATAAAACTATCATTGCCTGGCTATTGCTTTGCCTGCTGGCTACTATGTGGGGTTCTTCATTTTTAATCATGAAGAAAGCCCTGCCAACATTCTCGCCTGTGCAAATAGGTGCTCTTAGAATTATGGCTGCGGGTTTGGTATTTTTACCTTGGGTAATCAGCCATCGTAAAGAATATCCAAAAGCAAAAACCAAGTACTTTTTCGCTTCGGGTTTTCTTGGCTATTTTCTACCTGCCTTTTTATTTGCCTTGGCCGGTACCAGAGTTAATAGCTCGCTGATAGGCGCACTTAACTCGGCTACTCCGCTTTTTGTGCTGATTGTCGGGGCTATTTTTTTTCAGCAGATTATTAGACGCTGGCAGGCCATTGGCTTAATTATGGGTTTTGTGGGCAGTATTGTGCTTATTTTGTCGGCCAGTAAAGATGGCTTGTCATTCAATAATCCTTATGCACTGCTCGTAATTCTTTCGGCACTCATGTATGGTTTCAACGTAAACATTACAGGCAAGTTTCTGAGTACTATTAATCCGGTATTGCTCACAGCCTGGACATTGTTTGGAGTAGGTATTATGGCTGGTGTAGTATTGTTCTCTACCGACTTTCTTTCAAAAATCAATCAGGCAACGCTATACCCATTATTACTGATAATTTTTCTGGGGGTAGTTAATTCGGGCATAGCTACTATTATTTTCAATTATATTTTGCAAATTGCGTCTCCGGTGTTTGCTTCATCGGTAACCTATCTGATACCTGTGGTAGCAACCATGATGGGTTTTCTGGATGGCGAACCGATTTCTTTATTACATTATTTCGGAATGAGTATTATCTTAGTGGGCGTTTATCTGATAAATAAAAAATAAGCTTCTGAATTATGCTAAAAGCCATTATCGACGACACAACAACATTTGAGGTTTCGGAACAGAAAGAGGGGATATTGTTGAATAATCAGCCTTTTGACTGGGACCTGAAAAAGATTTCAGACAAAGACTTTCATATTCTGAAAGACAATAAGTCATATAATGTAGAGGTGGTAGAGGCGAATTATGCAGAAAAAATTTTCAAGCTGAAAATCGGAGATACTATTCATACCGTAAACCTGAAAGACCGTACCGATTTGCTTCTTGAAAAAATGGGCATGAGCAGCACAAAATCGGCAAAGCTTAATGATTTGAAAGCACCTATGCCCGGCCTTATTTATGAAATGAAGGTACAGGTGGGTGATGAAGTGAAAAAAGGCGATATTTTATTGATATTGGTTGCCATGAAAATGGAAAATGCAATAAAGGCCACGGGCGATGGCAAGGTGAAAAGTTTAAAGGTAAAGACGGGCGAAACCGTAGAGAAGAATCACATTATTATGGAGTTTGAATAATATTTATTAGATACCCTCTTTTAACAAAGAGGGTATTTTTTTGATTGATAGATACAAATACTTAATTTTACGCCTAAATCATAAACTATGAGCCAACTTAAATACAAAAGAATTCTTTTAAAGCTTAGCGGCGAAGCCTTGAATGGGGGAGATAAAAGCCAGATTATTAATTCAGATATCCTTGCTCAATATGCTATTGAGATAAAATCGGTAGTAGATGCCGGTTGTGAAGTGGCAATCGTGATAGGGGGCGGAAACATTTTCAGAGGAGCAAGTTCGAACTCGGGGATTGAGCGTGAACAGGGCGACTATATGGGCATGATGGCAACCGTAATTAATGGTATGGCTATTCAGAGTGCCTTAGAGAAAATCGGACTACATACCCGTTTACTATCAGCCATTAAAGTAGAGCAAGTAGCCGAGCCGTTTATCCGCCGTCGTGCCATTCGTCACCTCGAAAAAGGGCGTGTAGTTATTTTAGGTGCAGGTACAGGAAACCCGTATTTCTCGACCGATTCGGGTGGCGCACTAAGAGCCAATGAGCTTGGCGTAAATTTATTGTTGAAAGGCACAAGTGTAGACGGTGTTTATACTGCCGACCCACGCAAAGACCCAACAGCTACACGTTACAAGCAAATCAGCTACGATGAGGCCATCAGTAAAAATCTGAAAATTATGGACTTAACGGCGTTTGCTTTATGTAAAGAAAACAAGATGCCAATCATAGTTTTTGACATGAACCAGGAGGGGAATCTGATGAAGGTAGTAACAGGCGGAGATCTTGGAACGCTCGTGACAGAGTAGTAAAATATTGCGTGATTGTGTGAATGAGTGAGCCATGGCTACGGTGATTTTGAAAATACTGCATGGCGGTTAATTGTAACGAAAAAACAAAATAGATATAGTAATTTAAAAGTAATTATTTTGATAGCATACAGTGATTAAGGAAATTAGAATAAAGTGAATAAAAGCAATCACTCAATCACTAATTCACGCAATCACTCAATTCTAAAAAAACAATGGAAGAAATAGATCTTGTAATTGATATGGCAAAAGACACGATGGACCGTGCCTTGAAACATACACAAATTGAACTTTCAAAAATAAGAGCCGGCAGGGCCAGCACCAATATGCTTGATGGCGTCATGGTTGAATACTATGGCGTTCCTACACCGCTTAATCAGGTTTCGTCTGTAAGTACGCCTGATGCCCGCACAATTTCAATTAAGCCTTTTGAGCGTAAATTGATTAATGATATAGAGCGTGCCATTATTAATTCAAATCTTGGGTTATCGCCTGCTAACGATGGTGAAGTGATTCGTTTAAATATTCCGCCATTGACAGAAGAGCGTCGTCGTGATTTAGTGAAAAGAGTGAAGTCTGAAATAGAAGTAGCCCGTGTGAATATCCGTAAGGTACGCCAGGAAGCTAACGAAGAGCTGAAGAAAATTCAGAAAGATGGTGGCTCAGAAGACGATGTTAAAAAAGCAGAAGAAAGAGTGCAGAAACTAACTGATGGCTATATTGTAAAAGCCGAACAGTTAATGGCTGACAAAGAAAAAGATATTATGAGTGTATAATTTTTTCGGTACATTCATCACAGAAAATGCCTGCTGAAAGTGGGCATTTTTTGTTTGTTTTTTTAGTGAGGTCTATTTTTTAGTACCAGCGAATCATTAGGTTTTAAGAATTAAATGTCTCTAGGAAATTGTATTTTTCGTAGAGACGTATTGCAATACGTCTCAAAGGCATATCTAGTTTTTTGAACTAGATATACGAGATTTACCTTTTGTATTAGAATAATTCATCTAAATACATACTTAAAAAAACAGATTCTATGACAGGAGACGTATTGCAATACGTCTCTACGGGAATTATATCTTTTATTATTATTTAAAGAACGCTTGTTTGTTGAATTTTAATCGTTCGGTGAAAATAATTATTTCTCCTAAATTTGACCTTATAATATAAACTCATTTCTACCAAATACCCACATACAACATGAACCCGGCTGACAGAATTATTGAACTTACCGAAAAGCTAAATTACTACAACGAGCGTTATTATATAGATAATGTCTCGGAGATTTCAGACCAGGAATTTGATTTTCTGCTGAAAGAATTAGAAAGCCTAGAAATCGAGTATCCTGATTTAAAACAGCCTGATTCGCCTTCGCACAGAGTAGGCGGGGGTATCACTAAAAACTTTGCCAGCGTAGCGCACCGCTACCCGATGTTGTCGTTGGCTAATACTTATAGCGAGCAAGAACTGATTGATTTTGACGAACGTGTAAGAAAAGGATTGAATGGCGAAAGATACGAATATATATGCGAACAGAAGTTTGACGGTATTTCTTTATCGATGACTTTTGAAAACGGGATTTTTACTAGAGGCGTAACCCGTGGCGATGGCGTAAGAGGCGACGATATTACAACAAACATAAAAACATTGCGCACCCTACCTCTGAAAGTAACAGCCAAAGGGGGGATTTCGATACCACCTGTTTTTGAGGTGAGAGGCGAGGGTTTTCTGCCTTTTGCTTCGTTTGAGAAAATGAATAAAGAGGCCGAAGAAGCAGGCGAAGAAAGTTACGCTAACCCAAGAAATGCAGCTTCGGGTACTTTCAAACTACAAGATTCAAAAGAAGTGGCTCGCCGTGGCTTAGATGCCTATGTTTACCAGTTTCTGGCCGACCAAGAGATTTTTGCTACACACGAAGAAAGCCTGATTGCGTTGAAAAAACTGGGTTTTAATGTATCGCAAACCTATTGTAAGTGTGCCGACATAAACGAGGTAATGGCCTATATAAAAGAGTGGGAAGAGAAACGATACTCTTTGCCACTAGCTACCGATGGTATTGTGATAAAACTCAACTCGTTTGCGCAACGAGAAGAACTAGGCTACACAGCCAAAAGCCCACGCTGGGCAATAGCTTATAAATATAAGGCAGAATCAAAACCTGCAATTCTCCGAGGTGTTACGTATCAGGTAGGCCGCACGGGGGCTATTACCCCTGTTGCCGAGCTAGATAACGAAAAACTTAACCATAAAGGTATTCACCTATCAGGCACTACTGTTAAGCGTGCTTCTCTGCACAATGCCAACGAAATAGAAAGACTCGACCTCCGAATTGGCGACACAGTTTTTGTAGAAAAAGGCGGAGAGATTATTCCGAAAGTAACAGGGGTTGATTTGGGAAGACGGAATATGTTTGCTACCCAGAAAATTGAGTACCCGACCAATTGCCCTGAATGTGGTGCTGAATTATACAGAAAAGAAGGAGAAGCCAACCATTATTGCCCGAACGAAAAGGGTTGTCCGCCGCAGATACGTGGTAGAATAGAGCATTTTATCCACCGCAAGGCTATGAATATCGATAGCCTTGGTGAAGGTAAAATAGAACTGCTTTATGAGAAAGGGCTGGTAAAAGATGCCGCCGACCTCTACGACCTGAAATATGAACAGTTATTTGGCCTCGAAAAAGTAATTGAAGATACTGCCACAGGCAAAGTAAAAAGAATAGGTTTTAAAGAAAAAACGGTGCAAAATATACTTGATGGGATTGAGAAATCGAAACAAATGCCGTTTAAACAGGTACTTTTTGCCATTGGTATCCGCTATGTGGGGGCAACAGTAGCCGAAAAACTGGCGAGTTTCTTTAAGAATATTGATGCCATTAAAAACGCTAATTATGAAGAGCTAAGAAGTGCCCCCGAAATTGGTGACAAAATAGCTTTGAGTGTGCAAGAATATTTTCAGAATGAAGATAACCTGCAATTCATTGAGCGTCTTCGTGCTGCGGGTTTACAATTTACAGCGCAGAACGAGGTTAAGGAAATTGAAGGCGATACGCTTACAGGCAAGACTTTCTTATATACCGGAACATTCGAAAACTTTGAACGTGAAGCCCTGGAAACCAAAATTGAAGCCAATGGCGGCAAAGTGGTAAGCGGAGTTTCGGGCAAGCTCGATTTCCTGATTGTAGGAGATAAACCAGGCTCTTCTAAAATAGAAAAAGCCAAGAAATTAAACGTAAAAATGATTTCTGAAACTGAATTTATAGCTATGCTGGGCGCTTAAACCTGTTGAAACAAATCAACAAGCTCATCAACCAGCTTTTTTCCGATGCTTTTATCTGGGTCTAGGTCAGGGTCGTAGATGGTTATCTGAAAACCCACTACCAGCCCTGACTTGATAAAGGTTTTTAGCATGGTTTTAAGCTCTTTGTATGTTAAACCGTCTGCTTGCGGAGAATCTACGGCAGGCATTAAGTCGGTGCTTAATACATCGGCATCCACATGTAGCCATACGCCATCTACTTTGTTGTTTTTGAGTTTTGCAATAACCGCATTGGCTGTTTTTATTAGTCCTTTCTTACGTAAAACTGGTAAATCGGCACTAAAAATAGCTGTATTATAAAAATTACCGTTAAAGGTCTCATCATAGCAGCGATTAGCCAATTGTGCTGTATTTGTTTCATTTACATAAGGCTTTAAACTATCGATATTCGTAATGGCGTCGTCGCCAATGCCGGTTACAATAGCCAAATCCATACCTGCTGCGCCACCTGTTGACGAACTGATTTTAGCAATGGCATAATCGGTATGCCCATCAATATGAATTAACCCATAATTACCTGATTGCCTGAGTGCCAGCATACTTCCTATTAGTATGCTGCAATCGCCGCCAATCACAATCGGGAACTGTTTTTGGGCTACAATTTCTTTAATAACCTGAGCATATTGCTTGGTATAATCAATTAACTCGGGTAAGTTTCTGATACCCGTCTTATCATCTACTTTACCTGTATATTCGGGCGGAACAATGGTGTGAGATTGTTGTATATTGAGCCGACTTCTGAACGAAAACTCTTCAAAAATAGCAGGCATTTTGCGTACACCCGGCCCATCTATATCGGCATAAGGCATAGGTTTCAAGCCCAGATTAGAGGGCGCCGAAACGTACACAACTTCTTTGTTATGAATGTGCATTGTCTGTTTGCCTATATCGGTCATATTATTGCTCATTTATCTGTATCTAGCCAAACAACCTTTTGCTCGGGTGTATGTTCCTGCCCGATAATATCTCTGTAGAGGTCTGGTCTGCGGGCTTTTTTGTAGCGGTATCCGCCGGCCTGAGTCAGTTTTTCGGGGGTGAGTGTAGCTGTTACAAAATCGTCTCCTAAAGTGCGGCACTCGGCTATTACATCGCCAAAAGGGTCAACAATCATTGAGCAACCGTTTTTCAGTTGGTCGTCGTCCATGCCAATTGGGTTCGAGAAAATAGCATAAATACCATTATCATAAGCCCTTGCAGGTAACCATTTCATCAACCAGCCACGGCCTTTCATACCATCAAATTCCAGACGTAATGAGGTTGGGTCGGCCTCTCTGTTTTCCCAGAGTTTAGGGTCAACAAACCCAGCCCCCGGGCGTGTAGAAGGTGTACACATGGTTACGTGAGGCATAAAAATAATATCGGCACCAAGCAGGTTGGTAGCTCTTACGTTTTCAATTATGTTGTTATCATAACAAATCAGAATACCGCATTTCCAGCCGTGTATTTCAAATACGCAATATTCGTTGCCTGGTTTAAGATGCGGGTTGATAAAAGGGTGTAATTTGCGATACTTAGCCACCAAGCCGTTCTTATCTACACACACATAGGCTTTAAACAGATTTTCGTCTTTGTCTTTTTCAAAGAGTCCAGCTAATACTACTATGTCATGCTTTTGGGCAATGGCAATTAGTTGCTGAATACTCTCTCCGTCGGGGATTTCTTCGGCTACATCAAGCATTTGCGCTTTTGATAGCGGGCGGGCAAAAGTATAGCCCGTAATAGAGCATTCATGAAAGGCTATTACCTGTGAGCCTTCTTGTGCGGCTTTTCCGGCTAGGGTGTCAATAACCGATAAATTATAGGCTTTATCGCCGCTCTTGTTTTCAAACTGAGCGGTAGATACTTTGAGCTTGTTCATTAATAAAATCAGGATGGTAACGGTACAAAATCGGTTTCACCCGCAATCTTCGGAAAACCCTGCTCTTTCCATTTCATTTTGGCTTCTTCTATAATCTCCTTGCTGGTGGCTACGAAGTTCCAGTAAATGAAGCGTTCTTCTGGAAAAGGCTCTCCGCCAAAAATATATATGCTTGTGTTTTCTTTCATCGTAAACTCGCATAGTTCGTCTTGCTTGGCTACCAATATACGCTTGGGCTCGTAGCTGTTGCCATCGTTTTCTATGCTTCCCTCCAGAGTATAAATGGCTACTTCGCCAAATAATTCGGGGCCTATACAAATGTTAGTTTCAGCGGTGCTTTTAAGCTCCAATAGAAACAATTTGCTATAAACCGGCACAGGCGACTCATGCCCGAAGGCCGTACCTGCGATAAGTTTATAAGAAACACCGTCTTTTTCCCAGCTAGGTATTTCGTCTTCTGAGGCGTGGTAAAACGAAGGGTCTATGCCTTCTAACTCTTTTGGCATAGCTACCCATATCTGCAAACCATGCAGCATTTTATCTGATGTGCGCAGGTATTGGGGTGTTCGTTCTGAATGCACAATGCCTTTTCCGGCGGTCATCCAGTTTACTTGTCCGGGTTTTATTTCCATTTCTACGCCCAGACTATCACGATGCATGATGCTTCCCTCAAAAAGATAAGTAAGCGTTGAAAGCCCGATGTGTGGGTGCGGCGGAATATCGATATTCTGATACTCGCCCATGCAGGCAGGCCCCATGTGGTCGAGAAAGATAAATGGCCCAACCATTCGTTTACCTCTGAATGGTAGCAATCGCCCTACCATAAAATTCCCTATATCGTGTGGCCGTTCTTCTATAATTAAGCTGATGTTTGACATAATAATTGAGTGAATTAGTGATTGTCTTGAACTTTGATTTAACTGATTTATGTGATTAAATTGATTTTTGACTGATTCATTAAGTTTGATTATTAATTTTCAGATAAATCATTTAATCAGGTAAAACGGTACGCCGTCGCGGCAAAGTTCAAGACGTTTAAGCCAGCCCTGCCATCCATTGCATCATATTTTGTATCCAGAACATGATTTTCATGGTGTATTTTTTTAAAGCTAGCGTTGAGGGGTCAATGGCTTTACTATTGTTGTTAAAATTTAAATCTAAGAGAAGTTTGTTCTGTGGGTCGATTTTTACCGAGGCAATGGCCTTATCAAACCTGAATACCTTCGATTTATCTTCACCGTTCCAAGGTATTAATTCTTGTTTTCCATCGGCAAAATTTACTGAAATTTCGGTAGGTAGCACCATATCGCCTAAGCGTTGTACCGTAAACTCGCCTGATACTTTGTTACCTTTTTCAATATTAGTTATTGATTTAAGCGCATAGTCGAGCACAGGTGCTTTGTACACAACTTGCTCAAAATACCAGTTCATATCTTCGCCGAAACGGTTGTTTGTTCGCTTTGGTACTATTTCGTTTACTACGTCTATAAAATCACGAACACATGGGTGTTTGAAACGCCAGCGGATAAAATAGGTTTGCATTACTTCGTCCATCGTGCTTCGGCCTATCATGTTTTCAAGCGTCTTTAGCCATGTAGCTGTTTTGGTGTAGGTCATTACGCTATATGTACCTTTAGGATATTGCCATGCATTACGGTAAACCTGCGTAATACTCGGGTTTTTCATGGTTACATAGCTGATTCTTGAGGTTTCCATGTCGTTTATTGTAAAACCTAAGAAATCAATCTGTGAGCCCGGTGCATAGTTTTCGTCCATAATACGGCCTTCATAATATTGATTAAAGCCCTCGTCAAGAAAAGATTCTTCAAACTCATTGCTAGCCAGCATTCCCTGAAAATACTGATGCCCAAACTCGTGCACCGTTACAATTTCTGGAAATTTAAGGCCCCTGGGTAAGCCCCATGCTGTGCCACAGGTAATAAAAGTTGGGTACTCCATACCGCCAGAGCCTGCACCGTTTACAGGTGGGTCAATCAGACTTAAAACCGTGTGCGGATACTTGCCAAGGTGTTTCTCGAAATAATTAAGTGCCGTAATAGCCGAATTAAAATAGCGGTCAGTAGACCCTGTATGCTCGGGCTGCATTACAGCTTTTATCTTTACGTGCTTCCATTGGCGCTCGCTGATGATGAATCGGGGAGAGGCCGTCCATGCAAAATCGTGCACGTCGTCGGCCATGTAAGTAATAGTCTTGGTATTGTTAGTATGCAGCGATTCGCTCTGAAAAACGCCCGTTGCTGCAACCTTATAATCTTTGGGTACGGTCATGCTCACTTTGTAGGTGCCAAAGTCGGCATAAAACTCGGTGTTTGCATGAAACTGATGGCAGTTCCATTGTCCTTTTGTGGCATAGCGCATGCCGGCAGGCTCATAAACTCCGATTTTCGGAAACCATTGACCTACCAGAAAATAGTTATCGGCAAAACCCGTGCGGGCAAATATCTTTGGTAATTTGGCTTTATAATTAATATCCAGCGTAATGCTTTCGTTGGGGCGTAGTGGCTTGCTGAGTGCTACGCTGATAACGGTTTTGTCTTTATCGTTCAGGTCGTCGGGCTGTATAAACTTAATGCTTTTAGTTAAGTTTTCGCCATTGCGCACTTTCATCGACTCAATATCAATAGACCCCAGATTGTTTTTAACCGAGGCATCAACCACATCGCCACGTAGTTGTCCGCCCGACTCTTTCATAAACGTTGAGTTTTTGTCTCTGAAAGCATTGAGGTAGAGATGAAATTGTAATTCTGAAATATTATCGGTCGAAGTATTCTTCCATTCTAATATTTCCTGGCCTTTTAGCGTTTTTTTTTCGGCATCTAATACTACATTTATTGTATAATTCGCAATTCTGTTACTCAAAGGTTTGTTTTGAGCCTTTGCCTGTACAATAAGGCAACATAAAAGGCAGATACTCAGAAGTTTATTCATACAGTTTTTTGTTATGGAGCTCCGGATAATTGAAAGCAGTAGCGATAAATTGCGTATTTTATTGATTGCAATTTAAGTAAATTCGCTAGCTTTTAGAATAAATTTTCAGACTTTTGTAGAAAATAATAGCTATGATACTTCATAAAACAAACTTTCTGATGCGGGCTTTGTATCCTGATTTTATCTGGCGTAAAGGCAGGCAGGAAAAAAATATATACCTGACCTTTGACGACGGCCCGATTCCCGAAATAACAGAGTTTGTACTTCATACCCTTGCGCAATACAATGCCAAAGCTACATTTTTTTGCATAGGCGATAATATCAGAAAACATCCCGATATTTTTCAGAAAGTCATCAACGCCGGGCATAGCATTGGTAACCATACTTTTAATCATTTAAGGGGGTGGAAAACCGACAAGGAAACGTATCTGGCTAATGTAAAACAATGTGATGCCGAAATAGGCTCTAAAATAGGGCATAGTACGCAAAGAAAGAGGCTTTTTCGCCCACCACATGGGCGTATCAAACGTAGCCAAGCTAAGGTTTTGTTGCCCGAATATGATATTATTATGTGGGATGTGCTGACAGCCGATTACGATGCCGGTTTATCGCCCGATAGAGTTTTAGCTAAAGCTTTACAGTACACTGAAAACGGCTCTATCGTACTTTTTCATGATAGCATTAAGGCCAATAAAAATATGAGCTTTGCTTTACCGAGGTTTCTGGAATATTTTTCTGAAAGAGAATTTAGTTTTCAATCAATTTAGATGTTTTCTGCCTGCTTTGGGCATAAATTTATTGAAATATATCCATTAGCAATAATAAATAAATTACCATGAAAATAACCAAAGTGATATTAAGCGCATTGTTTGCAATCATAGCAATGGCATCGGCTTATAGCCAGACTAAATTTACAGAGCAAAAAGCGGGTCATCTATATTATGTTTCAGTGCCCGACTACATGACTAAGTCTGTAACATTAAATGATGCTGCTACGATGCAGTATATTAATTCTGCCAAAAATGCCTATCTTATCGTAATTGATGACTCCAAAGAAGAACTTGAAATGAAAGGAGTTAAATTTGCGTCTTTAAAAGATTTTCATGATGATAATATTAAATTGCTGAAAGCCGAAGAAAATTCACCTGTTGAATCGAAACCGACCGAATTTGTAGTAAATGGTAATAAATTTTATCAGTCAGAGCTCAACGTAAATTTTAAAGAAGCCGATAACCTTGAAGTTAAAATCACTTACCTGATTACTTACGTAGAAACCAAAGGCTATTATTACCAGATTTTGTGTTGGTCGTTGAGTTCTGAATATAAAAATCTCGTAGCCGACTTTAAGAAAATAGCTGCCAGTATCAAGGATTAACCCAATGAATGTACCGATAGTAAGCATATTGGTTGCTGCACGCAACGAAGAAAATAACATACCTGATTTATTACACTCGCTCAATTGCCTGAGTTACCCTAAAGAAAAAACACAGATACTTATCGGAAACGATGGCTCGACCGATAAAACTGCCGAACTTGTACAGGGGTTTATAGGGCAGTTGAGCGAGCAGCAAAAAAGTATGTTTGAGTTGGTTACTATCGAAAAAACGATTGACGGCCTGAAGGGTAAAGCCAATGTGCTGGCGCAACTGGCACACCATGCCAAAGGAGAATACTTTTTCTTTACCGATGCTGATGTTGAAGTACCCGTGCATTGGATTGAAAATATGCTTACTTTATTTGAGCCTGATAAAAAAGTTGGGGTGGCCGTTGGTATTACTTTAGTAAAAAACCGGAATTGGTTTGAGGCTTGCCAGGCCATAGAGTGGCTATTTGCCCTGAAAATTATGAAAACCATGACCGATTTCCGCCAGCCTTCTACGGGCATGGGTAACAATATGGCGGTTTCGGCAGAGGCCTATTGGAATATAGGTGGCTACGAAAACATTGGGTTTTCGATAGTAGAAGATTATGCTTTGTATAAAGCCATAATAGATAAAGGCTATGATTTTAAGCAGGGTTTCGATGCATCTTTGATGACAGTTACCAAGCCACCACCAAACTACTTTGAACAACGCAAAAGATGGGTAGCCGGTGGAATGTCAACAGGGTCGGTACTTATATATCCGGCATTGTTACAAGGTTTTGCCTTGCCAATTTTATTAATTGTCAGCTTCTTCTCATGGCAAGTGCCTTTAATTGTTATCGGGTTTAGTATGCTCTTGAATGCTGTGCTTGGTTATGGCATTTTTGCCCGTTTGGGTCAAGTACGTTTGTTTAAATATATCCCTGTCTACACGTTTTATATGTATGTGTTCTGGTTTTTGCAACTGATGAGTTACTTTCTGCCAACCAAACTTGTCTGGAAAGGCCGGCACTATTAAGCTCTTATGGGTAAGTGCTATACTAGTTGGTGCAAATAACTAAACGTATTTCTTCCATTTAAAATATACCCAGAGGGCTGCTGTTATCAGCACCATAATACCAAGCGTATAGAAATACCCATTTGGGTGGTGTAGCTCGGGCATATTATCGAAATTCATGCCGTAAATGCCTGCAATAAATGTAAGTGGCATAAATATAGCCGTGAAAACCGTGAGGGTTTTCATAACCGAGTTCATTTTATTGCTAAGGCTTGTGAGGTAAATATTCTGGATATTCTCAATCATTTCACGGTAAGTCTCGGCAGTGTCCAGCGTTTGCAAAATATGGTCGTAAACGTCTCGCAGGTAAACATTTGTTGTTGATTGCACCAGCGGAGAGTCTTCTCTGATAAGCGTGCCAAACATATCACGCAGGGGTAGCACGGCCTTGCGTACCAGCATCAATTCTCTTTTGAAATGATAAAGCAGATTCTGGTCGTTGGCTTCGGGTTTTTCAACAATTTTTATTTCGAGTTCTTCCAGTTTCTCACCTAGTTTTTCGAGCACTACAAAGTAATTATCAACAACTAAATCACAGCAGCAATAAAATAGGTAATCGGCTTTGCCTCGGCGGGTTTTGCCGATTGATGCCTTTAGCCGTTCAAAAATTGGTAAAAACACATCAGTCTGATGAATCTCTTGAAAACTGATTAAGAAGTTTTCGCCCAAAACCAAAGCCACATGTTCTGACTCAACCTGATTCAGTTCGGAGTTAAATTGCAACATTTTAAGAATCACAAAAAGGTGCTTTTCGCCAAAATGCTCTAGTTTGGGCTTTTGTGATGTGTTGAGCACATCTTCTAGCAAAAGCGGGTGAAGGCTATAATGTTTCCCAATGGCTTCTATTACGTTTACTTCATGAATACCGTCTACATCGAGCCATGCTACTTGGTTTTCTTTTACAGGCGGTCGGCAGTCGTTCAACGTCTTTATTACCTTTTCATGATAAAATTCATGGTTAAATTCTACCAGTTTAATAATGGTGCTTTCGGCTACCTCTTTGCCTACATAAACCAATGTCCCTGGCGAAGTAAAAGCCTTTTTATCAATATAATTTTTGAATTTTTTATGACGCTTTCCCATAACTATTGGCTTTTACTCAAAGAAATCTTTATTGAAATTAACCAAAAATACCTGTTTTACGCCACGCGTGATAGCCGTATAGAGCCATCTGATAAAATCATTGTCTACTTGTGCATCGGGCAGATAACCCTGGTCAACAAAAACAGCATCCCACTGCCCGCCCTGCGATTTATGGCAGGTAAGTGCATAGGCAAATTTCACTTGCAGGGCATTCAGATAGGGGTCTGCTTTAAGCAATTCCTGCCGTTCTTTCTTCGATTTTACCCAGAAATAATCTTTCATTACGCTTTCATACAAGGCCTTGTTTTCTTCGGGCGTGAGGGTAGGGGCGTTTGAATAAAGTGTATTCAGAATCAGCTTTGAATCAAACTCGGGTTCATCAGGATAATCGACTAAACGCAAGGTGGCATTCACAAACCTGAATCCGTGCATTTCTTCTTCTTTACGTAGCTTTACTACCTCTACAAAGTCGCCGTTGGCAATAAAACCCGCTTTTGAATCTTCACCCAAAACCGTGTAGTTGTTGCGTACAACCATCAGCATATCGCCGTTTTCTATTTCGCTTTCCGAATAGTTGATGCTATTACGGATATAGCGATTATATTGCACGGCAGTTTTATTCGAGCGAGTAATGATAGTGGTGTTTTCTTTGCCATATTTATCGTAGGCATATCTTATGCCGTCTTCGAGGCGGTCGCCACCCATTTTATAAAAATCAGGGAAACCATTCGTTACTAGTTTTACTGCCGGATTTTCAGTATCCAATAATTTCCGCAGTTCGGTAGCATTGCTCAGAATCCCCGATTGTTGTTCCTGACGCATTACTTCGGTAAGGCAATGCTCGGTTAAATCGGTATGATAGCGGTTTTTGAGATGCTCGGCATTCAGCGCAGGGCTTACGGCCATTTTAACAGGCGGTAGCTGTGCTTCGTCACCAATCAGCAATAGTTTGTTGGTATCCTGTTCAAATACATAATCCAGCAAATCGTGCAAAAGGCTGTTTGTGCCAAAATCTCGCTCGTCCGAAATCATCGAGGCTTCATCAACAATATATACTGTGCCTTCGCTATTGTTTTTCATTCTTTCAAAAACCAGCGCACCTGTATAAGTGTTTTCTACCTGCCTGTAAATCTTTTTATGAATCGTAAAAGCATTCTTTTTTGCATAGCCTGCCATTACCTTGGCGGCCCGTCCGGTAGGGGCCATCAGCACCGATTTATAGCCAAATTCTCTTAAAACTTTTATAAGTGTATTAATGAAAGTGGTTTTTCCGGTACCTGCATAGCCTTTCAGCAGAAATACATCTCTGAACTTCTCTTCGTCCAGAATAAATTCATCCATCAATTCAAACAGTTTGGCTTGGCCCGGAGTAGGCGTAAACGGAAATTTCTTCAGTAATCTTTCAGAAGGCTTTATATTGGGGTCGAGATTCATTGACAAAGGCACGTTATATTTTATGCAAAATAAATAGATGAAGTGGTGTAATGGTATTTTTCGGGCAATAAATTCGTAAACTGCCTCTGAGCTTGGTTCGCCTGTAATAATTTTTAAACAATGGCTTTGATTGACATAGGTTTCAATCTGTATCTTTGCAAAATTTTTCATCATACCAGCATGAGCGACGAGGCACAGGAAATTGCAAAAAAGCAATATGGTAACAAGATTCGGCTTAGAGCCTGTGGCATTTGTATAGAAAACCAGCAGGTGCTGATGATTTGCCATAAAGGTGTGATAAACGAAAAGGATGTATGGCTGCCACCCGGAGGTGGGGTAGAAGATGGCGAAAGTATTACCGATGCGCTGGTACGAGAGTTTTTAGAAGAAACGGGTTTTGAGATAAAAGTAGGGCGTTTTATGTTTAAACATGAGTTAATACATGCACCTATACACTCGGTAGAACTTTATTTTGAGGTAGAAATAGTAGCCGGAAAATTGATAGTAGGAAAAGACCCTGAAACAACTCAGGAAGCCCAATTGATAAAAGACGTGCGATGGATACCCTTGAAAAATAGGGATTATTTTACGGATGAAGTATATTTAGCGATAAATTCTTAGGAAATCGCCTGAATTTTAGTAAAATTGTCAAGGAAACAACAATTTGTGAAGGAACAACCAAATCCAACAATAAACTTGGAGGCCACAATTACGCATATTACACCAAGCTTTGAAATAAAAGACGACCGCTTCGACGTAAACCAGATAGCTGACAGCCATCTGATGATTGAAGTGGGGCATGACCGTTTTCGTTTTGCTATCTTTAGTTCTGTTCATAATGTAGTGATGTGGCTCGAAGACTACCACGTGTTTTCGTTGCTGAACCATAACCAGTTATTGAGTACAGTTAAACGTATATATCAGGGGCATCATTTTTTAGCAGCCAATTATTGGAAAACCATCAGGCTGACGGTTAATTCGAATCATTTTACGCTGATTCCCGATGAATACTATCAGGCCGACGAGGTAGTGAAGTATCTGAACTTTGCTGCCGGAAAAAACCTGACCGAATACGAACAGATTTTTGAGTTTAAGCAAAGCCACTTTGGTATTATCAATATTTTTAGTGTTGAAAAAGAACTGATAAACTGGCTGAAAGAAATGTATCCGGCCAAGAAAATAACCCCCGTACCGGTAATTAGTACGCTCATTGAAGGCATTGTGAAAGACCGAACAAATCATGGACTGCATCTATACTTTGAAGAAAACTATGTATCGCTGGTGTATTTTCAAGACGAAAAACTGCATTTCTGTAATCGTTTTCAGTACCGCACCGCCCCCGATATGGTGTATCATGTAATGTTTATCATGAACGAACTAGGGCTTGAAACCGATATGCCTGTTATATTCTATGGCGAGGTTACGTCTTTCTCGGAAGGGTACATACTATTAAGCAAAACCCTCAAAAACATTGAGTTCGCAAAGAACCCTACAAAAGTAAAACTCAGCCAATATTTTGAAGAGATTCCTGAGCATCGTTATTATACGCTGTTTAGCTCTTATTACTTATATTAGTACAACAATAAACCCAACCCCCTACGAGAACTTTTATGAAAAAAACTGCCTTCTTTCCCGGTTCGTTCGACCCCTTTACCAAAGGTCACGCCGATATTGTCAGACGTGGATTAAAACTTTTCGACGAGGTTATTATTGGTATAGGAACAAACAGCCAGAAAAAACGCTACTTTTCCCTTGAACTGATGACCCAGAAAATAAGAGAGGCTTTTCATGAGTCAGAGAACATCAGAATTATTTCTTACGACGACCTGACGGCCAACGTAGCGAAGGAATATGGCGCCAAGTTTTTGTTGAGAGGTTTAAGAAATACAACAGATTTTGAATACGAAAACACAATATCGCAGGTAAACAGGCACCTGATAGCCGAATTAGAGACTGTTTTTCTGATTACTTCGCCCGAATTAGCTCCTATAAGCTCAACAATTGTGAGAGAATTACATAAGTATGGCGCCAAGGTAAACGATTATTTGCCTTACGATTTGGAATAAAATGCCCACCCGATGCGTTTACTTCTAAGCTGAAAATGCTAATTTTGTAGATTCATTTTTTTAAATCAGGCGTGCTCGTGCGCTCTACTCACAATGAAAAAATTACTCTTTGTTATTACACTTGTTTCGTTTGTTTTTGCTTGTAAAGATAAAAACGAACCACAAGCAACCAATGCTTCGGCCAAGATTCTTACAGCAAATTACTGGAAACTCGACCGTTTTACCGACCCTAACGGTAAAATGCTAAGTAATAGCGATTTGAACTCGCAGGTGCAGGCAATTTTTAGCTTCGATTTTGAGTTCCGTGCCGATAACGTAACCCGTGGCATAGACCGTGTATCGAAACAGGTTGTAAATGCCGGCACCTGGTATCTGAAAGACGATAACAAGATACTTGATATTCAGATTATTGGTTTTGGTGGCGAGTTTAAGATAATTGAGTTATCAAATACCAAAATGATATTGCAAACCGAAAACAACAAAATGATTTCGGCATCGAGTACAGTCAATTTAGAGCTAGTTCCGTCGTTATAGAACTATTTCTTTTGTGTCAGCTATTTTTCTACAACATATACAGTGAATTTCTTTTCTGAACCTATTATTACTAAGGCTACGGTTTTGTTGACCGACAGCCGCTTTGTTTCTCAACCTCAGCAAAGCATATTTTTTGCCATAAAAGGAGAGCGCCACGATGGCCACAATTTTATTGAAGAACTCTACGAAAAGGGCGTTCGTGAATTTGTGGTCGAGAAAAAAGCCGCTAAGCCAGACCTGAACGAGCGTTTCCCTGAGGCTAAATTCTGGCTGGTTGAGAATGGTATCAGAGCTTTGCAGAATATAGCTGCCAAGCATCGTAAGAAATTCAATATTCCGGTAATAGGTATTACGGGCAGCAACGGCAAAACCATTGTAAAAGAATGGTTGAGTGCTTTGCTTGCTAAAGACTATACCATTATTAAAAGCCCCCGCAGCTACAATTCACAAATCGGGGTGGGCTTATCGGTATGGCAAATGAACGAAAGCCATACGCTGGGTATATTTGAAGCCGGCATCTCGAAGTCGGGAGAGATGGAAAACCTTGAGCCAATTGTAAGCCCAACCATAGGCATTTTTACTAATATAGGCTCGGCGCATGACGAGGGCTTCAGAAGCCGTAAGCAGAAAGTTACCGAAAAACTGCGTTTGTTTCGCCGCAGTAAAACCCTTATCTATTGCAAAGATTACGAAGAAATAGACGAAGAAATAAAGCTATTGTTGAAAGCCGTTAATCCGGGTATTGAGCTAATAGGCTGGTCGAAAAGCCAAGAGAGCCCAATTAACGTAACTTTTACCAAAGCAGCAACTTATACAACACTAGCTATAAACTGGAATGCCGAAGAATATGAGTTCAGGATTCCGTTTACTGACGATGCCTCTATCGAAAACGCTACACATTGTGTTTTTGCCAAACTTTTATTAACACCCGAAGGACAGGATTTAAGCACAACTGCCGAAGGACTAATGGCCCTGAAACCCATAGCCATGCGTCTGGAATTGAAGCAGGGTATTAACGACTGCTACCTGATTGATGATACCTATAACAACGATTATGCGGGGTTGAACATGGCGCTTAATTTTATGAGCCAGCATCATACCAAAACCAATAAGGTTTTAATCATCAGCGATTTGTTGCAGTCGGGCTTGCGTGAGGCTGATTTGTATAAAAGCATAGCCGATTTGGTGAAGGGGAAAGAAATAGACCAGATGGTAGGCATTGGCGAAGACATATCAAGAAATGCCAGATTTTTTGATGATAATGCCGTGTTTTTTTCATCAACCGACGCTTTTCTGGACGAATATCCTATCAATCAACTGCATGATAGCCTGATATTAGTAAAAGGCGCACGCAAATTTGCCTTCGAGAAGATTGTTGATAAACTGATACAGAAAGTACACGGCACGATATTCGAGATAAACCTCGATGCCCTTACGCATAACCTTAACTTTTACAGAGGCAAAATAGGTAGCAATACCAAAATAATGGTGATGGTAAAAGCCTATGCTTATGGTAGCGGCAGCGCCGAGGTAGCAAGCTTACTAGAGTATCACCGTGTTGATTATCTGGGAGTAGCTTACCCTGATGAGGGTGTGGCTTTGCGGCAGAGTGGTATTAAGCTGCCTATTATGGTGCTTAATTCACAGCCCGAAACATTCAGTAAGCTGGTCGAATATGATTTAGAGCCTGAAATTTATAGTTTTCAGATATTCCGTCGTTTTCTTGATTTCATCAAGGCATTTCCTGATTCAGTATTTAAGGTTCATCTTAAACTCGATACAGGTATGCATCGCCTGGGCTTTGAAGAGCAGGATATTGAAAAACTCATAGAGATTTTGAAACAGAACCCAGCCGTTAGAATAGCATCTATATTCAGCCATTTGGTAGGTGCCGACGAAAGCGAGCATAACGATTTCTCGAAATCTCAGATAGAGCGTTTCAGCCGTATGTCAGATAAGATTCTTCAGGCTTTACCTGCAAAAGAACAAGCACCGCTTCGCCACATCTGTAATTCAGCCGGAATCATTCGTTTCCCCGAGGCTAAGTTTGATATGGTGCGGCTAGGCATTGGTCTTTATGGTGTAGAAGCAACCGGAACAGAACAGAAGTCTTTACAGACCGTTGGAACGCTAAAAACCATAATATCACAGATAAAACACCTGAAAAAAGGCGAAACCATTGGTTATAGCCGCAAGGGTGTTTTAGACAAAGATTCACGCATTGCCACCATAGCCATTGGCTATGCCGATGGTTTCGACCGTGGCTTTAGCAAAGGCGTAGGCACTGTGCTTGTCAATGGCACTAAGTGCCCTGTAATAGGCAATGTGTGCATGGACATGACAATGGTAGACGTAACCGAGGCGAAATGCGAGGAGGGAGACGAGGTGATAATTTTCGGAAAAGACTTGCCAATCCATGAGCTGGCTGCCTCAATCGGAACCATTCCTTATGAGATTCTGACAGGCGTTAGCGAGCGTGTAAAACGTGTATTTTATAAGGAATAAGCATTTTGGGGAGTATAGGCTTGTAAAAAAGCCGATGCCGTAACTATATTTGTGAAACCAAACATTCAAACCTAAGTGAAAAAAGTATCTTTATTAGTAATCGCAACTTTATTATTCTTCACATCTTTTCGTAGCGAAGATTTCAAACCTTATACTGAACATATTCCGGGCTTGCAACATGGGCTCGATATGGTGCCTATTCCGGCAGGAGAGTTTAATATGGGTAGTGCAGCCAGTGAAAAAGACCGCAAAGACGACGAAGGCCCACAGCACAAAGTAAAAATTGATGCATTTTATATGGCTAAATTCGAAACATCGTGGGAAATGTACGAAGCATTTTTTAATAAAGAATTAGAGGTAACCGACGCAAAAAATACTGCCGAAGTAAAAAGCCGTGTTGATGTAGTGGCTCGCCCTACACAACCTTATGTAGAGATGTCGTTCGGGCAAGGTAAAGAAAGTGGTTTTCCGGTATGTAACGTTACGCAGTTTGCTGCAAGAGCATTTTGTAAATGGTTATATGCTAAAACAGGGCATTTTTATCGCCTACCAACCGAGGCCGAGTGGGAATACGCCGCTCGTGCAGGTTCTACCAGCACTTTTTATTTTGGCGATGATGCCTCTCAGTTAAAAGATTATGCATGGTATTACGAAAACTCTGATGGTGCTTATAAAAAAGTAGGTCAGAAAAAACCAAATGCATGGGGCTTGTATGATATGTACGGAAACGTAGCGGAGTGGACATCAGACTTATATGTTGAAGATTTTTATAGTAAACCAGAAGCCGCTAATAACCCTTATGTGAAACCAAGCAAACATTATCCGCACGTGATTCGTGGTGGACACTGGGATGATGACGCTGATAAATTACGTAGTGCGTCACGCCGTACATCAACACCAGACTTGAAACAACGTGACCCTCAGATTCCGAAATCTGACTGGTGGTTAACAGATGCACCTTTCTTAGGATTCAGAGTTGTAAGACCTGTAAAAGAACCATCGAAAGAAGAAATTGAAGCATACTTCTCTCGCCCTCCAAAAGATATTCCTTGATAGTAAGAAGGTGTAAATCAGAAAATCTCTCGCATAAAACCTAATTAGTGGTTTTTGCGAGAGATTTTTATTTAACATTTAGCCTTAGCTATTCTCTTTCCACTACATAATTCAATTCTGTTACCCCAGAAGCAAACTGTCGGGTATTCAATAATTTTAGCTCTGTTTTGTCTTTACTGTTTAAAAACAGCGGCGTGCCCTGCCCAAGAATAACAGGATTAAGAAACAGCCAATAACCATCAATCAAGTTCTGCTCGATAAGCGCATGGGTTGCCGTTGGGCTGCCAAATACTAATATATCTTCCCCTTCTTGTTGTTTTATCTCATTGATTTTTTCAGCAAGGTTGGCGTTAATGATACTTGTATTTACTAAATCTGCTTCTGCCAATGTGTTTGATAGAACGATTTTGTGTGCATTTTTATACCATTTCGAATGCTCAATATCGTGCTTGCTTGCATTGGGTTGGTCGGCTGCGGTAGGCCAGTAGCCTTCCATCATTTCATAAGTTACCCGCCCATATAAGGCAGTATCGCTGGTACTTATGCGCTCACCTACATAATCAAAAAGTTCTTCATCAACTTTAGCCCAGTTAAGCTCTCCGTTTGGGCCTGCCACAAAGCCATCAAGCGATATGTGCATAAACGAAATTATCTTTCTCATGTATTTGTATGTTTTATGATTCTCTACTGATTTTTTGTAGTGTGCTGTGTCCAAAATTCACTAATTCGCCATTCACAAATTCACTATTGCTTACACCAAAGCAACATTTTTTCGCTTCAATATCAACGCACTTATCAACGATACAATCAGGCCAATGGGTAGTATCTCCATATAGGTAAGCAGAATAACGCCGATAGGTGTTTCATAAAGTTTAGATGATTCTTCTACTTGTTTTATTTTCTCCTGAATTTCTGCTGCGCTTGCACCGCTTTCTTTGGCTTCTTGTATTACGTGGGTAGTATATTTATCCATAAAGTCGGGTACAAATACATAATAGTCAATCAGCCATACAAGTACATAGACACTTGATGCTATAAGGCTTATATAAAGTCCAATCTGAAACGCCTTTCCGAAAGTGATGGTACCATTGTTGTATTTATCCCGATAGTTTTTGATACCTACAAAAACGAGCGAAAAGGCAAGGAGCATTGAGGCATAACCAACCCAGATGTTACCCTCGAAATTGCCCGATGTATAGCAAACGCCAATAGATGTAACCATAAAAGTAGACACGATAATTCCGGCTATCAGTCCACAAACGATAATAATTCTTTTCATGTGTTATAGATTTGTTTATGGCACAAAACTGGCATCTTGTGGGCTATTTATTCTCATACTTTTGGGTGATTTTACAATATTATAATAGATTTCATACTAAAGTGTGAGAGTGCCTAAGGTATCAGGCTCAGTCTTTTGGCTTTTTCAACGGCTTGTGTCCTGCGTTTTACATCTAGCTTCTCAAACACCTTTGATGTATGTGTTTTAATAGTATTGAGCGACACAAACAATTGCCCGGCAATCTCCTGATTGCTCAGGCCCGTGGCCATCAGTTGTAATACTTCAAGCTCTCGTTTACTTAACCCCAATTCGTTGAGCGTATCTTCGTTTAGTTTAAATGTGTCGGTACTTTCGGGCTCATGCACTTTTTCAACAATATGCTCTACTATCTGTACTTTGGGCTTTATGAGTTTAAGCGCAAGCCATATACCCAATGCTGTAAAAATAAGCGCAATAGCGCCTACATAGATTTCGAAAGCATGGTTGAAAACGATTAAACGCAACTGTAACCACCGCAATAAGAATAAAAGTATTGCCAACGAAATACCATAAATAATAATGTGCTTGTTACGTATCAGGAAATCAGGACGCATCTGGTTTTAGAAATATCTTCCGATTTTTGGGTGTTCAACAATCATTTTCTTTAGTTTCAGGCTTTCAATGCTGCCTTGTAATGAGTAAATCACTTTGCCGCCCGGCTCAACTAAAAGCGTGTAAGGCAAGGCTCCATTCCAATTTGGGTCGAGTGCTTCTATCAGTTTATAGGTATCATCGCCACTGAAAATATAGTTTTTCACACCCGAATGCTTACTTTGCAGAAACTTTAATGCTTTATCTTTTTTGTCGGGCTTATCGGCAGATAATGAAATAAACTCAAAATCACGCGCGCCATACATACGTTGTAATTCCAGAAAATCGGTGTATTCCAGAATACAAGGGCCGCACCATGTTGCCCATACATTTATGAGGCGTAGCTTGTCAGACTCGTTAAGCACCAGTTTCTTAATTCCTTCAGTATCCAATTCTTCCAGTATGACAGGTCTTGACTCCCAGTTTTTCTCGTTTTTGGCTTGTATTCAATATTCCATGCCCATTTTACCGAGCAACCAAAGGTTTTTGTTGTAGGGGTAGCCACCTCTTTGCCTGCCAGTGTAGCATCAATAGCGGCTCGCAGGTCTTCGGCATTGGCTTGCCCGGGTTTTTCGATGGCATCAAGCCGACCATTGTATTTAAGTATTCGCTCTTTATCAAACACAAAAGCATGAGGCGTAGCCACGGGGCCATAATGAACCGAAGCACTATGCGTATCGCCATCGTACAAATAAGGAAAATTAAAGTCTTTGTCTTTGGCTCTTATGGCCATATTTTCAAAATCATCATTCAAATTAGTATAGCCTAGCTCTTCCAAAAGTACAGAAATTGGGCTGTTGGGCGAAATAGCTACTACCGCAACACCTTTGCTTTTGTAATCGTTTACAATGGCTTTTATGCGGTCTTCGTAAGCTTGGGCGGTGGGGCAGTGGGTACAGGTAAAAATTACAACAAGTACCTTAGCCGAGGCAAAATCTTTCAACGAATAGTGCTTGCCGTCAGTAGCAGGTAAGTTGAAATCAGGCGCTTTTGCGCCGATGGCAAGGGTAGGGGTGGCCTGCTTGGGCACAGCTTGTGGGTTAGGTACAAATTTGCTTTGTGCAGTAGCCATCACGTGGCTAATTATCAGTAAAATAGCGATGAATATCTTCATAGTTTTTAACAGTATATAGGTAGAATTGATAACCAAATTTACCGATAATTTGCGTGGTTTTCAAAATAAATAAAAGGGTTTAGCTCATAATTTCTCCGAAAAAATCGTTATAATTTCAATAAATACCCTAAATTTGTTTTCTCAAATATTTCAACTCGTATAACCTCACAAATACATGAATTCAAACTTTTCTCGCCGAGATTTTGTAAAGGCTTCTGCTGTAGTTGCAGGTGGCCTATCGGTAACACTACCTTTTGAATCTGCCGCTACTTCTTCTGTAGACGATACTATCAAAGTTGCTTTGATTGGTTGTGGTGGCCGTGGTACAGGTGCTGCTATGCAGGCACTTTCTGTAAAACATAATGTAAAGCTAGTTGCGATGGCTGATGCTTTCCGTGACAGAATTGACTCTTGTTACAAAAACCTTACTACTGAGAAAGAGCAAGGTAAAGGTGTAAAGAGCCGTGTTGATGTAACAGAAGAACGCAAATTTGTTGGTTTTGATGGTTACAAACAAGCAATTGCATTGGCCGATGTAGTTATTCTGACAACCCCTCCGGGTTTCCGTCCTATACATTTCGAAGAGGCTGTTCGCCAAGGCAAACACGTTTTCATGGAAAAACCAGTGGCTACCGATGCACCGGGTATCCGCCGTGTATTAGCTGCTGCTGAGGAGTCGAAAAAGAAAAACCTTAAAGTAGTAGTAGGTTTACAACGCCATTATCAAAAATCATATTTAGAGACTTATAACAAGGTTATCAACGAAGGTGCAATCGGTGACATTATTTCTGCTCGTTGCTACTGGAATAACGATGGTGTTTGGGTAAACGAACGCAAACCTGGCCAAACTGAAATGGAATACCAAATGCGTAACTGGTACTATTTTGTATGGCTTTGTGGTGACCATATCAGCGAACAACATATACATAATATTGATGTTATCAATTGGTTTAAAGGTGGTTACCCTGTAGAAGCAGTTGCAATGGGTGGACGCCAGGTTAGAACTGATAAAAAATTCGGTGAAATCTATGACCACCACTGCGTAGAATATAAATATGCCGATGGTATGATTTTAAATAGCTACTGCCGCCACCAACCGGGTACAGTTTCTGACGTGTCGGAGCACTTGGTAGGTACTAAAGGCCGTGCTACAGAAGGTAAAATATTTGACCTTAAAGGTAATAGCATCTGGAGACACAAAGGTGAAGGCGACAAAAACCCTTACCAAGTTGAGCACGATGTATTGTTCGATTGTATTGTAAATAATAAACCTATCAACGATGCTGAAAACGGTGCAAAAAGTACCTTGACAGCTATCCTTGGCCGTATGGCAAGTTACTCAGGTAAACGTGTGAAATGGGAAGATGCCCTTAACTCTGAAATCAATTTGATGCCAGACACTTATACTTGGGAAACGCTTCCAAAAACTTTACCAGACAAAGATGGTTTCTATCAGATTCCGATGCCGGGTAAAACTAAAGCAGTTTAATCGGAACAAGAAGATAAATAAAAAACCTGCAATTTCGGTTGCAGGTTTTTTTATGGGCCTATTTATCGATTCTTTAGCTTATTTAACCAACTCGCCGCTCAGGCGCAACAATTGCAGCTCTGAAATTTTGATGTTATAACGAGCGTTAGTCAAGCGGTTCAAAGAGGTATTCAAACTACGTTGCGCTTCGTTTATTTCCAGAATTGTTGAGCCCCCAAGTCTGAATTTCTCAAGCGAAATTTTCATGTTTTCGTCGGCAACCTGATTGTATTCTTCTTCAAGTTTCAGAATCTCCTTATCGGTCTGGTATTGGTTATAAGACCTTACCAAATCGTTTTCCATTTGCACAATCCAGTCTTGCTCTTGGGTTCTGGCAACTTCGGTATTGAGTTTTGATGTCTGAATCTGTCGGCGGGTAATCTGTCCGTTAAAGATGTTCCATGTTAAAGCAATACCCGTATTCAAACCGTAGTTTTGGTTATATAAGAATAAACCTGCATTGGTTTTACTGAGCGAGTATCCTAGCGAAGAGTTAAGCGTTATTCGTGGTAGTCGTAGCGACTCGGCTTCTCTTTGTTGGATAATAGTAATATCGGTTGCTTTTCTGAGTGCTTGCAAAGTTTTGTTGGCTGTACGAGCTCTGTTTTTAAGTTCTTCTTGTGTTGGGTCAAAAGAAAGTTCTACTACTTCCTGCACATCAAAGTCCATATTCGGGTCTCTTGCCAACAAATTGTTTAAGGCCGTTTTTGCATTGCGCATATCGGTTTTTGATTGTATCAGTAGGCTTAATTGTGTGCCTAAATCAGTTTTAGATTGCAGATAATCTAATTTAGAACCTTTACCAAACTGCCAGCGTTGGTCGGTGATGTTTAGTCTTTCTTCATAATATTTTATGATAGTTTCCAGAAACCTTACCGTCTGTTTCTGGCGCATTATTTCATAATAAGCCGCCATTACATTAGCCATAGTAGTTTCCATTGCTATGCGGGTCTGAATCTGGCTTAACTGGCTTTGGTTTTTCAAGCGGTCATAAACGGCATACATACGTTTGCCATCATAGAGTGTCCATGTAAAAGCCACGTTTGCCGATGGCGTAAGGTTAGTACCAAAACGATTGGTTTCGTTTCCGTTGGCAAGTACCTGTTTTACTTCGTTGAAGGCCGTTCCGGCGTTGGTATTGAAATCAACACGAGGCAACATGCCGGCATTTCCTTTAAAAACCTGTGTTTCTACTACTTTCTGTTGCTTTTCAGCGATTTTTATATCGTAGTTTTTTTCAAGCGCAATACTAATAGCATTCTCTAGCGTTAGGGTTTCTTGTGCAATTGAGGTTTGGGCAATGAGTAATAGAAGAATAAAATAATTTTTCACGTTCTTATATTTTGTCTTAGTTTCTTTGATTTAGGTTAAAAAACTATGAAACTAGTTGAATGATGCTACGATTTTTGTTTAAATATGTCTGGCTTTTCTTCTGACGATTAGGGTCTTATAGCGGATTAGTTTTAAAGCAGATTAAAGAACCCAATCCCCAGCCCTTCCGAGAAGGGAGTTGAAGTCCCTCTCTCCACTGTTGGAGAGAGGGATTTAGGGTGTGGGGTCTTACAAACCCTATCCTTTATTAAAAGCTTTTGAGATAATATCATCATCTGTATTATACCATTTCGTGCTCTGACTCATGAGCAATTTTTTCAATCTGTTTCATGCGCTCATAGTTTTTGCTACGTGATAAGAATGAGTAAATAGCCGGAATCACATATAAGGTTAACACCAACGAGAATAATAAACCACCCATAATTACAATACCCATCGACATACGGCTACGGCCTGCAGCACCCAATGCAAAGGCAATAGGAGCAGCACCTAGCACAGTTGCGAAGGTGGTCATTAAGATAGGACGGAAACGCATAGCCGAGGCTTCTATAACCGCTTCTTTTATTTCCATGCCTTTTTCTCGTAGCTGATTAGCAAACTCTACAATCAGGATACCGTTTTTGGTTACGAGACCAATCAACATAATCATACCAATCTGGCTAAAGATATTGAGGGTCTGGTTGAAATACCAAAGTGAGAATACCGCACCTGCTACCGCCAAAGGTACGGTAAGCATGATGATGAATGGGTCAACGAAACTTTCGAACTGTGCGGCAAGAATCAGGTACACTAATATGAGCGCAAGAATGAAAGTAAATAAGGTATTTGATGAACTCTCGGCGAAGTCACGAGATGAACCCGAAAGTGCTGTTCTGATAGATTCATCTTTCAGGCGGTCTCTGATAGCATCCATAGCTTTTATACCATCACCAATAGTTTTACCTGGTGCTAAACCTGCTGATACCGTTGCACTCATATAACGATTAAAGTGATACAATTGCGGTGGTGAACTCTGTTCTTCGGTTCTTACAATATTATCTAGTTGAACCAGTTCTCCTAAGTTATTTTTAACAAACGTACTTTTCAAATCTAATGGTTCGTCTCTGTTTGCACGGTCAAACTGCCCGATAACCTGATATTGGCGGCCGTTCATGGTAAAATATCCGAAACGTTGTCCGGCAAAAGCCAATTGCATATTCTGCGCAATATCGGCTACCGAAATGCCCATACTTTTGGCTTTTTCACGGTCGATAGATACCTCTAACTCAGGTTTATTGAATTTCAGGTTCATGTCTGATACAATGAAGGTAGGGTCTTTCGATACTTCCTCCATGAATTTTGGCATGTATTCACGCAGTTTTTCAAAATCAGGTGCCTGAATTACATATTGTACAGGTAATCCTCCACGAGCATCTACTGAGATAGTCTGTTGCTGAATGGCAAATGCACGTGCATCTGGCATACCTTTTAGTTTTTTGGTTACAAAGTCTACTATTTCTTGCTGCGAGCGTTTTCTGTCTTTTTTATCTTTTAAGGCAACACGAACCATACCAGTATTGGGCGAACCTGAACCCGAGAAGCCCGGAGCTGTGATAGTCATGATGCCTCTTGCTTCAGGTATAGAATCTTGGAGCATCTTACTCATTTTAAGCATATAATTATCCATATACTCAAACGATGAACCCTCCGGTGCTGTAACCGAGATACGGAACCAGTTACGGTCGTCTAAAGGTGCAAGCTCTTGTTGAATATCTCTGCCAAAAAACCAGATAAGCCCTAGTGTGAAAAACAGAATAGGTACAGCTAACCAACGCATTTTCATGAAGCTGGTTAGGCGGGTACGGTATCCATTAATGATGCTTTCGAAGAAAGGCTCTGTTTTTTCGTAAAACCATGAACGTTTGTTGTTTTTACGAACCAGATAGGCATTCAGCATCGGTGTAAGGGTAAGCGACACAAAGGCTGAAATCAATACGGCGGAGGCCAGTACGATACCAAACTCACGGAATAGTTTACCAACAAAACCTTGCATGAAGATTACCGGTAAGAATACCGACGCCAATGTAATGGAGGTAGAAACTACGGCAAAGATAATCTCATTAGCTCCTTTTATAGCCGCTTCTATCGGCTTCATGCCTTCTTCTATCTTTTTATAGATGTTTTCGGTTACAACAATACCGTCGTCAACCACAAGACCTGTGGCAAGTACAATGGCCAATAGGGTAAGTACATTGACCGAGTAGCCGAGCATATACATCACAAAGAAAGTACCTATCAAAGACACCGGAATGTCAATCAATGGTCGAACTGCAATAATCCAGTCACGGAAGAATAAGAAAATGATAATTACCACAAGCACAATGGCAATCAAAAGGGTTTCTCCTACCTCTTCTACCGAGTTTTCAATGAAAATGGTATTGTCGAGCAATACATCCATTTTGTAGTCTTTCGGTAAATCTCTTTTGATTTCCTCTACTCTTTTTCTGATTTCTTTAGAGATTTCAAGATAGTTAGAGCCCGGTTGTGGTACAATAGCCAAACCAATCATCGGAATCCCGTTCATACGTAGAATCGTTTCTTCGTTTTCAGGGCCTAATTGTATGTTGCCTATGTCTTTAAATCTTACAATTTTATCGCCAATAGTTTTTACAATCAGGTTTTCAAAGTCGGTTTCGTTTTTGAAACGACCCACCGTTTTTACGGTTAGCTCAGTATTATCACCTGCTAATTTACCGCTCGGAAGTTCAACGTTTTCACGGTCAAGGGCTTGTTTTACGTCTTGCGTGGTTACGCCTTGTGCCGCCATGCGGTTAGGGTCCATCCATAAACGCATAGCATATTTTTTCTGTCCCCAAATCATTACAGAACTCACACCCTGTATGGTTTGCAAGCGTTGAGCAACTACGTTTTCGGCCATGTCACTTACTTCTAAGTGGGTACGTGCTTCACTTTGAAGCAACATACTCATAATGGCATCTGAGTTGGCATCGGCTTTAGAAACGGTTGGAGGCGCATCAATATCTTGTGGTAACTGGCGCACAGCGCCTGATACTTTGTCACGCACATCGTTTGCTGCCCGTTCCATATCAACACCTAATTCAAACTCAACGGTAATCTGGCTTGAACCTACGTTTGATGACGAACTGATAGATTTGATACCTTCAACGCTGTTAAGGGCTTTTTCGAGTGGCTCGGTAATCTGAGATTCAATAATATCGGCATTGGCACCGGCATAAGCAGTACGCACCGACACCACAGGCGGGTCGATAGACGGGTATTCCCGTACACCCAGGTATGTATAACCAATAACACCAAATAGGATGATGATGAGGTTCATCACTATGGCTAGTACCGGGCGTTTAATGGAAATGGTTGATATAGACATAATCTTGTAAGTTTCGTTTTTCGTCTGTACTTATTAGCACTGAAATAGCTTATTTCATAACCTGTTTTACTTTTACAGGGGCATCTTTTTTAAGAGCCATGATACCGCTTACAATCAGCGAGTCGCCAGAAACAAGACCGCTCGTAATCTGAATGCTTTTATCAGTACGCAAGCCTGTTTCTACCATTTTCTCGGCTACTTTACCATTTTGCATTACGTATACTTTTTTACCTTTCAGTACCGGAATAATGGCTTCGGTAGGTACCATAATTGCCTGAGAAATATCAAGGTCAAGGGTTACTTTTACATACATACCCGGAATCAGCCTGTCGTTCGGATTCTGTGCCAGTGCTCTTACTTTCAACGTACGCAGATTCGGGTCAATTTTCGGGTCAATAGCCACAATACTTGCCGAATAACTGGTTGCTTGCCCTTCTACTTCAAACTTTACATTGCTTCCTAATCTTATTTGTGTCGAATATTTCTCAGGAATCGTAAAGTCAATTTTTACAGGGTTTGTCTGTACCAGCGTTGCTAAAACTGAAGCTGGAGTTACATAAGCACCCTGGCTTACATTTTTGAAACTAATTTTTCCTGAAAACGGGGCTTTTATAACCGTTCTGTCAATACTTACTTCAAGAAACTCTTTATCTGCATCAAGGGTATTTAGTGTATTCGAGGTAATTTCGTACTCTTCACGGCTGATAGCGTTTATTTCTAATAGTTTTTTCTGGCGTGCATCAGTTTGTTTGGCAAGCTCAATCTGATAGTTTATTTTTTTAAGCTGTGCTTGTAAATCAGTATCTTTAATTTTTGCAATCACCTGGCCTGCTGCAACACGGCTACCTTCTTTAATATTTAAGGCAACAATTCTACCGGCGGTTTCAGGCATTAACTGTACTTCTTCGTTGGGGAATACAGTACCGGCTGAGGTAACTGCGTTATCAAGTGTAGCAAAACTTGTTACAAATATATTTACGGCTGTAACCGGGCCACCGCCACCCCCTGGAGCTCCGCCTTTACCTTTGTCGGCACCTTTTCCGGCTCCGCCACCCGGCCCACCGGATTTATCTTCAGGTTTGCTGAAAAAGAAAATTTTGCCCAACACAAGCACAACAACAACTGCAACAATAGTTAGTATAGTACGCATTTTAAATTTTATCTTAGTTTTATTATAGGGTGAGTAATTTTAGGAACAATTGTAAATTCAATAACTGGCCAATATTTTTAACTTTTTATTAATAAACGAAAAAAAACATTGTATTTTACGAAAGTTAAGTGTTTTTGCTGATTAGCAGTATAAATAAACGACAAATTAGTCGTTTTTGACGACTATTCATTGAAAAACGTATTATGAGCAGAAATAACCAGATTTAAAGCTAAAACTACTACTCAAAAACCTAAAATAGGCTAGTTTCTTATTTATAGCTAACAGAATATAAGAGGTGTGGCTTATTTGGGTTTATTATCAGCCAGTTAAAATGTGGCGAGGACTATAAAACTGCTCTTGAATGAAAGTCTTGTTAGCGAAAGAGATAAAAAAAGGTTAATTATTTATTGCAGAATGTTTCACTATTTGTAGTCAGAAGAAGTTTACAAAACGGTATTGGTGGCTAGCCGCAGTAAAGCGGCATTGGTACAAAAATTTGCCTTCCTGCAAATGGCTATCAGATACTTTCTTATATAAAGTATCTGATAGCCATTTCGTAGCCTTTGAGGCCAAGGCCGCAAATCATGCCTTTGCAGCGGCTTGTGAGGTAGGAGTGATGCCTGAAAGACTCTCTTGCATGAATATTAGAAATATGTACTTCTATTGCTGGCGTTTTAATGGCCGAAAGGGCATCAGCAATGGCAATAGAGGTGTGTGTATAAGCACCGGCATTAATAATGAGCCCGTCAAATTCTATTCCGCCGTAACCTATTTCGTGTATTTTATCAATGATACTACCTTCGTGGTTCGATTGATAATAGTAGAGGTCTATGGTAGTAAACAATTGTTTTAATTCTCCGAAATAATCCTCAAAAGTCTGGCTGCCATAAATCTGCGGTTCACGTTTGCCGAGCAGGTTTAGATTAGGGCCATTGATTATAATTATTTTTTTCATTGAAAAGGCGATTGATTGAATGATTCAGTATTTTTACGGCAAGTTACAAAAAACGATTCGTGTTTACTGATAAAATTTAACGCTTTTGAATTGGTCAATCTATATTCAGCACTTTAAAAACTACCTCAGGCTTGAGCGGTCGATGTCTGAAAACTCTATTGAAGCCTACCTGAGAGACGTTGAAAAACTGAGCCAGTTTGCCAGTATGCTTGAGCGGAATCCGACACCGGAAAAGATTGATGAGCGAGACATAGCCGATTTTCTTGAATATATTAACCAATTTGGGCTTACTGCTACCTCGCAGGCACGAATCCTTTCGGGTATTAAGGCTTTTTACCGATATCTGGCACTAGAGAATATTATCCTGACCGACCCCACACAATTGATTGAAGCCCCGAAAACCGGGCGAAAATTGCCCGATACGCTGTCGTTTCCAGAAATTGAGCAGATGCTTGAGGTAATTGACGTATCAACCAACGAGGGTACACGCAACAGGGCTATTCTTGAAGTACTGTATAGTTGTGGTGTTCGGGTTTCAGAACTGGTAGATTTGAAACTAACCAATTGCTATTTCGATATTGGGTTTATCAGGGTTGTGGGTAAAGGTAACAAAATGCGTTTGGTCCCCATTGGCCGTGATGCCATTAAATACACCAATATTTATCTCGAAAACATCAGAAATCAGCTAGATATAAAACCAGATGCCGAAGATATTGTATTTTTGAATCGTCGGGGCAAACCTTTAACAAGGGTTATGATTTTTCTGATAATAAAAGACCTGGCCGAGCGGGCGGGTATTCATAAAAACATATCGCCGCACACATTCCGGCATTCGTTTGCCACGCACCTGATTGAGGGTGGAGCCGACTTGCGGGCAGTGCAGGAAATGCTCGGCCATGAATCTATTACTACCACAGAGATATATACACACCTCGATAGAGCGTTTTTACAGGAAACCCTCAAAAGTTATCACCCAAGAGAGGGTAAAAAGCTTAGATAAATAAATAGTTAAATCTGGCACAGAAATATGAAAAAAAACGAAAATAAGATTCTTACCTTGACGGTCAGCCCGGCTATCGACAAAAGTACCAAGTTTGCGGGTTTGGTGGCCGAGCAAAAAATAAGGTGTGAAGCACCGCATTTTGATGCAGGCGGCGGTGGTATCAATGTCTCAAAAGCAATAGAGCGTTTAGGTGGGCATTCGTTGGCTATTTTTACAGTTGGTGGTGCTTCCGGCGAATTGTTGCAGGAGTTGGTGAAGAAAGAAGGTATTGCCTACGAGACCATTAAAACCGAAAGCTGGACAAGAGAGAATTTTATAGCAGTAGATACAATTACTAATGCGCAATATAGATTTGGCATGCCCGGGCCTGCCATTACTGATAAGGAAGCAGCCGAGATTCTGAAAACTATTGAGCAGGCAAACCCCGAGTATCTGGTTGCCAGTGGTAGTCTATCGCCGGGCTTGGGTGATGATTTTTATGAAAAAGTAGCCGCAGTTTCACGAAAGACTGGTTCACGTCTGGTAATAGATACCTCAGGCGCACCCCTGGAAAAAGCTGTTGATGAGGGCGTATTTTTATTAAAGCCCAATGTTGGCGAACTGGCTAAATTGGTAAATGCCGAGTCGCTCGAGATTAATGAGGTAGACGAAGCCGCCAGAGAGATAATAGGCAAAGGCAAATGTGAGATAATAGTAGTTTCGTTGGGGCCACAGGGCGCCGTGCTGGTTACAAAAGATATTTGTGAACATATTCCGGCACCGCCAGTACAAAAAAAGAGCACAGTAGGCGCAGGCGACAGTATGGTGGGCGGTATGGTTTGGGCTTTGGCCGAAGGAAAAGATTTTTCCGAGATGCTCCGTTGGGGTGTAGCCTGCGGTTCGGCGGCTACAATGAACGAGGGTACACAGTTATTTAAAAAAGAAGATGCACTCAAACTCTTAAAATGGTTAAATACTTATGGAGAAAAATATCAGATTCATAATCTTTAGTTTAGTATTACTGGCAAATCAGGCATTTGCCCAATTGCTTCACTCACACAATGATTATGAGCAGAAAGAACCTTTTTATGCTGCCTATAATCTGGGATTTGACTCTATAGAGGCCGATTTATACATTAAAAACGATAAGCTCTATGTAGCCCACGACTGGAAAGATATAAACCGCAAGCGCACTTTCAAAAGCTTGTATTGGAAACCCCTATTGGCTAAAATCAAAGCCAATAAGGGTTATGCATACGCCAATAAGAAAGAACTGTATCTCTTGCTCGATTTGAAAAAAGATGGTAAACAAATACTGGCAGTGCTCGACAAGCTATTTAGACACCACAGAAAAGACCTGAAACATGTGCATATCACAATTAGTGGCGATATGCCAAAACCCGAAGAGTTTGAGCAGTATGACAAGCTTATGTTTTTTGATGGAAGACGAAACACAGAGTATTCTGACAAAGCCTATGAACGTGTTGATATGGTAAGTGCCAGTTTTCTGGATTTTGGGAAATATTGGCCCGGAAAACAACAATTGCCAGAAGAAACCTACCAGAATATAAGGGCTTTTGTGATGGCAAACCATGCCAAAGGAAAGCGTGTGCGAATCTGGGGAACACCCAATACCACATTGGCTTTTGAGACCCTAAAAAAGCTTGAGGTAGATTTTATAGGTACCGACGATTTGGAATTGTTAAAAAATTTTGTTGATAAATAAAATTATGTTTACTAACTTGTATTCGGTAATTTTTCAAATGCTTACATATAGAGAGTAGCGTTATATTTTGCTGGCTAGTTTTCTGTATCGTAAAAATAAAAATATCATAGTACCGGTTAATAATTTATTGAGATTGTAGTAGCATTGTGTTTTGTTTTTAATTGTAATCATTCATGCAACAGTTTAGAAACTAACAAGGCTCTGGGTGAATAGGTTTTTTGGCGCGAATTGCTTAAATAAAGCTTTTCGAGTCTATACTTGTTTGTCTATATGCTTTTAGTTATAAAACAAACTTTTTGCTAAAGTAATGAGACACAAAACGTTAATGAGCAATATCGCCCAAAATGAAGAGAGTAAGAGAAACTTTGATGCAGGTATATCATTGGAGGCATCGGCGTTTAAAGAACTGGAAGAAAAGTTAGAGCTCTTGATAGTCAACACAGACGAATGTCTTTTGATTGTTGATAATAATCTTGATATTGTTACCTTCAATTACAGGTTTAATGAACTATTCAGGTTTTATTTCGGAAAACCCATACTGAAAGGGAGTAGCGTTTTGATGTATGTGCAACCTGAGCGTATTGAAGCACTACGAAAAATATATATTGATGTTCTGAACGGAGAACGAATAGAAACCGAGATTCAACTGCTGGCTCCTGATGGTTCGGTTTGTTTTTTTCTTAATAAATTTAAGCCAATTTATAACAAACATGGGGTTGTTATAGGGGCTTTTGTGTCTTCTTATGATATTACTATAAGTAAAAAAACAGAAGCGGCACTTCGCCAAAGCGAAGAAAAGTATCATTATATTATCGAAAATGCTCTGCACGGCTTTGTCTTTAGCGAGCTAAATGGTGCTTTGTTAGATGCCAACAAAGCTGCCTGCGAAATGTTTGGGTACTCTGTAGAAGAATTCAGGAAACTGAACTGGGATGATATATGTGTGCAAGACCAGCAAACTTTGGCTCAATATATAGAAGAGAGAGACCGTAACGGCAAAGTAAAAGGAGAGCTGATAGGTGTCCATAAAGACGGTAGGCATTTTCCATGCGAATTTTCAGCTATGGTCTATGACGATAAAAGCGGAATCAGTAAAATAAGCACTTTTATCAGTGATATTTCGGAGCCAAAAAAAATAAAGGCAGAACTAGAGCTAAGAGAACGCCGTTTTGCTTCGCTGGTAGAACATGGCGCTGATGGCGTAGCTATACTAAGCCCCGAAGGTAAACCTGTGTATTTGTCGCCAGCCATCGAAAAAATATATGGGCATACAGTAGAAGAAGCCATGAATTTCGATTTGTTTTCGGCTGTTTACCCCGACGACCTCCATGTGGTGCAAAGCGCTTGGGTAGAAATGATGCAAAAGCCGGGTGTGCCTGTTTTGGGTAAGGTTGCCAGAATCAGGCATAAAGATGGTAATTGGCGCTGGATAGAGGGAACGCTGATTAATATGCTTCACGAGCCAAGTATTAAAGGTATTGTTAACAATTACAGAGATGTAACACACAAGGTATTAGCCGAACAAGAAAAGGAGTTTGAAAGAAGAGATAAAGAAGCCCTGATAAATAATACAGAAGACCTGATATGGAGTGTTAGCAAAGATTTTAAACTTATAGCAGGCAACAAAGCTTTTATTGAGTCGATACGCCTAACTACAGGAATTATGCTAGTACCGGGCGACAACCTGCTGATGAAGAAATACTTCGACCGACGGTTTATAGGCTTTTGGGAGGGAATTTATAAAAGAGGTTTAAGAGGAGAATCAGTTAAAGAAGAATCGTATGTTACGAGTCTGGTAGGGGTGCCAAACTCATGGATAGAAATCCGTCTCAACCCCATTTATGAAAAAGACCTTATTATCGGTATAGCCTGCTATTCGAGAAATATTACGAAGCAAAAGAAATTACAGGATAGCCTGATAGAAAGTGAAGAAAAATTCAGGGCTGCCTTTCAATTTTCAGCTATTGGCATGGCTATTGTAGGGTTAGATGGTAGGTTTATCACCGTCAATGACAGCTTATGCCGGATAACTGGTTATACGGCCGAAGAAATGAAAAGTTTAACGTATCAGCAAATAACCCACCCTGATGATATTGAAATAGAAACAAAGTCTTTCAGAAGATTGCTAAGCGGACAGAAAGAGGCTCATGAGTCAGAAAAGAGGTATCTGCATAAAAACGGGCAGGTAATTTGGATACACATGGCAACATCGCTTGTGAAGCATAAGTTTGGCGAGCCTCTGCATTTTGTTTCACAGATAGAAGACATAACCAGCCGTAAAAGAGACGAGCTGCATCTGCTGAACCTGAATCAAAGGCTAAATCAGCGAGCAGAGCAACTAGCCGCCTCTAATGCAGAGCTTGAGCAGTTTGCTTACATAGCTTCGCATGATTTGCAGGAGCCGCTCAGAATGATTACCGGATTTCTGACTCAGTTAGAAAAAAAGTATAAAGAACAACTTGACGATAAAGCCAGGCAGTACATACACTTTGCAGTTGATGGCGCAACCCGTATGAGAACCATCATTCTTGATTTGCTTGAGTACTCTAAGGTAGGCAGAAAAGCATACGTGCTCGACTGGCTCGATATGAACGAACTGGTACAGGAAGTAGTAGAAAAAAATATTTGGCGAGATAAAGGCGTGCAGATAGAATGGAAAGATTTACCTAAGCTTTATGGCGCAAAAATGCCTTTACAGCAGGTAATGCAGAATTTAATATCGAACGCCATTAAATACAGAAAGAAAGAAGAAAAACCTCGTATTATTGTATCGGCCTCTGATAACCATAAACACTGGCAGATTTCGGTATCAGATAATGGCATAGGTATCGAAAAACAGTTTTTTGAGAAAATATTTGTGCTCTTTCAGAGGCTTCATCATAAAGAAGAATACTCGGGCACAGGCATTGGTCTGGCGATTTGCAAGAAAATCATCGAGAATCATAATGGGAAAATATGGGTCGAATCAGAATACGGTAGTGGAAGTACTTTTCATTTTATTATAAATAAATAGTTACTAAAATCTGCATACACAACTCCTTGATTTTATATGGAACCTATACATATTTTATTAGTTGAAGATAACGAAGGTGATGTTTTTTTAACCACAGAAGCCTTACATGAAAGTAAGATTAATAACCGTGTCAGCATAGTAAAAGATGGATGGGAAGCGATGCAGTTTTTAGAGAAGAAAGGAGCCTACGCAAACGTAAGTAGCCCTGACCTTGTATTACTAGATGTGAATTTGCCTAAAATGAATGGCCATGAAGTGCTGATGGCCTTAAAGGCCAACGAAAGTATTAGGCATATACCTGTGATAATGCTTACTACTTCTTCGTCAGACAAAGACATATATCTATCGTATAAAAATTACGTAAACTGTTATATAACAAAACCTATCGATGCCGGCGATTTTCTGAAAGTGGTTGCCTCCATCGAAAACTTCTGGATTTCTATTGTTAAGTTGCCTAAAGTTCTGAGTAATTAAATGTCAGTTTTTACGAAACAGTTAAATATTCTGGTTGTAGAGGATAACCCCGGAGATTTTTTCCTGATAGAAGAATATCTGTCAGATGATGTTCTATTACACAATATTTTTCATGTTAGAACCTTAACCGAACTAAAAACAAAACTACTCACAGACCCCACTTTTGATATCATATTGCTCGACCTCTCGCTACCCGACGGAAGCGGCGAAACACTGGTAAAAGAAGTACTGGGTGTTGCACAAGATATACCTGTTGTAGTGCTTACAGGCTATGCCGATAAAGACTTTGGTATTAAAAGTTTGTCGTTAGGCGTTGCCGATTATCTGCTGAAAGATGAGCTGAGTGCTTCCTTATTAACTAAAACTACACTTTATAGTATTGAGCGCCGAAGAATAAACGGTGTTTTGCAAGAATCAGAGAAAAGATACAAAGAACTATTTCATTTCAACCCCGTGCCTATGTGGGTTTATGAAGTGAGCTCCTTGCAGTTTTTAGATGTCAATCAAGCCGCTGTTGCGCATTATGGCTATTCTAAAGAAGAATTTTTGAAAATGACAATCCTGGACATTCGGCCAAAAGAATCGTTACCTGAGCTTAAAAAAACCATTGATACTATTAAGACACAAGGTAGCTCGCCCAAAAGAATATGGCGGCATCTGAAAAAAAATGGTGAGTTGATATATGTGGAGATTGAAGGAGATATGTTTGAATATAGCGGCAAAAAGGCACGTTTAATACTGGCAAATGATATAACCGAAAAGCTGGAAGTAGAAAATGCCCTGAAGCAAAGCGAGCAAAGGTTCAGAGCTTTGGTGCAAGATGGAGCCGACCTCATGACGATTATTGGCAGAGATGGCAAGTTCAGGTATGTGAGCCCGAATCATGAAACGATAGTAGGGTATCGGCCAATTGACTTACTCTATACAAAGGTTGTTGATTTTATACACGAAGAGGATAAACAATGGATGCTACTGGCTGTAAGCAGTTTTAAACTTAGAAAAAGTATAACGGTGCAGCCTTATAGATTCAGACATGCCAATGGCAGTTGGATTTGGCTCGAAACCACCATTACTAATTTATTGAATGACCCCGCTATAAAAGGCATTGTATCTAACTCAAGAGATATAAGTAAAAGGCTTGAAGCAGAAAAACAACTTAAACAAACCAACGAACGCTATGAGGCAGTAGCTCAGGCCACCAGTGATGCTATCTGGGATTGTGACCTCAGAACCAAAAAGACCTTTATTGCAGGGAATGGCTATAAAAAGCTATTTGGGTATCCGTATGTGAATGAGTACCTCGATATGGATTTCTGGGAACAGCACCTACACCCCGAAGATAGAGATAAAGCCATGAAGGCACTGGGAGAATCACTTGCAGAGGCAAGGTCACAATGTTCGTCAGAATACCGTTTTCTGAAAGCCGATGGAGACTATGCCCATGTACACGACAGGGCCTTTATCATATATGAAAACAAACAGCCCGTGCGAGTGCTGGGCGCAATGCAAGATATAACAACCCGGAAATATCAGGAGAGTATTCTTGAAATTGAAAAAGAAATATATGCCTATAATGCCACCGCCGGTGTGCCGCTCGACTTTATATTAGAAAAACTGATTCATGATATTGAGACACTTATTCCTAATTCGCTATGCTCAATAGTGAAGTTAAAAGATGGCAAAACCCTGCATCACATAGCAGGTAATTCGATTCCTGTAAAATATATTATGGCCATAGATGGAATGACCATAGGGCCACAAGTAGGCTCATGCGGAACAGCCATGTATATGGGCAAGTCGGTGATTGTAACCGATATTGAAAACGACCCTCTCTGGAAAGATTATAAAATAGTTGCTACAACCAACAACCTGTATGCCTGTTGGTCTATACCTATCAGAAAGGGCGATGGAGAGATAATAGGTAGTTTTGCAACCTATTATCATACCAAAAAATCGCCTAAGCCATACGAAATCAGTTTTATTGAACGTGCCGCCAATCTGGTAGGGGTCTTGCTCGAAAACAAAGAAGCAAGCGAAAAAGTTAAGCAATCGAAAGAACGCTACGATATTGTGATGAAAGCCACAAGCGATACCATCTGGGACCTGGATATTATAAAAAATCGAATTACTTACAATAAGGGCATTCATAAGGTTTTTGGGTATAATCTTGATCACATGGAGGTTGAAAATGTGCAGAACTGGTGGAAGCAATGTATTCATCCCGAAGATTTAAAGAAAGTAACTGATACACTCAACGATGTTTTTGAAGAAAGGAAGTCAATTATTCAGGTTGAATATCGTTTCAAATGTGCCGACGGCACATATAAATATGTGCTCGACAGAGGGTTTATCATTGCCGACAACGACCACAATCCGGTCAGGATTATAGGAGCTATGCAAGACATAAGCCGCCGGAAAGAAGAAGAAAATCGCCTACGTTTGCTAGAATCGGTGATTACGAATGCTACCGATGCCGTGTTGATTACAGAGGCAGAGCCACTCAATGAACCTGGCCCCGCAATAGTATATGTAAATGATGCATTTACAAAAATGACTGGCTATACCCGAGACGAAGTAATTGGTAAAAGCCCTAGGTTTTTGCAGGGAAAAAACACCAGCAGAGCCGATCTGGACAGATTAAAAACTGCATTGACCAATTGGGAGAGTTGTGAGCTTGAACTGGTAAACTATAAAAAGAACGGTGAAGAATTCTGGATAAATCTCTCGGTAGCGCCTATGGCCGATAATATCGGTATTTACACCCATTGGATTGCCATTCAGCGAGATATAACTGAGCGCAAAAACAGAGAAATTGAGCGAGAACAACTTATTAAAGAACTTAATAATAGTAACGAAGACCTCCGCCATTTCTCTTATATCACTTCACATAATTTTAAAGCTCCGCTTTCAAATCTTATAGGTTTCCTTAATTTGATAGACGAAATACCTATTGAAAACCCGGTACTGACGCAGATTATACAAGGCTTTAAAACCTCTACCCATTTATTAAACGATACCATAAATGATTTAATAAAGATTCTTGTTATAAGAGATAGCGATTCAATTGCGCTGCACAACATTTCATTTGCAAAAATGATGCAGCAGGTAATAACACAGGTTCAAAACCTGGTAAATGAGTCAGATGCTGAAATAAAAACAAACTTCAGGAGTGCGCCTTCGGTTGTTTTTAACGAAACCTATCTTGAGAGTATCTTGCTCAATCTGCTTACTAATGCCATTAAATACAGGGCTTATGACAGGCCATTGAAGATAAACATCACTACTAAGCATGAGACCGAATATGTGGTGCTATTCTTTGAAGACAACGGCATTGGAGTAGATTTAGAAAGGCACCGTGAGAAAATTTTTGGCCTTTATCAGAAATTTCATGACCGCCCCAACAGTAAAGGTATGGGGCTGTATTTAATCAAATCTCAACTTGAAACTTTAGGTGGAAACATAGACGTAGAAAGTACAGTAGATGTTGGCACCAGATTCATTTTAAAATTCAAATTAAGAAATGATAAAAAAACTATTTTGCATTGATGATGACCCAACGACGTTGATGCTTATTAAGATGGTAACAGAAAAAGCATCTTTTGCTAAAGAAGTAGTTACGGCTTCGAATGGCAGAGAAGCCTTAGATTACTACCAGAACCTGGCTGCGCAACCGGCAGAGCAGAAGGCTAATTATCCGCAATTGATTTTCCTTGATTTAAACATGCCATTTATGAATGGCTGGGAGTTTCTCGACGAGTTTGTCAGAGACTGGTATCAGCTCTTTCCTGATACCAAAGTGGTGATTCTGTCTTCGTCGGCTAACCCGGTCGATAAAGAGAAGGCCAAGCAGTATCCAATTATTATCGGGTATATATCAAAGCCCATCACGGCCGACTTATTGAAAATGTTGGTTAAGAAATAAACTGAATTTGCTAAATTTGGCTCCCAAAAACAGAGCCTGAAAAGCAGGCTCGAATAACCCGAAAAGCGAAATGCAGATTTTCAATACAATTGCAGAAACACAAAATTACCTTAAAGCTCAACAAAAAGCCGGCAAAACCATTGGTTTTGTGCCTACAATGGGGGCTTTGCATACAGGGCATATCTCTTTGATTGAGTCATCAAAAAAAGAAAATGCTATTACTGTATGCAGTATTTTTGTAAACCCTACGCAATTTAATAATCCTGAAGATTTAAAAAAATACCCCCGAACGCTCGAAACAGATTGTGAAATGCTGGCAAAAGCCGGATGCGATGTAGTGTTTGCGCCTTCGGCCGAAGAAATGTATCCTTCGCTGCCCAAGCTCAAATTTGATTTCGGAACTTTGGAAACCGTAATGGAGGGTAAATTCCGCCCGGGGCATTTCAATGGGGTTGGTATTGTAGTTTCAAAATTGTTCAATATTGTTAAGCCTGAGAAAGCCTATTTTGGCTTAAAAGACCTGCAACAAGTGGCCGTGATACGGCAGATGGTAAACGATCTGAGCTTTGATTTAGAGATTATACCTTGCCCTACACTAAGAGAGGCCGATGGGCTGGCTATGTCGTCTCGAAATACACGCTTATCGGCCGAAACCCGTGCTTTAGCCCCTCACATTTATCAATTATTAACACTTGCCAAAGAGCAACTACAAAGCGGTGCAAGCGCGGCAGAGACACAAGCTTTTGCCACAGATTATTTCAGGAATTACCCTGCATTTGAACTAGAATACCTCGAAATAGCCAACTTCGATACGCTCGAACCTGTTACTCAGGCTGATACCGCTGGTAAAACAGCTATTTGTATTGCTGCATTTTTAGGCGGTGTTCGCCTGATTGATAATATTGTTTTCTGAGCAGCTTAATCTTCGGGGTACGGCACGTATACAAAGCCTGCAAACTCGTTTTCAACAACAAACAGGCAGCAGTATTCTTCAGGATTTTTGTAGTTTTCTTTAAACAACTCAATCGATTCTTCGCCTATGAGGTTTCTTTGCACAAACTCATTAAGAAAAGAAGCTTTGTAGTCGAACTTAGTGTTGAAATCTGTACGGCTGAATAATAGCTGGCCTACCTCAACCTGGGTTCGGGTTACAATAAATATTGGGTTTTCAGAGAAACCACGTTTTCTTATCTGGTAAGAAGCTTCTTTCAGGTGGTCGGCTACAATCACGAAGTCTTCCGACACCTTACCCATTATTTTCTTGTCTAATTCCGGCGAATTAGCATCATCTAAAATTGTATTTTCGTTTGAATGATTTATCATAAATTTTTTAAAATTTAGTGAATGTATTAATTGTGAATGGCGAATAGCGAATTAGCGAATAATTGTGCTACATAGTGCCACTTGTGTACATGGTGGCAAACGTTTTTAATTTATTCGCTAATTCGCCATTCATTATTCACTATTTTCTACATCCTCGCTGCAATCAAAAGCCCCAGGTCTTTGTAGCGTAAATTGAAGCGTTGCGCAATCGGAAGATTAGTTAAACTTCCTTTATAACTGTATACTCCTTTAGTAAACCATTGTTTGGCAAAAATCATTTCCTCAATGCCACCAACGGTGCCTGTTTTTAATAAAAAAGGTGTAAATACGTTGCTCAGAGCAATGCTGGCCGTATGCGCCACACGAGAAGCAATATTAGGCACACAATAGTGCGTTACACCGTATTTCTGAAAAGTAGGCTGTTTGTGCGTAGTCATTTCAGAGGTTTCAAAGCAGCCGCCCTGGTCAATAGAAACATCTATTATTATTGAGTTTTTCTTCATGCGGGCCACCATCTCTTCTGTTACTACCATTGGTGCTATGCCATCTTCGGCACGCATCGCTCCAATTACTACATCAGCCCTCGAAAGCTCGGCCATAAGGGTTTCAGAATCAATAATAGAGGTATAAATCTGTTGCCCAATGGTGTATTTAATACGCTGCAAGCGATAAATATGCTGGTCGAACACCTTTATTTCGGCACCTAATGCGTGGGCAGCTCTGGCGGCATATTCGCCTACAGTTCCTGCACCCAGAATCACTACTTTGGTTGGGGGCACACCCGTAATACCTCCCAGAATAATCCCCCGGCCGTTGTGCACACTGCTTAGTAATTCGGCTGCTACCAGCATTACTGTATTTCCGGCTATTTCGCTCATGGCTCTTATAATGGGTAAGCCACCTACTTTATCTTGTATCAGTTCAAAGGCAATGCCAGTAACCTTTTTTTCGTTGAGCCTCTCAAAATATTTTCTTTCAAGGTTAGTAATTTTAAGTGTGGAGATAACCGTCTGGTCGCTTTTCAGATAGCTGATTTCTTTTTCTGTTAGTGGTTCAATCTTCAAAATTAAATCAGCCTCAAAAACCTCTTCCGGCGAGTACACAATGCGGGCTCCGGCCTCGCTATACTCATTGTCCGAAAACTTGGCACTATCTCCGGCTCCTGTTTCAAGGGTTACTTCATGGCCATTTTTTACCAATAAGCTTACAGCCTCAGGCGTGAGGGCAATCCGGCTTTCTTGCAGCGAAACCTCTTTTGGCAAACCTATAAAAAGGCTTTTTTTGCCTTTTTTGATAAGTGCCGGTGATTCTTGCGTATAAAGTACAGATTGGCGCGCCAGTTCGGAAACAGATTGACCTGTCATAGGTTATTACGTTTAATTACTTAGCTTTGAATTAATTCAATTGCAAATTTCGGCTATTTTCGTCAATAACCGTTATCTGAATAGTATAACAATTTTCGGGCAGAAGAGATTCTACTTTTTCGGCCCATTCTAGCAGGCATATATCGCCCGAGTCAAAATATTCTTCAATACCAAAGTCGAGCGCTTCTGATTCACGTTTTAATCGATAAAAATCAAAATGATAAATAATATTGCCTTCGGCTGTCAGGTATTCGTTCACAATCGAGAAAGTAGGGCTTTGCACGGCACTCAGCACACCTAATTGTTTACAGATAGCCTTAATGAGGGTTGTTTTGCCCGCGCCCATTTCTCCTTCAAATATCCAGATGGTTTTATCGCCTGCCTGCCCGATAATTTGTTTTGCAATCTCTTCTAAATCTGTGATATTGTAAATCATTTTGCCTGTGATTTTCTGATTTTATTGCAAAAATCGTATAAATCCTTAGAAAATTTCCAATCTTACTCCAATAAAAAAGTTTTCATAAAAAATTCATCTTTTTCTTGGCAATAAATATGTTTTTGTCTTGTTTTTTAGAGAACTTTGTTAGGCGATTTAATTATATGGAATTAATCCTCGTGTTATCCTAAAAGTTTTTTGACGTAATTGTATGTTTCAGGACCGTAAGCAAATCATCCTAAGCTTTTTCTTTATCATTTGCGGAGTTTATCTCAGTCGATTACTGTATTTACAGGTAATCGATGATAGATACCTTACAATTGGCTCAACAGCCATAAAAAAGCAGGTGCAGGTACCGCTACGAGGGCAAATCTACGACCGCAATGGCAAACTTCTGGTTGCTAATGTTGATGTTTACGATATGTACGTAACCCCTTACAAAGTAAAAAATATTGATACTGCTATGTTTTGTGGTTTGTTTGGCGTTAGCAAAAAATATTTTGATAGCACAATGGCTGTTGCCAAAACTTATTCTCGTAACAGGCCATCTTTGTTTTTAAGACAATTATCTAAAGAAGATTACGCACGGGTGTCTGACGCCATGATGCACTTTCCGGGTTTTTCGTTTGAACTATCGTTTTTTCGTACTTATCCGGCTCGTACAATGGCTAATGCCCTGGGTTATATAGGCGAGATAAGCAAAAAAGATTACGAAGAACAGAAAGAAGAATATTATAGAAGAGGCGACTACGTGGGTATTACGGGCCTCGAAAAACAATATGAAGCAGAGTTGAGAGGCAAGCGTGGAGTAAAGTTCAGAATGTTTAATGTAAAAGCCGAAGACAAAGGCTCTTATGCCGAAGGAGAATATGATACGCTTGCGGTAATTGGTAAAAACCTTTACACAACGGTTGACGTAGAAGTACAACAACTAGCCGATAGCCTATTTCAAGGCAAAACGGGGTGTGCTGTGGCAATTGAGCCTAAAACAGGAGAGATTCTGGCTATGGGTTCGTATCCGTACTATGACCCTAACATTTTGTCGGGTAAAGAATTTGCTAAAAACTTTAAGGAATTATATAAGAACCCCGATAAGCCGCTGAATGATAGGGTTGCAACAGGGTTTTTCCGTCCGGGGTCTACTTTTAAACTGGTGCAGGCTTTGGTTGCGCTGCAATTAGGAGCTATTGACCACTCAACGGCTTTTGCACTAGGTGGTGCTCCGGTGAAATGCCACCCGCATCCGGGTTCACCAAACGATTTGCATAATGCTGTTCGGTTTTCATGTAATCCTTATTTTTATCATGTTTTCCGTAAAACAATGGCGTTTGGTAATGAAACCAATCCTTTTAAAGAAGCACCCATTATGCTTACCAAATGGCATGAAATGACCTCGAAGTTTGGTTACGGACAAAAACTAGGCATTGATTTACCATCAGAGTCGGCAGGGCTATTGCCAAGTGTGAAGTATTACGACAAACGTTACGGAAAACACCAATGGAAGTTTTCTAATATCTACTCTTTGAGCATTGGTGAAGGAGAAGTTTCGGTAAATATGTTGAAAATGGCTAATTTAGCAGCAACTATTGCCAACAGAGGCTACTGGATAACCCCGCATCTGGTAAAAGGTATCGGCCAGAACTCGAAGGGGATTGATGCATCATTAAAAGAAGTACACCAGACAGACATAGACCGTGTGCATTATGAAGCTGTTATAGCCGGCATGCAAGATGCAGTTGAAAGAGGCACTGTAAGTGGAGGCGCCGGAATTGTACCGGGTATTGCCATTTGTGGTAAAACGGGTACATCGCAAAACAAAAAAGGGAAAGATAATTCAGTATTTATCGCTTTTGCGCCTCGTGATAACCCCAGGATAGCTGTAGCCGTGATGGTACAGAATGCGGGCTTTGGTGGTAGTTATGCCGCACCTATTGCTACTTTGATGATTGAGCAATACCTGAAACGCAAAGTAGAACGGATTGCCCTGAAAGAGCGAATGATGAACACCAGTATAAGAACAGTAGAAGCAATGGCCGCCAAAGGAGAGGTACTTCCGATCAACAAGCCATCAGAAAAGCCAAAACCTGCCAAAGAACCAGAAACCCCGCAGAAAGAGGCACCAAAATCAGTAAAAATAGATTTAACAATACCAAAAGAAAAACTTATAGCACCAAAGAACACAAAGTAATATGGCACGTGACATTGATATTAGAGAAGGAATTGACTGGACTACCGTTTGGCTTTATGGAGCCTTGGTGTTTTTTGGTTGGTTAAACATTTATGCAGCGGTTTATAACCCCGAGGCATCGACCCATAGTTTTTCAGACATTATCTCTCTTTCGCACAATGCCGGAAGACAGTTTATGTTTATTGTAGCATCGTTTTTTCTGATACTGATTATTCTTTTCGTTGACTACAAGGTGTACGATTCGTTTGCCTATATTTTTTATGGGATTATAATACTAGTGCTCATAGGAACCATATTTCTGGCTACCGAAATTAAAGGCTCACGCTCATGGATTAAAATCGGAACGTTTTCGTTTCAGCCTGCCGAGGTGTCAAAAGTAATTACGGCATTGGCTTTATCAAAATACCTGAGTACGCAAGGGGTAAGTATCACTAAATTTCGTGATGCCTTTGTGGCTGGTGTAATGGTATTTCTGCCTCCGGTTATTATTATTATGCAGAAAGAAACAGGGTCGGCACTTACTTTTGCTGCTTTTGTAGCGGTGTTTTATCGTGAAGGTTTACCGGGTATCTATCCTGCATTGGGTATTGCCCTGGTTATCTTGTTTATATTTACCTTGTTTTTCCCGCAGTGGTATATCATTATAGGCATTGTTGTGCTCTGTGCTTTGTTCTGGTATTTGTTCCTGAAACGCTATGAACGAACCCAGCAGAACTTGTTCAGGCTTATTGGGGTATTTGTTATTGCTTCTCTTTTTGTATTTGGTACAGATTTCTTTATCAATAAAGTATTACAACCGCATCAGCAAAAGCGTATTCAGGTATTGGTGAATCCTGACTCCGACCCGCTTGGCGCAGGGTGGAACGTAACCCAGTCCAGAATTGCCATCAGTTCGGGAGGTGTTATTGGTAAGGGTTATCTGCAAGGTACGCAAACCAAGTTTGACTTCGTGCCTGAGCAATCGACCGACTTTATTTTCTGTACAGTAGGCGAGGAGTGGGGCTTCTTGGGTAGCTTAATTGTGATATTGATTTTTGCTGCCTTACTTAATAGAATCATTAATCTGGCAGAAAAACAGCGGAGCAAGTTCTCTCGTATCTATGGCTACTGCGTGGCCTCCATTCTGTTTTTCCACTTGCTGGTAAACATCGGTATGACCATCGGTCTGATGCCCGTTATTGGTATTCCTTTACCATTCCTGAGCTACGGTGGTTCGTCCTTATGGTCGTTTACCATCTTGTTATTTATCTTCCTGAAACTCGACGCTCATAGAAGTTATAAAGTGTAATTGTATTGAAATCATAGAATACCTCACCCTCTAAATCGCCTTCTATCGATTAAGATTTAAGAAATAAACGTTCTCTGGAATGCGTAGTTTTGTAGAGACAGGGCACTGCCCTGTCTCTACTTTGCACACTCTGGAAAATCATTTTGTAAAAAATTAAAGAACGTTTATTTCTTGAATTCTAATCAAGAGAGGGAGACTTTGAAGACCATCTGTCGGAGGCGTTTTATTAAACTCTTTTCTATTTTTTCTGATAGATTCTTACATAATCTACTTCGTATTTTATCAAATCGCTGGCGGGTTTGCCTCCGTTGCCACCCAAGGCAAGGTTTAACAAAAGATATTGTTCTTCTACAAATGGGTTGCTGCCATCGGCATTAATGGTTTCGCTGAGAGGTGTTGTGTTCAAGAGTTCATCGTCCAGATATAGCTTAATGGCATCTTTATCCCAGTCCATGCGCCAGATATGGAATTTCTTAGACCAGTCTTTGTCTTTTGCCAGAAACTTAGCTAAAGGTATTTTTGCTTCGTCCCATTTAGCTACATATTGTTTATCTGTTCCCCAGGCAACATTAGCCAGAATAGTAGCTACACCTTTTACACGATAAAACTCCATAATATCAATCTCACCATTTGATGGCCAGGGTTTGTTTATGCCTAATGTCCAGATAGCAGGCCAAGAACCCATTGTTGTATCAATACGGGCACGGACTTCTACACGGCCAAATTTCCATTGTTTCAAGCCTCGGGTCTGGATACTGCTTGAGGTATATTCGGCATATTCTCGGTTGGTGCGCCAATCTTTACTATCGGCTACATAATTTGGATTTTTGATGCTTTCTTTGCGACCTTCAATGAGCAGAACGCCATCTTTACAAACAGCGTTATCGGGCTGGTACCACTGTAACTCCTGATTTCTGACAAAGCCCTTTTCGTAACGCCAGTAGTTTGGGTCGGGCTTGCCATTGGTGTTAAATTCATCGTTCCAGATGAGCTTCATGCCTTTTATGGCTTTGGGTTTAGAGTAGTCGGGCTCAAAGACATTCGATTTCTGCGCATAAGTATGCTGACAAGCCAGCAAAGCTATTGCCACAATGATACTTTTCTTCATAGAGATTGATAGGTGAGTTTTGGGGTAAAGTTCTCACCTTTTATTCAGAAAAGTAGACAGATGCCAATAAAATAATATTATTCTTTAACATAGTGAATGAAATTGAGATATGACATCCCTACGGGATACAAAATTTTCAGTGTATGTTTTCTACCGATATACCGTTCCTCTGGAACTTGAAAAATGACAAATTTTATATTCCGTAGGAATGCTATATTGGTAGAAAAATTATGCTTTTTGAGTATCTATATCCCGTAGGGATAATATATTTCGATTTCCCTTACATGATATTTGTTATGAATTTCCCGATCAGAAGATATTCAACCTTGCGCCTACAAAACCTCTGATGCGTTGCATGGGTGCGTAATTGTAGCTAGGGTCAAATTCTTCGCTGAATGGTGCATCAGCTCTGAAAATGGGATATTTAGGCAGAAAATTCGTAAAGTTTTTTAAACCTCCATAAATCTGCAAGCCATTTTTAAAACGCTTGGTAGCCTGTATATTATGAATACCAAACCAAGGCGAATATTCAGGGCGGGTATCGCCGTATTCACGTACTATGGGCAAGCGCATAGGGCTGTAAAGATTGCCTGTCAGATCGAAACTTAGCTGTGCTTTTTCAAATGAATAACTGATGGCATAATTACCCGTAAAGTTAGGCGTCTGTATCTGGTTTATCTTCAATTCCCGGCTTTCAACTCTATAAACTTCCATTAAAGTGCCACCTATAAAAGCCTTCAAGCCGGAGGTAAAAGCAAACTCGGTATTGAAAGCTACCCCTTTCGAAATCCCGTATCCATTCAGGTTATCGTACACCACTAGCTCAGGGTCTTGGTCGTAGTCGGCAATGATTTTGTTTGAGAAATACGTATAAAAAGCATTGAACTGAATATTGCCATAGCCTTTTGCAAAACTGAAAAACTTCTGGTAGTCGAGATTGGCGTTGTACGAACGCTCTGGTTTTAGCTCGCTTTTAATCAATACTTTTCGTGAGCCTGTAAGGGCGGCGTGGTCTTCGGAGAATAGATTTACTACCCGATACCCATTACCGAGGCTCAGACGGAAGATATTGTCTTTATCAGGCGAGAATTTCCAGTTGAAGCGGGGTGTAAATATACCGCCATGTTTAGAGTTATAATCATAGCGCACACCTAACAGAAACTTGTTTTTAGAACCTGCACTTATTTCGTCTTGAATGAATACACCCGGTAGCCAGATACGGTCAGGCGCATTTTTGTAGTCTGGGGTTTGGGTGATAAGCGTGTTATCGTCATAATAGGTATTGCGGATAGTTGCACCGAAGAGCGCATCGTGGTTTTTAGCCAGCTTTTTATCCCACAATAGCTGCCCGAAAGCAATGCGTTGCAAGGCCAGATAGCGGGTTACGCCATAAACAGAATTCTGGTCGTGTTGGTTAATCGAGAAATTGAAAGTTACTTTTTCGTTCTCAAAAGGTAATTGGTAATTACCTAATAACTCCCAGCGTTTGGTAAAAATAGATTCGCCATATACTTTATCACCGCCCCGGTCACTTCGTTGCCATTGCATTTGTCCGCCGAAACGGTCTTCGTACACATAGCGGGCCGCCAGATTGAAAATCCGATTTTGTGGGCGTTGAAAAGACCATTTATTAAACAATGAAACCCGATTTTGTAGGGTGATGTCAGTAAAATTGTCGTTGTTTATATCAACTCTGTTGTTGAACAGAAAGTAATTTCCCGAAAACAGCGCAGTAGCTTTGCCGACTTTGGCTTTTATGCTGGCATCAAAATTATTTTCAAGATAAGAAGTTGTATTCCAGTCGAAATTGAATTTCGGGGCTTTTCCCGGGCTTTTGGTAATTACGTTAATCAGACCACCCACAGCCTCAGAGCCATAAAGGGTAGAAGCAGGGCCTTTCATTACTTCAATACGCTCAACCATTGAGTTCGGAATACCGCTCAGGCCATAAACCGTAGACAATGCCGATACTATAGGCATACCATCAATCAGTACCATTGTATAGGGGCCTTCCATGCCATTTATGTGAATATCGCCTGTGCTACATACATTACAATTAAGCTGTGGACGCACACCATTCACCATCGAAAGTGATTCGAAAAGGTTGGGCGTTGGGTTTTTTCTGAAAAACGTCGGATTTAGTATCTGAATAGGTGCTGGCGACTCGTTAATGGTGGTTTCTTTCATGGTGCCCGTAACAACCACCTCGTTTAGCTGTGCGTTTTCTTCTTCTATCTCAATCAATACATTGTTCGATTTTTCGGCCGATACATTTACGGTAAGGCTTTTGGTTTTATACCCTACGCTAGTTATCTGAATTGTTTGCAGGCCATTTGGGGCATTGGCAATAATAAACTTGCCTTCTTCATTGGCTTGTGTGCCAATTGTGGTATTTACGACTTGGATACTTGCAAAACTGACAGGCTTATCTTTGGAGACAACAGTACCTCTTATTTCTCCTGCAAAAGCAGGGAGTATTCCGTAAATAGCTATATAAATAATAGTAATAAATAATTTTCTCATATTACCCTAATTTAATTGTTTTCTGGCTTTATGATTCAAAATTAGAATTATAAAATTAATTTTCAAAATATTACTAAACATATTTTTAGATAAAACTAAATATGTTACAATGTTGCAAAAATGAAATAAGGGTTTTTAGTGTTGAGATAGATGCTATCAATAACAAAAGCCACCCGATTGAGGTGGCTTTTGTGTAAAGTACTGTATGCTGCTGTAGGAGATTTATCAAGATTTAATACCTGTCATAAAAGCGTTTGATTCGGCTTGTTACCTGGTCATAAATAGGCTTGGTAAACTCAATAAACAATTGTTGCGGTGGTGGTGGCAATTGCTCACGGCGTTGGGCTAAAGCTCTGTCGGCTGAGGTAAGCGCACGTTCGTCGCCATTATAAGTAGCCCATTCATTTACCCATGTATATTCGCCGGGAATCTCTTCTCTCGAAAGTACTTTATTAGTCTGAAAATCGAAGATTTCTAATGATAAAATTCCTCTCGAACGCACCGCTTTACGAGAGCGAGTGAGTTGCGCTTTTACTTTGCCATATACAGGCACTTTTTTGCCATTGATAGTTGCCTCGCCTGTTTTTACACTGTCTTTGCTGGTTACAGTCTGGCGGTCGTTGGTAACATTGGTTTCGCCCACTACAAAATCGATGAACTCTAATCTCACAATCTGGTCAGGTTTCAATTTTACAGATTTGGCTTCTTCGGGCGAGTAGAAACGTATGAATTTATTCATGCGGCGATTGGTGCGCAGAAATTCATCTATGCGGCCTTGAAAATATTCGTTGCTGTATTGATATAAACGAGAGTTGATTTTAGGTTGCTCGAGCACCACATGAAAAGAGCCGGCATTAAGGGCATCTTCCATAAAATTTGGCAAATCGCGGTAATTAGGAGCAAAGGTAGAGATTCGCTCAAGGTGGTTATAAGCGGCACGGGCCGACTCACGGCTTGGCATTGAGCCAGTGCGAGGTCTCATTAAGTCAGTTGCCAGTGCGTAGCGCTCAGCGGCGGCGTTTTCACGGGCTTCGTCTTCTTCTCTGAAATAGCTCTGTGGTGTTACCATTCTGCGGCAAGCGGTGCATTTATCAATAACTCTTTGCATATTGTTGAGCTTGCTGTAATAGTCCATCACGGTTTCCCAACGAAACTGCTGATTGGCGTTTTTTGTGCGCTCTATGTCTCTCAGAAACTCTTTCTCTGCATTACGGTAGGCATCTGGTAATACAGCAGATGCTTTGCTGTTGTCAGAATCTTTGGCGAGTTTTTCAGCCGATTGTAAAACGGCCTCATAGTAATTGCCTTGCTCTAGTGCTTTGGTACCACTTTTTGAACATGAAGAAAGATAAACGAGCGCAATAATTGTAAAAGAATAAATAATAGTACGCATGTAAGTTATTAATCAGATAGTGTTACAAATTATTTCGCAATATACTATTTTTCCAGGTGTTTTAGTGTAGAGCTATTTATAAAACAAAAGCGTGATGCAGGAAGACCTTACACCACGCTTTAAATTTATTTAGTTTTGTTTTAGTTTTTCAAATCAGCCAGTTTCTGGGTTTTGATTTTTTCCTGTAATTTCAGAATACCACCAATTAGTGCCTCGGGGCGTGGGGGGCAGCCTGGTACATATACATCAACAGGAATTACCCTGTCAACACCTTTTACTACATGATAGCCGTGTTCCCAGTAGGGGCCGCCACAATTAGAGCAACTCCCCATTGAAATAACGTATTTCGGGTCGGGCATTTGTTCGTACAAACGGCTGATTCTGTCGGCCATTTTAAAGGTAACTGTACCGGAAATTATCATCAGGTCGGAATGTCTCGGAGAGTTTCTTGGAAAAACCCCAAAACGCTCTAAATCATAACCAGAGGCATAGGTGGCCATCATTTCAATGGCGCAGCAAGCCAGACCAAAACCCATAGGCCAGATAGAATTGGCTCTTGCCCAATTGGCGAGTTCGTCGAGCGAGGTGAGAATTACTTCGCTTTCGCCTGTTTTTATATGTACGTCTTTTTCAAGAGAGTCGAAATTCATTTTTCTGCGTACTTTTTATTCACATTTTCGTACATATTCATCGGCACCTTGCTTTTGAATTTAGGCCCTTTTACTTCTGGTTTTACCCACTCAAGATGCCCTTTGGCCCATACATAGGCTAGTCCTAAAGCCAGTACCACAATAAATATCAGCATTTCGGCCAGTGTAAACCAGCCCCATTGCCCGTTGGTTTGTTCTATAAACTCTTTGTTGCCAAATACTGTAGACCACGGAAACATAAAAACCAGCTCTACATCAAACAAGATGAAAACCAACGCAACAATATAAAACCTGACATTGAACCGTATATTGGCATTACCAATAGGAGCTTCGCCAGACTCATAGGTGCTTAGTTTTTCTTCGGTTGGCTTTTTAGGGCGCAATAACCACGAAATACCAAATACCAGCATCAAAGCTACTGCTGCAAAAATCAGCGCCAATAAAACTATACCAAAGTCAGATAACATATTATTGATTTTCTAATTCACGGTAGGCCAGTATGCCACCTAAAACATTGTGTACGTCTTCAAAGCCTTGCGAAATAAGAAATGCTTTGGCTTTGCCACTGCGTGCACCACTACGGCAATGTATATAAATAGGTTGGCCTTTCAGCTCTTCAAGTTCGTCGAGTCTTTCAGGTACTTCGCCCAGGGGTATAAGTTTTGCGCCAAGATTATCGTCTTCATACTCATAATCTTCACGTACATCTATCAGATTAATAGGCTTTTCGCTTTCGAGCATTTCTTTCAATTGCTCTACGGTAATATCATAATTCTTGTCCATTAGTATATTAGTTTTTCAAATGTGTAATAACAATAGCGGTACTATTTCTCTAATTCACAACCACAATCTTATGAATTAAATTCTTTCTACCGTCAGAAAAGTTTACAAAATACGTATTAGTAGGCAAATGTGCAATATTCAGTTCCTGTCCGTCAACATTCTTTGATAAAACTTCATGGCCCCTTACATCAAAAATACTGATATGTTTTATACCAACTACATTCCATTTAAGCATTCCTGAGGTAGGGTTAGGGTACACCACCAGTTTCTGGCCGAATGGCTCTTCGTTTGCCAGTGGGTCGCCGGGGCCTTCTGTGCTGCCGCCTGCCGGCTTGGTGGCTATTACGGGTCGCACCATCAGGCTGCCTTTCACCGAAGTATTAGGCATCCATTCGGTGCCGTTATTATAAAATATCCTGTCGGCAAATTGAGGGGTGTTTTTATCGACACCTACGGCAATTACTTCTTGTGTAACTTTGGTCCAGGCTACATAAAAAGTATCCTTTACAGCGATATTCTGGTTTAACAGATACTCTTCAAAATGATTTACTTCTGTGCCATATTTTACTCTTATTGATTGTTGATGTAGTGTTTTGCCGGGTTTGCCTTTATCACTCTCCAGAATCTGTAATAAAAAGTACTGCCCTCCTGAGGATAAGGTATCTTTCAGATATGGATTGTTGAAATACGGGCTGAAATTGAATCTTACTGCCCCAATGCTGTCAGGCTTGCTTAGTATGTACTGAACCGCTACTTTGCCTAGCGTCTGGTCGAAATCGGCGCCTACTTCGGCAGTTCCATCATCATAAGCATAAAAATCGTCCAGAATTGTGTAAGTCGAAATTGAGTCATTTACGCTCAGGTCGTAGCCGGGTAAATTTGGCTGAACATTGTCGGAAGTAGTAATATTAAGCTGAAACTTAAGAATGGCTTTATCGGCGCCGAAATCGGTAATTACCGGAGGTGTAAACTGCCTTATACCCGTAATGCGTGGCGGTAAATTACCAAACGAAGGAGCGGGGGCATCGTAGTAAACTCTGCCCGATACAATATCGCTTACTTTCCAGGCATAGGGTGTAAAATCACCATCGTTCTGCAAGTTAAATATTTCGGCTTTAAGTGTCTCATTTACTTCTGTAGCCGGATTTACCAGATATTGGCGCATTGGCATAGCTGTATAACGCCGCAGATATGCCGAGGTAAACTTGGTACAGGCTATGTCTTTAGAATGAATATCGTTCTGATTACGGTTTTTGTTCAGATAAATATAATCGATGTGCCATGTATCAAACGCTCCTGATTGTCGGCCTTTGGCTTCGAATCTGAACTGAAAATTGGCATGAAAAAAAGAGGTATCTTTAATAGCAAGCATTTCTTGCTTGAAGTTATCGCTTAATATACTGCCGTGTTGTTTCCAGACAGGTATCCATCTCTTTTGACTGTTCAGAAAAGATACCATCAGGGTGTCGTCGTCGTCAGGTAAATCGCCTAAGCCTCTGGCTTGCCAGAAAAAACTCAGGTAGAGCGAATCAGCAGGTTGCAGCGTAGCCAGGCTCATAGGTTGTGAGGTAAGGGTATCTGTACCACCATAAGCTAACTGATTAACACCATTATATGGAATCCCCAATGAACTGCGGCCATCAAAAGTAGCCACAAATTTACTGGGCTGATTTATCGGAAACGAATTGTTGACGATAGTACCGCCGTTAATCCAGAGTTTGGGGTCAGGATTAGTGCCTATGGTAGTTGAGAAGTCTTCAAAAAAAGGTAGTTGAACTGTTTGGCCACTAGCAATTTTTATTGAAAGAAACAGCAATAAAATAACAGACCTGCAAATGATTACAGGTCTGTTGTCTGAAATAAAATTCATATAAAAAAAAGTCTTTTGCACTGTTGTTTGGCTATTAAAGCTTTGGCATAAAAATAGAAGTCTAATTATCAGAAGCGTTAGGGTCGGTACCTGCTACGTCTACATCGATAACGTCGCCGACACGTATTTTATTTCCTTGTGCTGCCGGTCTTTGTCTTACAATTGTACCGTCTGGAGTGCCATCTATTGGGCCAACATAATGCAGCGTTATGGAAAGATTTTGCCCAGAGGTCAGAATTTCGGCTTCATCAGAAGCCATTCCTACCAGATTCGGCACTTCAATCATCTGGTCGCCCAGGCCATCACCTAACACAAGCGTTACTTTCGAGCCCTTTGGTACACTCGAGCCCGGCGTAACCTCCCGTCCATCAACCTTTATTTTTAATACAGAGTTGTCTTCAATTGCCGGAATATACTCAGGGTCGCCGGCTACAAGCCCATTGCTTAGCAACTGATTTTTAGCACTTGATAGCGAGCGTTTCAGAATATCAGGAATCTTTACCATCGGTGCGGTTTCTGACACAATAGTAAGGTAAACCTTGCGGCCTTCTTTTACGCTAGAGCCTGCTTTCGGAAACTGCGTAAGAATAGTGAGTGGCCTTGCACCTGCTACAAACGTACAATCGCTCACTTCGTAGTCAAGGTCACGGTCGTCGAGTGCTTTTTCCATTTCTTCCATACTCATCCCTTTCAGTTCAGGAACGGTAATCGATTGTCCATGATTAGTGCTCCATGGAAGATAAAGAAAGAAAAAGCTAAAGAATAGTATCAGAAAGATAGCTAAAATGATACCAATATGCGTAAAAATATCGGCGCGTGAACTTGTACTAAATTTTGCCATTTGTATAGGTTTGCATTCAGAATTCTATAACACAAGCAAGGCTTGATTTATTATAGAATCAATGCAAAAAAAAGGGATTTATTGGAAATTACAAAGACTTTTTATTTTATACCGCCTGTCCAGTTTTTCAATGGCTTCTGAAGTATCAACAGAATTGCACCTACAATAAGACAGAACCACACAATGCTCATAAACATATCAGGCATTTGTTGAATGCTTTCTTCATCAAAACCACCTGCAAACAAGCCTGCAAACAAGTTGCCTAAGGCCGTAGCCACAAACCATACACCCATTAGCTGGCTCAGGTATTGTTTTGGTGCCAATTTGGTATATGCACTCAGGCCTACCGGGCTAAGGCATAACTCGCCAATGGTATGGAAAATATAAGTAAATGTAAGCACAAAAGCTGAGGCTTTTAAACCTTGCACGGCTACTTTTGCACCTATTACCATTATATAATAGCCCAATGCTACAAAAAACAAGGCAATGCCAAATTTTACGAGCAAAGGCGGGTTTATTTTACGTTTTTCAAGAAATACCCACACACCACCAACCATAGGGGCAAAAAGCAGGATAAAGAAGGCGTTGTAGTTCTGAAACCATGTTGAAGGCATACCAAACGGAAGTTCAGAGTGGCGGTCGGCAAAGATTTGTAAAGATGAACCTTGTTGCTCAAAACCTGCCCAGAACAATACTGCTCCCCAGAAAAGAATAAACAGAATAGCCACTCTTTTCATTTCGATTTTAGATAAGCCCGACGCAAACAACAAGTTGGCAAAGTAGATTAATACAACCGCCACACATATAACACCCATTGATGTTGCTACAGCTTTTTTGCTATCCCAGGCAAAAGTGCCATTTACTTGCATTACAACAAAGAATATGATTAGGGCCGCTAGGAGTATCCAGGTAAGTGGTTGCACTTTGGTTGGAACGCTGCTTTCTTTCTTTGCTTGTTTGGCTTTCGGGTATAATCCTTTATCTTTCAGGTATGGTGTTGCAAAAATGCGGTAATTGATAAGCCCCAGAAACATGGCTATTGCTGCTGCCCCGAAACCGTAGTGCCAGCCAACTTTTTGACCCAGATAACCTACAATAGTAATACCCAGAAAAGAACCAAGGTTGATACCCATATAAAAAATAGAAAAGGCGGCATCACGTACGGCGCCACCTTCAGGATATAGTTCACTTACAATTGAGCTGATGTTTGGCTTTAGTAAGCCTGTGCCGATAGCTACCAGTGCTAAACCTAAGAAGAATACGGCCTGTGTAGACGGAAACGCCAGCACAATGTGCCCCACCATAATGGTTATGCCGCCATACCAAATTGCTTTGCGTTGCCCTAAAACATTATCGGCAAGCCACCCACCGGGTAAGGATAATAAATAAACCGAAAAAGTGTATAAACCATAGGTAGCACCGCCTTCGCCCTCGTTTAATCCTAAGCCTCCTTTGGTTTTATCTAGTAAAAAGAGTAGTAAGATGGCACGCATTCCGTAGTACGAAAAACGCTCCCACATTTCGGTAAAAAATAATACAAACAGCCCCCTTGGGTGTCCAAACAATGTTTTGTCGCTCATTAGGTTTAGAGTTTAGATGAATCTACAACAGATAAATTTGACCTTAGTAATCAGAAATTTATCGTAAGTAACGCATAATTTGCGCAAATTTATGTAATAGTGAGCAAAAAACTTCAATTCTGGGCCTAATTGTAGACCAAAAGCCATTTAAAATCCCCCAAAACATAACATAAATAAGTCGGTTTAGCAGATAGATAAGAGCGTATAAGAAATGTTGAAAATTTTTAGCGAAGTTTCGCTGAAATTGCTTGTTTCGCATTATTTGAATCTGTACTTTTGTGACATCATACTCCTTGTTAATACGTTAGCCATTTAGTGATTTTGCCATTGAGAAAAGATATTTATAACAAGGGCGCAGTATGCACAAGCCCAAAAGGCATATGTTTTAAGGTTTAATTTTGCTTAGAATAAAAAATAGAAAGGCCCCGCTTTTAGTGGGGCTTGTTTTTTATATGTGTAGTAACATATAATTTAAAGGCATCTGGTTGATTACTATGTAGATTTCGTATATTGGTGCCGTATTTAACTCAATCCACATTAAAATCTTTAACAAAACAACTGCTTTTGTGTTTTATCTGTTGAACTCTTAACAATATTCTAGCAATGATTAAATCAATTATCACGTTTCAGGCATTCTTATTGAGTATCTGGGCTTTTGTGTCGGTAAACAAAGCCAGCGAAACTACTTCGGTATCAAACATTACGGTTTGTCACACTTTGCCTGCCGATGGCATGAAACAATTTGCCCTCGACCCTGCCTTTCAGGCCCTGCACCCTGCGCCACTGCCATTGAGCTATGCCGCCACAGGGAAAGACATCACTTTTAAAACACCTGATGGCACCGATGCCAAAGGCTATTTTATTAAGGCCAAAGGCAATAGCAACAAATGGTTGTTTGTGTATCAGGAATGGTGGGGGCTAAACGACTACATCAAACGTGAAGCCGACACTTACTACAAAGATTTGGGCGAAAACGTAAACGTATTGGCACTAGATATGTATGACGGCAAAGTAACCAGCAACCCACAAGAAGCAGGTAAGATTATGTCGGAAACCAACGATGCCCGCCTTGAGAACATCGTAAAAGGTGGCATGGCTTATGCAGGCAAAAATGCAAAAATTGCCAACGTTGGCTGGTGTTTTGGTGGTGGGTGGTCGTTGCGCTCTGCTTTGTTGGGTGGCACGCAAACAATAGGCTCGGTAATGTATTATGGTATGCCTGTGCGAGACGTAGAACAATTGAAAAAACTGAACAGCGATGTATTAGGCTTATTTGCCACAGAAACACGTATTTCGAAAGAAGTGATTGAAGAATTTGATGCAAATATGAAAGCAGCAGGAAAAAAACTTACCTATAAGATATTTGATGGCGTGCACGGTTTTGCGAATCCGAGCAATCCGAAATATGATGAAGCACTGGCAAAAGAGGCTTATGCTATGTCGCTGGCTTACCTGAAAAAGAAATTTTAATTCGGGTTATCAGTTAAAATCTGATTTTTTATATAACTTTCAGCCTAAGAGTATGTCTGAATTTATTCTTCTGACCGAAAAGAACAGATTTTTTGATTATACAAGACGCATTTTGCAGATGTAGCCAGCAGCTACATCGAAAAAAGGCAACGAAGTATAGACAAAAAAGATGTCTTTGTAGGTCGAATAATAAGTTCAGACATACTCTATACTACGACTCTAAATATTATTTACATCTATGAAATTACTAATTCCTGTTTTATTTGTCATTATTGGCATTTCTTCGTTTGTGTCTATCAGTTCGAACACTAAAAAAGACAACACGGTTATTGCCTGGAAAGATACAATGATGGCCGACCGTGAAAAGTATCTTAAACTTTATCGTGACTCAATCAGCGGTAAAGAGAACGAGCCAGCCGAAGCGGTTTTCAAGAATATCAAGGTACTGAAAGGGAAATCGACAGAGCAGGTGTTGAGCATAATGAATAGCTGGGGGCACGCCTTGGGTGTAACCTGTAAGTTTTGCCACGACTTGAACGATTTTGCCTCAGAAAAGCCCCGCCATTTCAACCAGACCCGTGAAATGTTTGATATGACAAACCAATTGAACAGAGAAATACTGGCAAATCTGAAAACTTTCCGCCAGCCTGTAGTAATGGGTTGTATCTCTTGCCACAACGAAATGAAAGAGCCACCGCACGATGGCCCGAAAGTACAAGGCAATGGCGCACGCCCTAGACCGAGGAATTAAGTTTGTATTTGAAAAGAAGACCTATTTAAAGTTTTCTTTATATAAATAGTCTTTATAGACCCCATCCCCAACCCTTCCCCAACAATGGGGAAGGGGGCAAAAGTCTCTCTCCCTACTGTTGGGGAGAGGGATTTAGGGAGTGGGGTTTTCTTGGTTTTATGCAATTTGTTGTTTTAGCTTCTTTAACCCATACCATTTTTTTTTGCTTTTGTACAAAAAAAACTATGCGAATAGTTTTGAAACTAAAAATTTAGTTATACATTTGTTTCATATTAGGCCTATACATAAATTCATTTAATCGAAAAAAATACATGGAACTCAGAGAATTGACCCGTGCGGAAGAGGAAGTAATGCAAATATTATGGAATCGTGAACCCGCCTTTGTAAAAGATATTCTTGAAGAATTTCCAGAGCCTCGCCCTGCTTACAATACGGTTTCAACTATTGTGCGTATTCTGGAGCAGAAAGGTTTTATTGGGCACAAAGCCTATGGTAAAACGCATGAATATTTCTCGCTTGTGAGTAAAGAAGAATATAAATCTTTTGCTACCGGAAAACTCATGGAAGGGTATTTTGAGAATTCGGTTGAAGAAATGTTTTCGTTTTTTGTAAGAGAAAAGAAAATTGATGTACAAGAAGCTGACGAGATTCTGAAACTGATTGAAAAAATGAAAAAGCAATAGTTTGAGGCTGTATAAACAGCTTATTACAGGTAATTTTAAACAAGTATTGTTCATGAATAACTTTTAATGTCTGTGGTTATATGAGTGTACTATTCTACCTTCTGAAAGTAAATCTTATATTGCTTGCTTTCTACGCTTTTTACTGGGTGTTTCTACGTAAAAATACTTTTTTTCAAGCAAACCGTTTCTATTTGCTGCTATCGGTGGTGGTGTCATTTCTGATGCCTCTCATGAAAATAAGACACAATTACACATTCTTGCAGCCACTTCCGGTAACGCTGAATGAGATACCTAGCGAAACCATAAAGGAAACGGTTTTTCAGCCTGTTTTACAAAACAGCTCTGAGCTAGCCTTTAACTGGATGGACGTTGTAGCAGCTATTTACCTTGCAGGGGTAGTTGTATTTAGCCTTAAGTTTGTGATTGCGCTTGTAAAAATTTATGTCTTATTACGCAACAGCGAACCAATCGATAAATCAGAAACACGTTCGGGGCGAGAGTATTGGTTGTTACGCACCAATAAGGCGTTTTCGTCGTACTCGTTCTTTAATTTTCTGATTCTCAATAAAGAAGATATATTCTATAACCGGAATATGATTACTGACCACGAAGAGGTACACATAAGCCAAGGGCATAGCTGGGATATATTTCTGCTTGAGATTGTAAGTATTTTCTGCTGGTTTAACCCGATACTCAGTTTGTATAAAACTGCACTTACACGCCTGCACGAGTTTATTGCTGATAGCATAATAGAAGGTGACGAAAAAGTGCCTTATGCGCAGTTTTTGTTTGCGTATAATTTCAAAGCAAATGCTACGCCACTCGGTAGCGATTTCTTTAAAGACTCATTGCTGAAAGAGCGGATTCAGATGATGATGAAAAAACGGAGCCCGCTGTGGATGATTAGCAAATACATATTTATTGTGCCATTGGTGGTGTGCATGGGCTACTTTGTAATGGCACAAGATGTAAGACGAATACAAGATGCCGATTTGCTACCTGCCGAATTTAAAGGTGGTATGAGGGCTTTTGAAGAATATTTTGCCGGGCATTTTCAGTATCCTGCCGGAGAAAGACTAGAAGGCGATATTTATGCTTCGTTTGTGGTGAATACAGATGGTGAACTAACCGAGATGTCGATAGATAAAGGTTTACGCCCTGATTATAACAGCAAAGTGGCCAATGTTTTATGGGATATGCCTTACTGGACACCTGCTGAAAGAAGAAAGAAACCTGTTGAGTCAAGGGTTTTTCTGAGAATAACACTGGGCAAATCTTACGGAATTATTGCTAACCAGAGCGAGATAGACCCTGCCTTTAAGGGAGTACTGGTAGTTGATGGAAATGTGATAAACTCGGATAAAAGCCTTTATCGTGATGAATATTACCAACTTTTAGAGAATACCCAATCATTAAAAAATAACATAAGTAGCAGCGTAAGTCTGAGAGGAGAAAATCAGGCATTAATTGATAAATATGGAAAGCAAGCCAAGTTTGGCGTTGATTTCTGGATGACCGAAAAGCCTATGCTATTTATATTTAATCAGGAAGAACAAGTAACTGAAAATATGGCAACCAGCTTTAGGGTAGACGATGCTACAATTGAAATATTAGCACCACGGGAAGCAAAGAAGAAATATGGTGAAAAGGGCAAAAACGGTGCTATTGTTATAAGCAATAATTACTGAGTAATTACTGAGTTTCAAAGGTTAAGAGTTTTTGGGAATAACAAAAAAACGCAAATTACGTAGAGACGTATTGCGATCGCGCGGCGAACCGTACGTCTCCTGTCGTATGATATGTTTTGCGCCATAAAATAGATAAATATCTAAAGTTTCAAGACATTTAACACGTATTTCGTTCAAGAAGCTAGATATACCCTTGAGCCGTACGGTTCGCCGCGCGATTGCAATACGGCTCTACAAAAAATACAATTTTATACCATTACTTTATTGAAAAAGCTTTTACTGAAAAAAAACGTAAATGTTCAACTTACTTAAAAAATTGACTTAAAACTTAAACTTTAAAAACATTATGAAAAAGCTATTTTGTATTCTAACAATTTCTTTGTTTGCTGTGACTATTTCTTTTGCTCAAAAGACCGATAAAAGTAAAGATGTGTTTGAGCAGGTAGACGTTGTGCCGGAGTTTCCGGGTGGTATGCCTGCTATGTTTGATTTTATAGGTAAAAACCTTAAATACCCTAAAGAAGCTGTTAAGAAGAATATTCAGGGTAAGGTACTTATTAAATTGATTATTGAAGAAGACGGAAGTATCAGCGAAACTGCTATTGCGAAAAGCCTGGGCTATGGCTGCGACGAAGAGGTAACTCGGGTTGTGAAAGCTATGCCTAAGTGGTCGCCGGGCAGAAAAGATAATCAGCTGGTACGTACGTCGTTCGTATTGCCGATTATGTTTGCGTTGGATAGGAAATCATCAAAATAATGGACTTTTTATTTTATCTCGTTCAGGTAAATCTGTACTTATTACTCTTTTACTCTTTTTACAGACTCGTACTTTTTGGCGAAACTTTTCACAATCTGAATAGAGTCTATTTGGTTGTATCAGCCTTATTGTCGTTCGGTATACCCTTATGGTATTCCGAGTATGTACAGTCATGGTTTATTACACAGGAAATCAACGAGGTGTTTTATACACTCTACAACCCCTCATTGATTCTGATTCGGCCAACAAAGGGTACCAGTTTTACCTGGGCAGATATTTTAGAAGGGCTATACATTATTGGTATCAGTATCTGTACAATTCGTTTGATCATCACACTATCACAACTGATACTGGTACTAAAAAACAAAGATTTCGAGAAGTTTACGGCCTTTTCATTTTTTGGCTACAGTTTTGTTGACGAAACGCTCAAGAAAAGAGATACTATTCTGGCACATGAGCACGTGCATATTCAACAATTGCACTCGGCCGATGTAATGATTTTTGAGGTAATAGCCATTCTGAACTGGTTTAATCCGGTAGTGTATCTGTACAAAAAAGATATTAAACACATACACGAATTTATTGCCGACGATATTGCCTCAAAAAATGAAAGCTCAAAGGTAGACTACGCTATGTTGCTCTTTACGCAAGAATTTGGCCTGCAACCTGACCAGCTAACCAATCGCTTCTTTACGCATTCAACGCTAAAGCGCCGTATTCAGATGCTTAGCAAGCCTCGTTCAAATAAAATTATGTTGCTGAAATACGGCTTATCGGTGCCTTTGTTTATACTCATGCTTGTGCTCTCGTCGGCCACCATTGCTAAAAACGATGTGCTCGAATTAGTAGAAGGGAAGTTAGCAGGCTTAAAAGATGGGCCTGTAGATTTTACAACAAAGTTAGATACCCGCACTCTCGATGAAATTAAAGCACAAACAGGCATTTATATACACGGCAAAGTAACAGCCGAAGGTGGAAAACCATTGTTGCGGGCCGTAGTTGAGGCTGGCAATAATGTATCTACCACCGATACCGACGGGCAGTACGAAATAAATGCCTTGAAAGGAGATACTCTGAGGTTTTATGCCGAAGGATATGAAAATGCTAGTGTGGTAGTAGCAGATAAAAGCCTGATTAACGTCAGCCTGAAAAAGACGCCAACGCTGGTATTAACACCAAAACCGGATAATGTGTTGGGAATGGTTATGGCTGAGCCAGTAGCGCAGGAAAAAGAAGTAGATAATCAGGAAGTATTTACGACTGTGGAAGAAAACCCGAGTTTTCCGGGAGGAGTAAAGGCACTTTTTGCCTTTGTAGGTAGAAACCTGAAATACCCTATTGCGGCACAAGAAGCCAATGTGTCTGGTAAAGTATTTGTGAAATTTGTTGTGCGGAAAGACGGGGCAGTTAGCGACATAAAGGTATTGCAAGGTATCGGTTTTGGCTGTGATGAAGAAACCGTGCGTGTAATTGCACAAATGCCCAAATGGAACCCCGGCAAACAAAACGGAAAGCCTGTGAATGTGTACTTTACAATGCCTGTCAATTTTGTGATTGAAGAGCACGCCAGGCAAGCGAAGGCACCTGCTAACTTATTGGCAAAGATAAACCCGCCTCAAAATACCGAAATCAGATTCAGAGGGATAAACGACCCATTGGTGATTCTTGATGGAACTGAGGTTCAATTGGCCTCAATCAAAGAAATCTCAGCAAAGGATATAGAAAAGATTGATGTATTGAAAGGCGAAGCCGCAACCAGATTATATGGCACAAAGGCCCTTAATGGTGTTGTACTGATTACCACCGAAAAATCTTCCAACACAGAGCTTAAATTATTACAGAGTAAAGATTAAGAATCTGGCGTTTCGTTTTTTGGTATCAGGTGTTCCTGATGCTTCCATAGTTCCTGAAAAACAGCACTGTTTTCTTTCAGATGCTTGAATGTGCCCTCGTCTATAATCCGGCCGTCTTGCAGAATATACACATAGTCGAATTTTGTGAGTAAGTGCAGGCGGTGCAAGGTCGATAGCACAGCTTTATCTTTAAATTCCTTAAATAGCTTGTTGTAAATCTGTACTTCGGTTTTAGGGTCAACGCTGCTGGTTGGTTCGTCGAGTAATACAATTTCGCTAAGGCGTGCAGCTAATACACCCCTTGCTAATGCCAGACGTTGCTTTTGCCCGCCTGATAAATTCACACCTTTTTCTTGAATATTTGATTCCAGACCTTTCGGCAAATGGCTTATTACATCTTTAAAGTGGGCAGTTTCGCTCACCTTTATTATTTCTTCGTCTTCAAAAGGCAAGCCGAGTGTAATATTGTAGGCAATTGTATTCTCAAATATTTCGGGTTCTTGCGGAAAAAGCGTGATGGTTTCAGAGATAATATCCAACGAGTCATAGGCTTCTCCATCAATCGAAACCTTTACGTTTGGTTGGGCATCGTACAAGCCTCGTAAAAGAGCCAATAAGGTACTTTTGCCACTACCACTTTCACCGATAAAGGCTATTTTCTTACCCTTTTCAATCATTATACTCAGGTTGTGCAGACTATGGGCAGTTTTGCCTTCTTCATAAATAGCATTATGAGAAAAATTAAGCCCAGAAATTGAAATTTTCTTCCAGTTTTCGGGCAGTTCTGTTACGGCATCAGGGCGGTGGTTTTCTCTGTATGCATCGCCAATGCTTCTGGCAGTTTGTACGTCTGTATTGTATTGTACAATATTTGTGTACTGCCACGCTACATCATGAAACACGCTGGTAAACTGAATAACATAGCCTAAGAGCGTAATTAAACCACCTATATAAAAGGGTTGGTCGGGTTTCCAGTTCTGGTACACATAGCCAATAGCAATTACACAGTAAATAATAGTTACGAGGGTATCAGCCACAAACCATTTCCATTCGTTGATGCGCACATTGCGGCGGAAAGGCGGTAGCACTTCTTTTACTTTTTGCATCAGGCTTGACTCCATTCTTTTCTCCAGACGCAGTGTAATTACAGTGATGATGTTCGAGAGGCTATCAAAAAGTGTCGATGAAACTACGTGTTCTTTTTCATTGGTTTCATCAAGGGCTTTAATAAAAGGTTTATCGAATCTGAAAATCACCCATATAGTAAGTAAACCCAGCAAAATGCCAATACCGCCAAACAAAGGCGAAAAATAGAGCATGGCGCCAAACGAAAACACAAATTTTGAAATAGCATGCAAAAACATGAAACCATCCTGAAAGAAATGTTTTAGGGCTTCGTAAGCCTTGCGGATACGGTTTATGGTTGAACCACTGTGGTTATCCTGATGCCAGCGAATAGGTAAATGGAGTGTCTGATGATATAATTCGTCAAGAAAGTTTCGGCTTAGATTAAAAGCTAAATCTCGCTCCATGATACGGGCAGGGCCATGAAATGCCCATTCGAGCAGTTTCAGCAATAAAAATAAACCCGCATAGAGTAAAACGCTATTCCATATTTGTGAGCTATCACGCTGAATACTGTCTACAAACCAGCCATACAAAAGCGGATTAAGCGCCGCCGCAACGTTGGCCATAATGAAAAGCCCATAAATGAAGACATATTTACTTTTTTCTTGACGAGCGTATTTCCAGGCAGTGCGGAGTAGCGAAATGTAAGGATTGTTCATAGGTTAATGCAAAAAACTATGCAAAGGACGCTATTTTTTAGCATATTTTTCCAGAAATGCTATTATAATTGTGTGAAATAAGCTTGCTTGGCTTATTCTTGAATAATGAATAAAATAGTATGATAAACCCGCTTTGAAAAAATGTCCAGAGTAGTAGATATTGATAAATTTATAAAACTTGATTTCACAGCCAACAATCAGGAATTAGAAGCGCTCGACTTGGTAGATACTGCCAGTTTTTCGACCTATGTATTTAATAAGATTTATGCGGCTGGAGCAAAGATGGGCATAGGCGGCTATATGGAAAATAGGGTTATTTATCGCCGAAGCGAGCATTTTTCAGTAGACAATGAAGTAAAAAGAAACATTCATCTAGGTATTGATTTATGGGCGGTGGCAGGTACGCCTGTTTATGCGCCACTTGCTGGCAAGGTGCATAGTTTTAGGAATAATGCCAACTTTGGCGATTATGGCCCAACGATTATTCTGGAACATAGCTATGAGGGCAAGCCTCTTTATACGCTTTACGGGCATTTATCTTTGGGCTCTTTAGATGGGCTTTATGAAGGGAAAATTATAAAAGCCGGAGAGAAAATTGCTGAAATAGGAGATTATCCCGTTAATGGAGATTGGCCACCGCACCTGCATTTTCAGGTAATGACCGATATGCTTGGTATGCATGGCGATTTTCCCGGTGTCTGTGCGGAGTCGGACAAAGAGAAGTTTGCCAAGATATGTTTGAATCCTGATTTTTTGTTGGGGTTGTGAAGGAAGAAGCTTAGTAAATAAAGACCCCATCCCCGACCCTTCCCCAACAGTGGGGAAGGGAGCTTAAAGTCCCTCTCCCCACTGTTGGGGAGAGGGGTTGGGGTGTGGGGTTTTCAATATCTTACCCCTTATAAAAAATCCATTTACCGATTTCTTTTAGGGTTGGTTTTTTACCAAACATCAAGATACCTACACGATAAATACGGGCTGCTATCCAGGTTGTGCCTATGAAACCGCCTGTAAGAAGCACCATCGACAAGATGATTTGCCAGGTTGGTACACCAAACGGAATACGCACCATCATGATAACCGGAGAAGTCAATGGAATCATTGATGTCCAGAATGCCAGTGGGCCATCTGGTTCACGAATCACAAACTGGGCAATGGCAATAGAGAAAATAATGGGCAGCGTTATGGGGAGCATAAACTGCTGCACGTCGGTTTCGCTATCTACGGCCGAGCCAATGGCGCCAAACAGGGCACTATAAAGCAAGTATCCACCCAAAAAATAGAACATAAAACAAGCAATAATTGTAACCCAAGGCAAAGTGTCTACGGCTTTCATTATTTTGCCATATACGCCGCCGCCACTTTTTGTTTCTTTACTTACCTGTTTTTCTATTTCTTGTGCTTGTGGCATATTTTTTACCTGCTCAAGGCGTTGTTCTGGTGAGCCGGCAAATTTTTCGCCAAACACCGCAGTTGCGGCAGTAGTAATGGCAAAAGAGAGTACAATCCAGAGTGCAAATTGTGTTAAGCCAACTAAAGCAACACCAATTATTTTACCCATCATTAACTCAAATGGCTTGATAGACGAGATAATTACCTCTACAATACGGTTTGTTTTCTCTTCCATTACGCTACGCATTACCTGCACACCAAAAATGAACACGGTCATGTAGATAAGAAACGCACAAATGTAGCCTATTACGGTAGCAGCCACCGAGCTGTTGCTTTTTTCGCCTTCGTCGCTCAAACTGATGGTTTCGCTGTTTACATTCATTTTGGCATCTTCTAATACCTTTTGTGTAATACCGGCTTCGGTCAGTTTAATGGTTTCAATCTCGCTTTCTATGTTTTTTTCTATACCTCTTTGCAACTCAAGCGAAAGACTTTTTTGTGAAAATATCTTTACACCTTTCGGATTATCCATGATGTCGTTCGGAATGTAAACAAGGGCGTCGTTACCGCTCTTTGCAAAATCCTTTTTGGCATCATTTAACGACTGACCCGAGAAACTGTAGGCTAGTTCAGCCGTATTCTTGAATTTATCTTTAAATAAATTACTTTCATCTATTACTTCCACCTTTTTCAGGCTGGTTGAAGACATGGCCGTCCAGCCGATGAAGCCATAAAAGGCGCCAATCAAGAGTGGCCCGAGGATTGTCATTACGATGAATGATTTTTTGCGGACTCTGGTGAGGTACTCTCTTTTTAGAACAAGGAAAATATTTTTCATTATAATCTATGCTTGTTTAGAAGAATGGAAATCTAAATCTTTTACTGTGGAATTTCATTGACTGCTGCAATGAAAATATCGTTCATACTCGGGATATTCTCTCCGAAAGTGCGCACTTCTACTTTATCAATCAATTGTTTTATTAACTGATTGGCATGTACTTCCGGTTTCAGTTTAATTGTCGATTTCTTATAATTATCTTCAATAGTTTCGGTTTTTACAATGTCGAAATCTTCAAATTCGCCGCTTAAATCGCCCAGATACTCTACTTTGTAGGTATGCGTTTTAAATTGCTCTTTGATTTGTTTCTTGGGGCCATCAAGCACTTTACGAGACTTGTTAATAAGCGCAACGTTATCGCACAGTTCTTCAACCGATTCCATGCGGTGGGTTGAGAAAATGATTGTTGTGCCTTTTTTCTTTAGTTCCAGAATCTCGTCTTTTATCAGATTGGCATTGATAGGGTCAAAACCAGAGAAGGGCTCATCAAGAATTATCAGTTGTGGCTCGTGCAATACAGTAGCTACAAACTGAATCTTCTGCTGCATACCTTTCGAAAGGTCTTCAACGTTTTTGGTCCACCAGGTTTTTATGTCAAACTTAATAAACCATTCTTTTAGTTTTTCCATTGCCTGTTTTTCTGATAGCCCCTTTAGCTGTGCCAGATACAGCAATTGCTCACCGACTTTCATTTTTTTATAAAGTCCACGCTCTTCAGGCAGGTAACCAATTTCTCTGATGTGATCGGGTTGCAGTTTTTGTCCATCAAGTAAAACATAACCTTCATCAGGCCCTGTAATCTGATTGATGATACGAATGAGGGAGGTTTTCCCGGCACCATTTGGCCCAAGCAGACCAAAGATTACGCCTTTGGGAACATTGATACTTACATCGTTGAGAGCCGTATGCTGGGCATAGCGTTTCACAACATTGTGTACTTCAAGAATGTTATTCACGGTTGTTCGTTAGTTGGTTTAGTGCTTCAAATTAAATGGTCTTATCAAAAGTACTAAAGAAATCTATATAAATGGCCTTATAGATGCATGAAAGGCAGAAAACTTGAGAAATCTTATTAGAAGATACAAAAAAATCGGGAGCTGCCAGCTCCCGATTCAGAATATAATTTTAATTAATTTTTATTTATAGTATTCTCTTATCTGAAACAGAAAATAGCCCGAGATAAGAAAAGTAATGATGGCATCGATGAAATTGAGGTATAGAATATCGGCCAGTAAGAATAATAAAAAAGCATAATAAGCCCATACCCAGCCCTCACGTTTGCGGTCAAAGAGCCCTTTGATAGAAAGTAAGCTGCAAATTAAGCCTGCTGTTGTTAAGAGCATACCAACCGACCATAGCGGGTGCGCGGTAAAGGCTGTAAATAAGGTGCCAAATGCCGTTAGCCCAATAGCAAAAATGTATAAAGGCACTAGCAGCACAATAATCCAGGGAGTTATCTTAACAATAAAGTCTTTCCACTCGGTAGGTAATTGAAACGGAATGGTTTTTGTAAAAAGAGGTAGTATCTCTTTTTCTAATGGTTTGTCAGCAGGTATTAAGTTCATGAAAATTAATTGGGATTGGTAATGTAAATAATAGTTTCGGTATAAATATATATACTTAAAGCAATTGTAGGGGGTTTTGTTTACCAATTAAAGCCAGTTTTTTTACTAAATGGTAATTAGCCTAAAAAACCTTTCAACTTTTTTTGATTATTTGCTACAGAATCGAGTTATTTGTTGGGTTTTCGGCGAAAAATTTAAATATGGAAGAAAAAAACAGCATAAGTTCTATCAAACAATTCTGGAATAACGCTACAACAAAGATAAGCGACGCATGGGGGTGGTTTTTAGACCAGATTTATCTGATTTTATGTAAGATATTTGGTGCAAAAAGAGTGGAGCTGGTATTCATATCTTTCTATAAGGTCATTGACAAAATAACGGGGGCCTTCAGAGCCAGGTTTGACACCGAGGGCGAATACTTCACTATTATCAGGGGTATCTACCGATTCGGTGTCAGGGTGTTAATTTTTGTTTTCTTCTATTGGTTTTGTATCGAAACCAATTTTTTGTGGTTATGTGGTGGCATGCCGAGTATCGAGCAACTCACAAACCCTAAAATTGCGCAGTCATCAACCATTTATTCGAACGATGGCGTTGAGCTGGGCAAATTCTTCACAGAAAACAGACAAACTATTGATAGCGCCCAGATGTCGCCCTGGCTATTTAAAGCACTTATTTCAACAGAAGATAAACGCTTCTTTGAGCATTCAGGCATCGATTTGCAATCGATGGTTGGTGTGGCCGTAGGTATTTTTAAAGGCGGCGACCGTGGCGGTGGAAGCACTATTTCGCAGCAGTTGGCCAAAAACCTGTATAATACCCGCCGTAGCGAAATGAAGGGTTTGCTTTATTATATTCCGGTTGTAAGCACCATTATTTATAAGACAAAAGAATGGCTTACCGCAATAAGACTCGAGCAACGCTTTACTAAAGGCGAGATTCTGACTATGTATCTGAATACGGTTGATTACGGGAATAATGCTTATGGTATCCGTACAGCCTCGCTTACGTATTTCAGCAAAGAGCCTGATAAGCTAAACCCCGAAGAAGCAGCGGTGTTGGTGGGCCTACAAAAAGGTACTACGCTTTATAACCCTATCCGAAATCCGAAAAATGCGCTTAAGCGCCGCAATACTGTTTTGCAATTGATGGCTAAAAATGGCGATCTTACGCAACAACAGGCCGACGAACTAAGCAAAACCGATATAAAACTTGATGTAAATACAGAAGTTGACGAAGATAGCAGAGGAAACTATTTCAAAACGGCATTGGCACGTTTTGTTCAGAAATGGGCCGAAACCAACGAAATAGATATAAATCTTTATAAAGATGGCTTGAAGATATATACAACCATCGACTCGAAAATGCAGGATTATGGCGAAAAGGCCGTGTCGGGGCACATGAGACGCCTACAAAAGATTTTTGACCAGGAATGGAAAGGCCGTAACCCCTGGATTTATGAAAACGGCCAAGAGATAATAGGCTATATTGATACCGTAGCCAAACGTACACCCATTTATAAAAAACTAGCCCAGAAGTTTAAAAACAACCCTGACTCGATACATTATTATATGTACGAAAAAAAGAAAATGACAAAGGTGTTTGTTTGGGGTAAAGACGGGGCATCGTCGGAAGAAGTTTTGATGAGCCCGATTGATTCGATAATTCATTACAAAAAGATATTACAAACCGGTATGATGGCCATGGACCCATATACGGGTTATATCAAAACATGGGTAGGGGGTATAGACTACGATTATTTCAAATATGACCACGTGCGCCAGGGACGCCGCCAGCCGGGCTCAACCTTTAAGCCTATTTTGTATTGTGCTGCTATTGATGGGCCGCTGAATCTTTCGCCATGCGACAGACGCACCGACCAGCCATTTAAAAAAGAATGGATAGAAAAAGGTGAGCCTAAAGTATGGGAACCTAAAAACGCCGATGGTGTATTTACTTATGCCAGCATGACACTCCGCAGGGCTATGGCTCGCTCTATCAACTCTATTGCAGCTCAATTATCTGACGAAGTGAGACCAGCCACTGTAGTAGAATATGGCCGTAAGCTAGGAATTACCACACCGCTCGATCCTGTTTTGTCGATAGGTTTAGGGTCGTCTGATGTTTCGTTGTATGAATTAGTAAGTGCTTATGGTGTATTTGCCAATGGCGGCGAGCACGTAGAACCCATATTGGTATCAAAAATTGAAGATGCCAAAGGAAAAGTAATATATGAGGCCGAAGTAAAAAAACGACAGGCAATCAGCCCTGAGTCGGCCTTTTTGATGCAGTATATGTTGCGTGGTGGGGTTGAAGAAGCGGGCGGCACTTCGCAAGGCTTGTGGGAATACGCCAGTGCTTTGTTTGGCAATGGCGGGCAAGCAGGGGGCAAAACAGGTACAACCTCTAATTACTCTGATGCATGGTATATGGGCTTTACCAAAGACCTGGTGTGTGGCGTATGGGTAGGCGGCGACGACCGCAGTATTCACTTCCGTACACGTATGGGAGAGGGCTCTCGCTCGGCATTGCCTATTTTTGGTAAGTTTATGCAAAGTGTATATACCGATAAAACGCTGGGCTATAAGCCGGGACCATTCCCCAAGCCAGGTGTGCCAATCAAGAAAAATTATCAGAATTGCGGTGGCGACATAGGCGGAATTATGGCTGCCGATACAACCACCACGAGCTTAGATTCGTCTAATACTATTCAGCAAGAAATTATCTCTTTCCCACCGAAAGAGCAATCTAACAAAGATACGACCGGGAAAAACAATCGTTAAAGAAAGCATTGAATAAATAAAAATGGCGTTTTTGAAGTTTATTTAGCCTCAAAAACGCCATTTCTTATTTGCGGGGGGGTAATTCTAAAGGCTTCTGAAAAGTTTGTAAAAAATCTTATAAAAAAAATCAAACCATTACAACTATTATATGCAATTGGGAGTCAATACTTTTAAATGACTAAAACTCTCAATTCTAATGGAAGCAAAACTATTTAAAAACGGACCGATTAAATTAGCCGGAAAAAAGAAAGTAAACCCTGCTGAGGTGCTTTTTATGAAAGCTGATGTAAACTATACAGAAGTATTTTTACAAGACGGCGAACGATTGATTGTTTCGAAAACTTTGAAAGAGCTCGAAAAAAGATTTGTGAACTATAATTTCTTCCGCACGCATAAGTCGTACATGGTAAATCTGAAATACGTAACGGGGTATCAGATACACGAAGGCCTACTGGTAAAAGTACAAGACGAGCACCATGTAAGCCTTTCGCGCCGCAGAAAAGAGGTTTTTCTGGATACTGTATCTAAATATATGAAAGCAAGCTAATTAACTTGTGTGGTCAGAAACGATGAGCCATTTGCCACCAATTTTTTTCAATATAAGTGTAAAGAATCCACCAGCATCTCCCTTTTCCGGACGAGTCAGATGCCATTTACCCAAGACCCAACAAGTAGTAGGCGAATGAAAGTCTGTTTTCTGAATATCAAACTTTAATGTACCCATCGTGGCAAGGTCAGGGTAGGTTTTATTGTATCTTTCGAGCGTAGCTTTCCAACCATAAATAACCCCGTTCTTGCCAATAAACATCAACGAGTCAGATTTCCAGTAGTCTTCCATAAAGGCTTTAATATCGCCTTTATTCCAGTTCTCATTCTGGCGAGCTAATACTTTTAATACTTCCTGGCGGTCGTTGGCTTTCTGAGCAAATGTCTGTGTGAATACTGATAAACAAAATACTGCAATAATTAAGGTTCTCATTCTGGTTGTTTTTATTATAAAGTTTAGTGATTCTGAAATGTGCGGTTTGCCTTAGAAAAATAAAGATATTGTAATTTTTTGGTTTTCGATTGTTTTCACCGAATGAATTCGGTGACTAAAGTAACAATGGAACATTTTTAGTATTTTAAAGCGGACTTAAGCCCGCTTATGTAAGAAAAATACCTTTGTTATCTTAGGCGGCGATCGCAACGGCGCACCGTTAATTTTTATGTTTTTAAAGATAGAAAACTCGAAAGCAAATATGCTTTTGGCAGAACACGCAACGAAATCGATAAAAAAGGTAGAATCTATTTTTAGGTAAACATGGGCATTAAGCTAGTGAAAATAGAAATTCTACCCGATAATAACACAAGAACCCTGATAATGAGTGATTTGCTGTATGATTCTCCGGCACAAGCCGATACGCTCAGGTATCATTATTCATATTTTTCTTCTGCTAAGGATTGAGAGTGAGGGATACCAACAAGATGATATTCTGCACAAATAGAAATGAATTTATTTAACACAAGGACTTCCTTTAACAAGCACTAATTCAATTTTTCCGAAAACCTCTGCCTTAAATCTCGAAATCTTGTTTCTATCAACTACTTTTGGGAAATTATTCATTACGAATTTATATTATTTGTGAGCAAGCAAGAAATCTGGTTTGTAGTTAATCCTTTTTCGGGCAGAAAGAAAAATCATCAGGCAATTGTTGACCTGATTGAGGCCAGATTAGATAAAAAGAAATATCAGGCCAGAGTTATTCCGACCAAAGCCGCAGGCCACGCCACCGAACTAGCTTATGAGGCATCGGAAAAAAAAGTGCCTTATATAGTAGCCATGGGAGGCGACGGCACCGTAAACGAAATCGCCAAGGCTCTGATTGGCAGCAAAACCGCTTTGGGTATTATGCCGATGGGCTCAGGCAATGGCTTGGCCCGAGAATTAGGGATTCCGATGAAGCCCAAAGAGGTAATAGAGAAACTGAATACGGCCAGCGTACAACAGATAGATACTTGTTATGTAAACGATATTCCGTTTTTTTGTACAGCAGGTGTAGGCTTTGATGCCCATTGTGCCGATGTTTTTTCGAAGCTAAAAGGTCGAGGACTGCTTAATTATGTGCGGGTAGGTTTGCAGGAATTCTGGGCTTATAAGCCTTTAAAATGTAGTTTTGGGGGCAATAATTATGAGGCATTCAGTATTACTTTTGGTAATGCACGCCAGTTTGGTAACAATGCTTTTATTACCCCAATTGCCAGCATAACCGATGGCTTTATAGATTGTACTTTGCTAAACCCAATGCCGCTTTGGGAAGTACCCTTTGTGATTACTAAATTATTCAATAAAACTATTCATGAGTCGTCGTATGCCGAGGTGTACAGAAGTACGCAGTTTAAACTAAAAGGTTCAGAAAAACTGTTGATACACTATGATGGCGAGCCGCTAAGACTAGATACCGACGAGCTAAAGATAAGTATTCGTGAAAAAAGCCTGCGTGTAATGATATGAAAAATAAAAAACAACGTGAAGGAGTTGTGTACTCAACCAACCCTGATTTTGAATTTAATTTCGGCGATGATTTAGAAGTTGAAACCCTTGCGCCTCAGCAGCAAAACTTGAAAATATGGCTTGACCGCAAAGGCGGCAACAAGGTTGTGAGTAGGGTAGAAGGCATTATTGCCAAAGACGACGACCTGCAAGCGTTAAGAAAAAAACTTCAAAATCTATGCGGAAGCGGCGGCACAGCCAAAGACGGTGAAATCCTGCTTCAAGGCGACCATCGGGATAAAATACTGGCCTTTTTGTTGAAAGAAGGCTACAAAGCAAAGAAAGCAGGCGGTTGATTCCCCCTGCTTTCTTCATTTTCTACCCTATTCTAATACCCTCTGCTAATTATTCCCCTCTGCCCCATGCCCTCTGCCCCATACCCTCTGCCCCATACCCTCTGCTCCATGCCCTCTGTTCCGTGCTCTCTGCCCAAAGCCACCAACTTTTAAGGTAAATTTAATACAAGATTAATGGCGTTCTAAGTTTACAAAAGCACCTTGCGAACTTATATTTTGAACCGCCCTGATACTTTTGGAAAAGAAGAAGATACTTATAATTGAAGACGACCGTCGGATTTCTGATAACCTGGTGAAAGGCTTATCGAAAAAAGGCTTTGAGACCGATGTCGCTTTTGATGGACACGCAGGACTGAAAAAGGCCATTTCTTACTCATTCGATTTAATCATACTTGATATAAACCTGCCATTGATGAATGGTTTTGATGTTTGTTTTGCCATCAGAGAGCAAAAGCCCGGTTTACCTGTTTTAATGCTGACAGCTATGGGAGAAGTTGATGACAAGGTAGAGGGTTTAGACAATGGCGCTGACGATTACATTGTAAAACCCTTCGATTTTCGGGAATTATTTGCCCGTATCAATGCTTTGTTGAGACGCTCTTTGCACGCGCCTGTAAATGAGCTTAAAGAGATATTGAGGGTAGCCGATCTTGAGATTCACCTGGATAAAAAAGTGGCGGTTCGCTCGGGTAAAATAATAGACCTGACTGCCCGTGAATTTGCTTTGTTGGAGTATCTGATACGAAACCGAGGCAGGGTGCTATCTAAAATGGATATAGCCGAAAATGTATGGGATTTGAACTTCGACTCGGGTACAAATATCATTGAAGTATATATTAATTATTTGCGCAAAAAAATTGATAAAGACTATGAGCCAAAGCTGATTCATACAAAATCGGGGCTTGGCTATGTGTTGAGAGAGGAATGAGCAAAGGGCAGAGGGCGTGGGGCAGAGGGGAATAGCAAAGGGTTTTGGGCATGGGGAAAGAGTATATCGTAGGGTATAAGTTTTGAGTGTTAAAGTGGAGTAGAAATTGTAATCGAAACATAGATTTGAATTTACAGCAATTGTATGAAAATCAGGTATAAAATTGTTTTGCAGTTTTCTTTGATAGTGGCATTTAATCTTCTGATGTTTTCGGGTTTTATTTATTACCGAGAAGACCAGAAACGCCACGAGACTTTCAGGGGGCGATTGAGCAAAAGGGCTATTACAACGGCCAGGTTACTATTTGATGTAAGTGGGTTTTCGCCGGAGTTGATTCGGATTATGGATAAAACCTCGGTAAACCGCTTGATTGGGGAAGAAGTTTATATTTTCAATACCAAAAATCAATTGGTTTTCTCTAATGCCGAAAGCGTGCCTAAAGAACTTGATACGGCTTTGCTCGACCGCATAAAAACAGAAAATAGTGTGGAGTTCAGAATCAACGAACGAGAGAATCTGGGCTTGTTGTTTGAAGGGAAGTTCGATAATTTTATTGTAATAGAATCGGGGATTGATGTAGACGGCGAGGCCAATCTTAAAAGTCTGCGCCAGACTTTACTCATCAGTTTTTTGCTCATAATACTGGTTGTTATTATAAGCGGGATGTTTTTTGCAGGCCAGGCCTTGCAGCCAATTAAAACAATAAACCACCAGATAGACCAGATTACGGCCCAGAATCTAAGAAAAAGGGTTGACGAGGGCAAAAGTAAAGATGAAATAGCCGAGCTGGCACACAAATTCAATCGGATGTTGAACCGGCTTGAACTGGGTTTTGAGCAGCAGCGTAGTTTTGTTTCGCATGCATCGCACGAATTACGCACACCGCTGGCAGCGATTAAGTCGGAGGTGCAGCTAGGGCTTGAAGAACGCCTGCGAGCACCCGAGTATGAAAAAATACTACAGAATATTCTGGAAGATACCGATAAGCTCATTCTGCTTTCAAACAGCCTGCTGCAAATGGCACGGCCTATTGATAGCTTTAATCTATCGAAAATCGAAAACATCAGGATTGAAGAACTGATTCTTGCCTTACAAAACGATGTAAAAAACAATAAACCCGATGCAATTGTAAGGGTAAATTTTGAGAATATTCCCCCAGACGAACACCTGACAATTGTAAAAGGCAATGAATCTTTACTGAAGAATGCATTTCTGAACCTGCTCGATAACGCCATAAAATACAGTAATACCCAGCCAGTAGAGGTGCTGATAGATTTTGATGAAAAAGAATGTATTGTTCATATAAGCGACAAAGGCATAGGTATATCACAAGAAGACCTGCCCAATATATTTGAACCTTTCTACAGAGGCGAAAACGCTTTCGATGTGCAGGGCTTTGGCGTTGGCTTATCGATATGCCACAAAATTATTGATATTCACAATGGCCGTATCAGCATAAAAAGCCAACCTATGCACGGTTCTACGTTTACGGTGGCTTTACCACACCTTACTCTTTAATGTTTTTTTAATTTTGTACTAAGGACTTTCTAAGGATGTGCAAAGACTTTTGTTTTTGCACATGCGCCATTATGTGTTTATTCTTAACACCTGCCTTAAATGTCCTTATTAAATGAAGAAAAAGTATTTGTTTGTGAGTTGTTTGCTGATTAGGGGCCTAGCCTTTGGCCAGCAGGTAGAACCAGAGCCACACAAAATAAGTTTGTCAGACGCTATTGATTTAGCTGCCCGCAATTATCCCTCTATTAAAGCTAAAAAAGCCGAAAAAAGTATTGCCGAATTTAACCTGAAAGCAGTACAGAAAGAGCGCTTACCCGATTTAATAGTACAAGACCAATACCAGTTTGCTACAAACAATAGTCTTGTAGGGGCTACGTTTCCTGTCGAGGGGCCGGTGCCTTCTGTTTCGGGCGGAATCCGCCCCAATAATATCTATCAACCAGTTTGGGGCAGTTTCACTAGTTTGCAGGTAAACTGGCAGGCTTACACCTTTGGTCGAATCAAAGCCAATATTGATGTGGCACAAAAAGCCACAGTAAGGCAGCAGTTCGATTACGAAAACGAGGTTTTTCAGCACCAGATAAAAGTCATAGATGCTTATCTGGCCCTATTGGTATTTCAGAAAACCGTTCGGATACAAGAGGTAAACCTGCAAAGAGCTACTACTTTTCGTGATGTTACCAATGCCAAAGTTATTTCAGGTTTGCGTGCCGGTATCGATAGCTCGTTTGCAGGTGCTGAAGTATCAAAAGCAAAACTCTTGCTTTTACAGAGCCAGCAGAATGAGCGTTCGCAGCGTATTCGCTTAGGCGAACTACTCGGAAATGCCGCAGGCAATATGGCTGCCGACTCTATGCAGTTTTATCAGAAACTACCCACGCTTCTGCGTGAATATCCTGATGTAACACAGAATCCACTCCTGAAAGTTTTCAATTCACAGATTGATTTAATAAAGTCTCGCTCGGTTGCCATCAAAAAATCACTTAATCCACGCATTGTGCTCAGTGCTTCGGCTTGGGCTCGTGGCTCGGGGGTAAGCAATTCTTCTGATTCTTACAGCTCAAATTTTTTCGATGGCGTGGGGTATCAGATAGGGAATTATCTGCTTGGTGCAGGTATAAGCTGGAACATCACACCTATTTTCAGAATCCGCCACCAGGTTTCGGCCGAGTTACAAAGAGCCCAGCAGTTTCAGCATTTGTTGCAGGAGCAAGAGCTCAGGCTAAGCAGCCAGAGTGCAAACGCCAATGTGCAGATTAAACTTGCTATGGAGCAAGCACTGGAAGCACCTATTCAAACCAATGCTGCCCGTGGCGCTTACATGCAAGCCACCGCCCGATATGATTCAGGATTGGCTACTTTGCTTGAGGTTTCGCAAGCTTTTTTGCTACTCAACAGGGCTGAGGTCGACCAGTCTATTGCCATTAATAATGTATGGCGGGCCTTGCTGCTAAAAGCTGCCTCGGTTGGCAACCTGTCTGTTTTCCTCAATCAGGTAAATGGTCAATAGTTTTTGCTTCAGATAAACAAATTTAACACCAAGTAAGTCTTAATTAAATCTTTGATATGGTACGGCTCGCATTAAAAAGACCTATTACAATAGTAGTGCTATTTGCAGGATTAATTTTGTTTGGCATACTGGCAATCAGAAAAATTCCTGTCGATATTTTCCCTCAGCTCAATCTACCTACAATTTATGTTATTGAGTCGTACGGGGGTATGTCTCCTCAGCAGATGGAAGGCTTTTTTGCCACCCGTATGCAGGACCAGTTTTTGTATGTAAACGGCATTAAAAGCATTGAAAGTAAAAATATACAAGGGCTAACGTTTATCAAACTTGCCTTTTATGAAAATACCGATATGGCCGAAGCCTCGGCGCAGGTTGCCTTGCAGGTAAATAGAGCTGCGAAGTTTTTCCCACCCGGGGCTTTGCCGCCGCAAGTAGTGCGGTTCGACGCCTCGTCTATGCCTGTTGGGCAGTTGGTATTTGATAGCAAAACCAAGTCGCTTAAAGAAATGTATGACTTGGCTTCTACGTATATCCGCCCCATGTTTTCTACTGTGCCCGGTCTTACGGCACCACACGCTATGGGTGCCAACTCAAGAACTGTGGTAGTAAATGTAGACCCCGAGAAACTCCGCCGCTATAACCTCTCGCCCGACCAGGTAGTAGAGGCGATTGCCAAAAACAATTCGATGACCCCGTCGGGCAACTTGCGGGTCGACGACCTGATGTATATAACGAGTGTTAACTCGCTCGAAGAAAAAGTACAACATTTTGGAGATATTCCGCTTGTAACCAATGGCTCAACGGCCCTGTTTATTCATGATATTGCTACCGTAACTGATGCCTCAGACGTAACCGTTGACTACGCACTGGTAAACGGCAAACGCTCTATTTACATACCAATTGTAAAAACTGCCGATGCCTCAACATGGGCGGTGGTGCAAGGGCTGAAAGCCAAACTACCCGAAATGAAAAACCTCTTGCCCGACGACGTTGAACTGAGTTACGAGTTCGACCAGTCGGTGTTTGTGATTAATGCCGTAAAAAGCCTTATGACCGAGGGTATTCTGGGGGCGGTGCTTACAGGGCTTATGGTATTACTCTTTCTGAAAGACTGGCGCAGTAGCCTTGTTGTGATTATTACCATTCCGGTATCTATTCTTATTGGTTTATTGTGCCTGAAAATGGCAGGGCAAACCATTAATATCATGACCCTGAGCGGGCTGGCACTAGCCATTGGGGTATTGGTTGACCAAGCCACAGTAACTATCGAAAACATTCACCAGCATCTGGAAATGGGCAAGACAAAAAAACAGGCAATACTCGATGCCTGTGAGGAAATCTCGTTTCCGCTCTTGCTGATTCTGCTTTGTATTCTGGCTGTGTTTGCGCCATCTTTTGTAATGACAGGCGTACCCAAGGCTATGTTTTTGCCTTTGTCCTTATCAATCGGGTTTTCAATGATTGTATCGTTTGTGGCAGCACAAACATTGGTGCCTGTTATTTCGAACTGGTTATTGAAACAAGAAATGTTTCAGTCTCATCACACAAAGTTTCATGCCCATGCCGGATTGGCGCTCGATAGCGGCGAAATAGAAGAAATAGAAGAGCATAACAGACAAGAAACTACGCATGGCGATGAAAACTCGTTTTTTCAACGAATAAAAGTAAGGCTAAGTAACCTGCTGGAACGATGGATGCGGAGCCGTAAGCTGATTGTGAGCTTTTATATGTTGTTTACGCTGGCTGCTTCGGGGCTGTGCTTTTACCTTATCGGAAAAGACCTTTTGCCTAAAAATAACAACGGCCAGCTACAATTACGCATAAAAGAACCCGAAGGAACACGCCTGGAAAAAACCGAAAGAGATGTGAAAGGAATATTGGCTATAATGGACTCAACGGTGAAAGGTGGCGTTGATATGACCTCGGTGTATGTTGGTGTTATTCCGAGTAGCTATGGCTCAAGCAATTTATATGTATTTAATAGCGGTACGCATGAGGCCATTATGCAAGCCAATGTAGGCGAGCATTTTGAGGGTAATCTCGACGAACTTAAAGACCAGTTACGTGCCAATATCAAGAAAGCTTATCCGAAAATAAATATATCGTTTGAGCCCATTGAGTTAACCGAAAAAATTATGGCTCAGGGAGCTGCCACACCTATTGAGGTCCGGGTAATCGGAAAGAATTTTGAAGAGATAAAATCGTATGCCCGCCGCCTGACAGATAGCCTGCGACAGGTGAGTTTCCTGCGAGATGTGCAGATAGCCCAGCCTCTGAAGTTTCCGGTTATTAAAATCAATATCGACCGTTTCAGGCTTGCACAAATGGGGCTCAACCTGAACGAAGTAACCCGTAGTATAACCGATGCCACTTCGTCGAGTCGATTTACCGAAAAAATACAATGGCTCGACCAGAAAGTTTCCTATACTTATCAGGTGCAGGTACAAGTGCCCGAGTATCTCATGAACTCAATGGAGCAATTACAGTCTATATCGCTCGTAAAAGGCAAGGCACGCCCTGTGCTTTCTGATGTGGCGCAGATGTCGATTGATACCCTGCCGGGGCAATATGACAGAACAGGGCCAAGAAGGTTTCTGACTGTAAGTGCCAATATCTCTAAAAAAGACCTTGGAACGGCTACAAATACTGTACAGAAAACAATCGACAAGCTAGGTGCTCCACCCAAAGGTATGTTGGTTGAAGTAAAGGGGATGTCGTCTTTACTAACCGAAACGCTCGACTCGCTTCAAACAGGCTTAACTGTAGCCATTATTGTAGTATTACTCTTGCTGGCGGCCAATTATCAATCGTTTGGTGTGGCATTTTCGGTATTATCTACGGTGCCAGCCGTATTGCTGGGGTCGTTATTGTTGCTGATGGCTACGGGTGCAACACTCAACCTACAATCTTATATGGGTATTATCATGAGTATCGGGGTATCTGTGGCTAATGCCATTCTGATAGTTACCAATGCCGAATCGTTGAGGTTGAGTTATAAAAATCCGTTTAAAGCAGCTATTACAGCAGCAAGTGTGCGTTTCAGACCTATTATCATGACCAGCCTTGCCATGATTGCCGGTATGATACCAATGGCCAGCGGCCTTGGTGAAGCCGGCGACCAGTCGGCACCTTTGGGCAGAGCCGTTATTGGTGGGCTAATCTTCTCTACGTTTGCTTCGCTTCTGATAGTACCCTTGGTTTATGGCTGGATTCAGCAAAAAGCATCTTTTAAATCAGTTTCCTTATTACCCGACAATGAAAAAACAACCATTTAATACCTATATGAAATACTGCCTCATAAGCCTGCTGGCAAGTGTATTATTGAGCGCTTGTGCCGAAAATCGAGCCGAAGAAAAGAAAACAGAGGCCGTAAAAGCTGTCGCTCCGGCGTATGAGCTAGCTACTGTTGAAAGTGGCGGCGTGCCTTCAACACTAAAACTTCCGGCACAATTGAGTGCGTATCAGGAAGTAAGCCTTTTTCCGAAAGTAAACGGGTATGTAAAAAATGTGCTGGTTGATTTAGGCTCATACGTAAGCAAAGGTAGCTTGTTAATGGAGCTTGAAGCGCCCGAGCTTGAGCAGGCCGTATTGCTGGCTAAAGAAAAATATGCCAAAGCCAATGCCGACTTTTCTATCAATAAAGAGCATTATCAGCGTTTGCTTGAAGCATCAAAAACGAAAGGGGCGGTTTCGCTAATGGATTTGTCGACTATCAAAGCCAAAATGAATGCCGATACAGCATTAGTAAATGCCGAAAAAGCCAATTGGGAAATGCAAAAAGCTATGCTGGGGTATCTGAAAGTTGTGGCACCGTTTAGCGGTGTAATCACCGAACGTAATATTCACCCGGGGGCTTTGGTGAGCGCCGTGGCAAAAGACAAACCTATGCTTGAGTTAAAACAGATAGCTAATCTGCGTTTGCAGGTTGATGTGCCCGAGCATCTGGCGGTAAATCTGCATGAGCGAGATACGCTATCGTTTTATGTAAGTGCGCTACAAGGCAAAAAGTTGAGAGGGAAAATCAGCCGTAAATCAAGAAACATCAATAGCCATTACAGAAGCGAAAGAATAGAGGTAGATGTGGCTAATACAGGCGGACAACTGGCCTCGGGTATGTATGCCGATGTGCTTATTTATTCGAAAGGAAATAAAAATGCCCTGATTGTGCCAAAATCGGCAGTAGTTACCTCAACCGAGCGCAAATACGTATTGGTTTCGGATAACGGAAACATCAGAAAAATAGATGTAAGCACAGGCAACCAGACCTTAGATAAGGTAGAGGTGTATGGCGAACTGCAGGTTGGCGAACAAGTAATAAGCAACGCCAGCGAAGAAATAAAAGAGAGCATTAAATAATAATAGTTGAGGGGTATATAGGCTGAAAATGATATGAGTAGACTATTGTTTTTTATATGGATGAGTGCCTGTTGTGTGGCTTGCGACAAAACCGAACCGCTAAAACCTTATGCTTACCTGAGTGTAAAGTTTGTGGAAGACGAAGAGTATGTGTTAATGGAGCACATTGAAGCAAGCTGGAACTTCAACGAAAAAGAGGCCCACCTGACAGCTTATGGGTTTAAAAATGAAAGGTTAACGATTGACTTGCCCGCTCTGACCAGAACGGGCAAGTATCCTGACCTGAGTATCAGAAATATCTTTTATTCTGATGGAGTAGATTTTTCTCCGTTCAGAGTAGAGAGTGGTGATATTGACATAACAGAATTTGATTATTCGCACGTAGGAGGAAGTTTCAAGGTTACCCTCGAAGACGAATTTAATGGTATTGAGCACAGAACCATTATTGGTAGTTTTATTATATATGCCCATTGAATCAATAATTTTTTAAGGCATACGAGTAGCTGATACGCTTATAGCAGTGCTATCAGCTCAAAAAACTCACTGTATCGCCGATTTTTATTGTGCCGCCTTTTACAACCATGCAAGTGATGCCCCCGTGCCCACGCATGGCATTGTAGCCACCTGTGCCGAGGTTATCTTCCATGCGGCTGCATGGGTGGCAGTAGCCTGTCATTTGCAGAATAACGTCGCCGATTTGAAAAGTAGAATCGTTGAAAGCTAATAGATTAATACCCGAAACCACAATGTTGCGCCGTAGTAGGGCAGGGTCGATACTATCTTTACGAAGCATTTTGGCTACTGCTTCTATATGTTCAGCCTGAATAATGGTTACTTGTCGCTTGCGCGAAGTACCCTTGTAGCGGTCGCCTACTATGCCTTTCTTTTCAGTTACTTCAATGGTATCTGTTATACGTATATCTCCTTTCGACGTAGGGCCGGGGCGATAACTCAGCCATTCAACCTTGCCATCAAAGGCAAAGGTTTTCATTAATTGTTTGATTTCCATCTATGCAGATTCTGTTTTACTAAACAATAACCCATTTCAGAGTGCAGGTGTTTTAAAATCGCCAGTTTCGTAAGCCTTGCAAAAGGGTTTTAGTTCACATTCAGGGCATTTGGGGGTGCGTGCTATGCATATATAGCGGCCATGCAGAATAAGCCAATGATGCGCCACTGCTATTTTGTCTTTTGGCAGATGCTTTATTAGTTCTCTTTCAACTAATAGCGGGTTTTTAGCCGTTTTAGGTACTAATCCCAAGCGGTGAGAAGTACGAAACACGTGCGTATCTACGGCCATAGCTGGTTGGTTGTAGATAACCGATACAATCACGTTGGCAGTTTTGCGGCCAACGCCCGGCATTTTTTGCAGGTCTTCAATCGTATTGGGTACTTCTGAGTTAAAATCATTGACCAACATACGAGCCATGCCAACAAGGCTTTTACTCTTATTGTTAGGATAACTTACGGTTTTAATGTATTCAAAAACTTCTTCAGCAGTAGACGCTGCCAGACTTTCGGGGATTGGGTAACGGTCGAATAACCTTGGTGTTACCATATTTATGCGTTTGTCGGTACATTGCGCCGACAGTATAACGGCTACGAGTAGTTCGTAAGGATTGCTATAATTAAGTTCGGTTTCGGCTTGTGGATAATGTTCGGTAAAATAGGTAACTAAAGCTTTATAGCGTTCTTTTTTATTCATTGTCGGTCGTAAATTTTAAAACGTATCCCGAAGATAGTAAAAACTAATCATTCGGAAGAAAGCCGGAGTATCACTCCGGCAAACTCACTTAATATTTTTGCGGCGATTCCGCTGAAAATCTTCCAGAACAAAGCCACCCAGACCATTCAGATTGCTGTAATAAGCCCTACCATTATTTACCTCGGTAAACTGTTGCACAAACTGTTTCAGATAAGGGTCTGTGGCAATCATAAACGTTGTAATCGGAATATCAAGCCTGCGGGCCTGTGCTGCAATCGTAAGGGTTTTGTTCACAATCTTACGGTCGAGGCCAAAACTGTTCTTATAGTATTTAATACCCTCTTTCAAGCAAGTAGGCTTGCCGTCGGTAATCATAAATACCTGTTTGTTTTTGGTTTTTCGTCTGCGCAATAAATCCATTGCCAGTTCGAGCCCTGCAACAGTATTGGTGTGGTAAGGTCCGACTTCCAGATATGGAATATCCTTGAGCTGTATCTGCCAGGCATCATTGCCAAACACCAGTATATCGAGTGTATCTTTCGGGTACTTGGTTCTGATAAGCTCGGCTAGAGCCAAAGCTACTTTTTTAGCAGGCGTAATGCGGTCTTCACCATAAAGAATCATAGAGTGCGAAATATCAATCATCAATACGGTTGAAGTTTGTATTTTCGATTCACGGTCAATCACCTCAAGGTCGCTTTCGAGCAACATAAAATCATCTATTCCGCTATTAATCTGGGCGTTTTTCAACGATTCCGTCATCGAAATCTGCTCTAAAGAATCACCAAACTGAAAAGCCCTCACGTCGCTACTCATTTCATCACCAACACCTGTGTAAGGCGTATGATGGCTACCGCTAGATTTAGTGCGTTTCAGCTTACCAAATATTTCGTCGAGCGATTGTTTTCTGATGCTTTGCTCACTTTTGGCAGTCATACGGTACTGCTGCCCTTCCTGATTTTCTTCTGTAATGTAGCCTTTCTTTTTTAAATCGTCAATAAAGTCGGCCATGCCATAGGTATCGTCAGTAAGTTGATACTGGCGGTCGAGGTCGCTCATATAGCTTAGTGCCTGGCTCACGTCTCCGGCTGTGATAAGCAATAATTGCTGAAAAATGTTGAGCAATTGCTCAAACTTGTTGTTGCCCTTCATTTCGGGCTTAAATTCTGAAAAACGAAAACCAGTCATGAAAATAAAATGATTTAGACTCTAATAATATTAACGCTTTTTGTGCGCTTAAAGTTTGGCTGTGTTAACAAACACTACTTTTTAAGAACTATTAAGACTTAGCTTGTCTGAAATCCGAAGATTTGCCGTAAATTGCGGCGTTTTTATAGTAACAGGCGGAACATGAGCATAAAAAAAATAATCTTTACACTCTTATTGTCATTTTTTTACGGTTTATGCCATGCTCAAATACTTGACGATTCTACCAAGCAAGTTTATGGCCTTAAAACTACCCGCTATATACTTGAAGATGATATTCTGAATAACCGTAAAATCTATTATAATCCTGACTCACTCATACAGGACTTCCAATGGTCGTTTGATAGAAATATGAAAAGTGGCTGGTTGTATCAAGACTTAGGACTGATAGGCACAGCCGTGAAACCCTTGTATTTTCAGCCAAACGAAGAGGTGAGCAAGCAACTGGGCTTTACTACCTACGGTTTTTATGCTTTCGATTCAAAAAAAGTAAAATATTACAACACAAAGTCGCCGTATACCAATATGCACTATGCACAGTCGGGCGGTGGTATGTTGTTTCTTGATTTTACGCATTCGCAGAATATCAAACCCCGATTAAATGCCACGTTTGAAGTACGCCGACTCACATCGTCAAAACAATATGGCGCACCACAAACCCGTGAAGAACGCCTGATAGATAGCTGGGCTTTGCTGGCCGGTAGCAATTATGAATCGAAAGACGGTAGATATACTATTTTGGGTACTTACAATCATTTTAATCATGCACCAGTAGAGCAGGGTGGAATAAAACCCCTGATTGACAGCCTTCGCTTTGTTGAAGCCGAAGACCTGGGCAATTACAGAAATCTGTTGTCGAGATTAAGTAGTGCCACCTCGCGTGATTGGCGGCATGAATTTCATATTTATCAGCAATACCAGTTAAGTAATGGTTTTCAGGTATATCATATACTCGATTTCCAGAAGCGTACAGACTATTATCAGCACAATACCTTCAAGACTGATACAACAATAGATGGAAAGAATTTCTACGGGCAGCTAGTAACACCTAAAGATACTTTACTACCAGATACGCTTTCATTGGCTTACAGATACCGCCTGATTGAGAATAAATTTGGGATAAAAGGTATTTACAGAGGTTTTGCTTACAGGCTTCATTTACGCCATCGTCTGTATAATCTGAATACTAATTTTGGGGATGATTTCAGGCTTAAGTTTCAAAACGAAGTGTTGGCTGGGGCTTGGGCCAATTACTTTTTCCCAGATAGCGCAAAGCGTGCCTATGCCGAATTTGAGATTGGTACCAGCGGAAATTATAAACTAAAAGCCGAGTATATCGGGCCTCGACTGAACGGGGGATTAATACAACTCTCAACCCCTGCTTATATTCTTGATGAGCGATTTATGAGTGCTGCATATAATTGGCGTAATACTTTCAAAAACCAGTTTTCAAATACTTTTTATGCATCAACTGCTATACAGCTAAACAGGTTCAGGTTTTTACCTAGTGCTTATTACTCTTTTATTGATAACTATATTTATTACGATTCAGAGGCACAAGTTCAGCAATCATCATTTCCGGTTAATATATTAAGAGCCAGCCTTGGGATTGAATACCGCTGGAAGCGCTTGTTATTAGCAAATCAGATTCATCTGGCACATACTCCCGAAAAGAATATTGTCAGAATGCCGACTATCGCCAATAATACTACTATCTCTTACGAGTTTGTGTATGCCAAGCGGCTGCACATTAATGCCGGAGCCGAGATTTATTACCGCACGGCTTACTATGCTGACAATTATATGCCACTTACCCGCCAGTTTTATTTGCAGAACGACAGAAAAGCCTGGGGCTACCCTGTGGTAGATATTTTTGCCAATATGAAAATCAGCAAAGTGCGTATCTTCCTTAAATTTGCCCACGTAAATCAAGGCTTCCCTGATACAGGTTATTTTGTAGGCTCGGTGTATCCGGGTATGCGCCGTACTTTTATGATAGGTGCAAACTGGCCGTTGTTCGATTGACAAGAGCCTGTTTGAATAGGCGCTAAAAAATAAATTTTTTATTAAAACGTACCACAAATTGCTGCTAAACGTAATTTTATTGATTTAATTATTTAGGTTTGTAGAAATTGTTCAATTAAAGAATTTGTATCTTTGCACACTTTTAAACCTAAACTCTTGATACATGGTGTTTTGGCACTATTTACTACCGATTCTTTTTTTTACTGCTGTCTTTGTTCAACTCATTTTCATTTTGGGTTTTTTCCCGGCTCTATTATCACACGAAGACAATCCACGAGAAGAGGTTTCAAACCCGAAACCCGGTGTGTCGGTTGTTATTGCAGCCTGGAACGAGCTCGAGAATCTGAAAGAATTACTGCCGATACTAGAAGCGCAACAGTACCCCGATTTTGAGATAGTTGTAGCCGACGACCGCTCGCACGATGGTACTTACGATTATCTGTTGTTCAACGAGGGAGGCTATTCAAAAGTTAATTTTGTAAGAATAGAATCATTACCTGCGCATTTTACAGCTAAGAAATTTGCCGTAACAATGGGTATAAAAAAGGCAACAAAAGAAATTATTTTGTTGACCGATGCCGATTGCAGGCCAACAAGCGAGCACTGGATTGACACAATGGTGGCTCAACTCGAAGGCGGTAAAGACATTGTTTTAGGTTATTCGCCTTACAGTTTTGAAGACTCAAGACTAAACTCTCTGATTCGTTATGAAACCTTTCAGACAGCCCTGCAATACTTTTCTTTTGCCAAAGCAAACACACCTTATATGGGTGTTGGGCGTAACCTGATGTATCGCCGTGAATTGTTCTGGGTTGGTAATGGCTTTCTGAATCATCAGGAATTATTGGGCGGAGACGACGACCTGTTTGTGAATGAGGTATCGAACAAAAGAAATGTAGCGATTTGTATTAGCGAAGAAGCACAGATGTATTCGGAACCTAAAAAGACATGGGGCGAGTGGATTACACAAAAGCGTCGACACCTATCGGTAGGGAAACGCTATAAGTTCAGAGATAAATTTTTATTGGGTAGCCTTGCTTTAAGCCAATTGTTGTGCTGGTTTATATTATTACCAACGTTTTTTATTAAGCCTGAATGGTTTGAAGCCCCAGAGTGGTCGAGGATTCCGGCTGATTGGATGGATGCCCATAATTTTCAGGATTTTTACCTGTATAACGATTGGATGAGGCTCATAACAGGTGTATTTTTCGGCTGGTTGTTTATCAGATGGATAGTGCTTGCAAAAGCCAATAAGAAACTAAGCAGTACTGTTAGTTCGATTAAAATCCCGTATTACGATTTACTTTATGCCGGATATTATTTAGTTTTCGGAGTTATTACGATTTTCTCGAATCCTAAAAAAATTAAGTGGAGATAAGAAAAATTTCATTGATTATGCCTGCCGATATAGCCATACTTACCAAGTATTTTCCGAAACTCACCGAAAAACAGCGTGAGCAATTCGAACAATTACAAGAACTATATAGTTTTTGGAATAACCAGATTAATGTAATTTCGAGGCAAGACATCGAAAATCTGTACGAGAAACACATTTTGCATTCGCTTGGCATAGCCAAAGTGCTTAACTTTAAGCATGGCACAGAAATTTTAGATGTTGGCACAGGCGGCGGTTTTCCGGGTATTCCGTTGGCTATTTTGTTTCCTGAGTGCCAGTTTCATCTGGTAGACTCAATAGGTAAAAAAATAAAAGTAGTTACAGAAGTGGCGCAAGCATTAGGTTTAAAAAACCTGACAGCCCAACACGAAAGAGCCGAAAACGTAGCCAGCGATTTTGATTTTATTGTAAGCCGTGCCGTAACGAGGCTAAAGCCATTTTATGGCTGGGTACAAAACAAGGTTACCAAAAACCAGTTTAACGACATGAAAAACGGTATTTTGTACCTGAAAGGTGGCGATTTGCAAGAAGAGCTTGACGAGTTTGGTAAAAAATACAAGTTATATAATCTATCAGATTACTTTTCGGAAGAATTTTTTGAAACCAAAAAAGTAGTGTATGTGCCATTTTAAATGGTGAAGTTGTTTAGGATTTTGACAAAACCCACTAAATAATCAAACAATGAACGAAAGATTTGCGGCTAGCACCCTAAAAAACCCTCTGCTGCCTGACGAAGTTATTTTCAGTGAAAAGGGTGTTACTTTTAAAGAAAGAAAGGTTTTTAGAAGCTCTGAAAACTTTGTTTTTTATAACGATATAGCAGGTGTTGAGATAGATTCTGGTATGTTTTTTTCGACAATACGCATTAAAGCAAGAGCAAGAGAGCACGAGATTGTGATTGAGAACTTTACGAAAAATGATGCCAGAAAAGTAAAAGAACTGATACTTGAGCGTGCTTTTCATTAATGTATGTCGGCCGTAGCTATCATAAAGCCTGATGCTAAAGAGATTATTGTTTCGGCAAAACTCTGGCTCTATGGCGATTTTGCAACACAAGAACTGGCCAACAAAATTATTGATGAAATAAACACACAATACAACCAAGCGCAAGGCAAAATAAACATACAAGAAGCCAACGGAAGCACAGCGGCATACCTGATAAAGTTTGAGATAGATGCCGCTGTGTTTACGCTTGACAAAGCCTTTGATTTAGTACACAACAACACCGATTACCGCAACAATTTTATCAGAATAGAGCAGCAGAACATTGTACAACGCTCGTTTATGGGTGCTCAACTGGGCAGTAACATAGGGCATTGGCTGATAAGCGATAATCTGGGAGAATCTACCACTGCTGCGCACGAATTTGGTCATTCTTTAGGGCTCGACCACCCCGATGATTGCGATTTAAGAGATAGAGAACTGCCACCGCCAATGATGGCTCCAAGAGGAACGCTGGTAAAACAGCGGTTTCAGTGGAACCCGACAGTGAATGCCGGTGAATTTGGCGGAACATTAAAGCCGATTTACCGGAAAGTATGTGCCGAAGAAGTGCAAACGATTTTTACAGGAAAAGTTTTTTCTGCCGATGGAACACTGAATCTGGGCATACTTACGAATCTGGTCTATGACGAAATCGGAAATCCGTATTATTTTATTGAGTAATACAGCATTTAATAAATAAAAATTAATTGAGATTAGTTGAAGAATTGATTAGTGGTTTAAGAAATAATTAAGGCTCTTAAAGGTGCGCAAAGTAGAGACAGGGCAATGCCCTGTATTTTCAGAATTAGGCACTCTATAGAATAGAATTTCTTAAATCATCAATCACTAATTCGCTCATTCACTAATTCACTAAATAGATTCTCATGTTTAATTTAGGAGTCAAAAATACTTTAAGAATACTAAGGGGAACCAGCGTGGGTATGTACCTGGGCGACGACGAAGGCAACGATGTTTTGCTGCCCAAAAAGTATATTCCCGACGATGTGATTGTAGGAGACGATATTGAAGTATTTATTTACCGAGACTCTGAAGACCGCATTATTGCCACCACACTAGAGCCTAAAGTACAGCTCGATGGCTTTGCCTATTTGCAGGTTATGGCTGTTACAGGTATAGGAGCGTTTCTGGACTGGGGGCTTGAAAAAGACCTTTTTGTGCCCTTTAAAGAGCAAAACAAAAAACTGGCTACGGGCGACTGGTGCGCAGTATATGTGTATCTGGACGAAGAAACCGACCGATTGGTAGGCTCTTGTAAAGTGAATAAGTTTTTTGAAAAAGAAGACATTCAGCTTGAAATAGGGCAGGAGGTAGATTTGTTGGTATTTGAAGAAACAAACCTTGGCCTCAATGTAGTTATTAACAATAAATACAAGGGCTTGATATACGAAAACGAGATTTTTCAGCGCATAAAACTCGGAACTCGCACAAAGGGCTACATCAAAAACATAAGAGAAGATAAACTCATTGATGTGAGCCTGCAAAAGCAAGGCTATGCCAATATTGAACCCAATGCCGAGAAAATACTCGAAAAACTGAAAGCAAATAATGGCTTTTTAGATGTAACAGATAAAAGTGATGCCAACTACATTATGTATCAGTTGGAGATGAGTAAAAAGACCTTTAAAAAAGCCGTTGGCGGCCTGTATAAACAAAGGCTTATACGGATAGAAGACGACGGGATTTATTTAGCTGAATAACAAAAAAAGGAAATATGAAACAGATTATTTTTACCGAAAAAGCACCTGCTGCCATTGGCCCATATAGCCAGGCCGTGTTGGCCGGCAATACGCTTTATATGTCGGGGCAGATAGCGCTTGATGTTGCTGCTCTGGGCGATGTGCGTGCTGAGGCAAAGAAGATTATGGACAACATTGGGCATATACTGGCCGAGGCAGGAATGAACTACTCAAACATTGTAAAATCGAGTATTTTCTTGAAAAACATGGACGATTTTGCAGTAATTAATGAGGTGTACGGTAGCTATTTTACGGAGGCTCCACCAGCCAGAGAAACAGTACAAGTAGCCCGATTACCAAAGGATGTGAATGTTGAAATTTCGGTGATAGCAGTTAATTAAATTTTAATCTGAAGGCCGAAAATTTAATATTATTTGCTTAAACTTGATTATCAAGTGTTTGCAAAAAGGATTATTCTAACAATTAAAATAAATCCTGACCGTAAAATAATTTTCGTAAGTAAGAATGTGTCTTTAATAAAGAAAATCTTATATATTTACGAAAAAAGAAATTCCTCCCATTTGTAACTAAAACTAAAATAGTTTAGCTATGAGAAAAAATTATTTTCTATCTCTATTATTGTTGATGATTGCTTTTTGGAAAGTTGAGGCTAAAGAGAGAGAAATCTCAAAAGAAAACGCGCCTACTTCCAACACAATGGCTCCCGCATTACCATTACCTACTCCAACAGGTCTTGGTTTTACACCAGTAGGCGGAACAAATTCTCGCTTAAATTTAACTTGGACAGATAATGCAACCGGAGAAACTTCATTTCAGATTGCCATTACAACTGATAACGTAAATTTTAGAGATGTTTCAGCACCTGCAGTGGTAACAACCGGTATTACAGGCATACAATTGACAGGCCTTACGGCGGGTCAATCATACAGAATTGCGGTAAGAGCAGTTAAAGATGCTGCTGGTCCTACTGATAACTATGGTTCTTGCCCGGTTACTATTGTTGGTTTAACCAACGATACAACTAAATTGTATTCTTGCTGGAGTTCAATTCTTGTGGCAACTACAAGCCCAGATGCACCGAATCCTCCATCAAGTGCTAGCATCGTTGAATCAACGCCAGCTAGCCCGAGAAGTGTAACAGTAAATTTTACTGATAACTCTACAAACGAAGATAAATTTATTATTGAGCGTGCTGATTATGGTAGCGATGCATTTGTGAAAATTGCAGAGATAAACGGTATTGCCGGAACGGGCCGTAGAACTTATATTGATAACAGCGTTCAGCCTGCTACTCTTTATAAATATAAAATAATAGCTTACAACGTTTCAGGAGCTTCTGCCGGTTCGGCAATAACAGGTTTGTTTGAAACAATGCCTGACCCACCACAAGCGCCATCGGAGTTAATCTCTCCTTGGCAGACATTGAATACAATTCGCCTTGAGTGGACAATCAATTCAACTAACCAAACGGCCTTTGTAATTGAGCGTTCTGTTGATAATTCAAACTGGGTTGTTGTTACTGATAGTTGGTTCCCTTATACCAATTTCTTTGAAGAAACAAACCTGATTGAAGGCCAACAATATTTTTACCGCATTAAAGCTGTAAACAGAGGAGGCCAAAGTGGTACTACAAATGTATTGGCTGTTTCTACTAAAAAGAGAGTACCGCCACCAGCACCTTACGATTTAGCTGCAAAAACTATATCACCTTACAGAATTGATTTAAACTGGTCGAACCAGATGTTTGGTGAATACGATATTCCTAAATCTATTGAAATTTATCGTTCGTCAACAAGTGCAACAGATGGCTTTACGCAAATAGCTATTCTTTCACCAGAGCAATATACTTATAGCGATACAACAGGGAAACCTAAAACCAAATACTGGTATAGATTATTGTCTGCTAACGAGTTTGGTCAATCATCATATTCAAACGTAGCTACGGCAACAACTTTAGGACCTCCTTCAATCCCTACGAACCTTCAAGTAATTGCAAGCCAGGATAGTTTGTTTAACAACATTCTTATAGCACGTTGGACAGACGCTTCTGATGATGAAGATTACTTTGTGTTAGAAAGAGCTACAGATGTAAACTTTACAACTAATTTGCTTACTGCTAACTTAGTGAAAAACTATACATCAGCAACAAGTATTCCGTTTGATGAAGGTGTTACTTATTTCTTCCGTATCAGAGCTGTAAACGAGCATGGTTCTTCTGAGTATTCAGATTTCACAAGCATTACTTCGTTCTACACGGCAGTTCCAAACAAACCATTTGCTTTAAAAGCAACTGCAGCAGCACGTTCTGTATCTTTGAAATGGGGTGATGATTCGAACAAAGAAGAAGGTTTTGAACTTGAACGCTCAACAGATGGTACTAACTTTGGTCAGGTAACTGTAACCAACCGTAACGTAACTACTTATGTAGATAATACTGTGGCGGCTAATACGAAATACTGGTACCGTGTAAGAGCTACAAACCCTAAAGGTAGTTCTGATTTCTCAAATATTGTTGAGATAACAACTGCTGCCGCAACAACCGGCTTTGCAGGTGAACTAGCAACTACTAGCAACGATACTTGGCAAGTGTACCCTAACCCAACTGCTGATGCGGTTAGAGTTAAATTACCTGAAAGCATGCAAAATGAAGTTGGTGTTGTAACTATCATTGACAGAATGAACAGAGAAGTTGTAAGAACTAAACTGAACGGAACGCAATCAGAATACCGTTTCGATTTGAGTAATTTCTCTGAAGGTACTTATACTATCAGTATCCGTACAAATACACAGCAAATCACTAAGCGTGTGTACAAATACTAATTGAAACAGTGAAATAGTAATAATAAATAAGCGCCTCTAAAGGGCGCTTATTTTGTTTATATGTCTATAAAATGCGTTTTTGTACAGGCTCTATCCTGCGTCTTCAAGGGTCGATGAATTAAGGGATAATTGATAGATAAAATAAATAGACAAATATCTGGTTTTGATAGGCTGATAAAGTCGGGTTGGAAACTCATTAGAGGTAGTCGCTACAAATCATGCTTTAACAGGCATATAAATAAAAAGCGCCCCAAAGAGACGCCTTTTAAAATCTACATAACTTTTGCTAAATAATAAAATACTTTGCTCAAATAGCCTTTGAAAAAGTATTTTGTATCATATTGCCTGTCGGACGAATGTACTTGTCAAAAACAACACAAACATTCCTGATAAATGCACGCCCCTCTGCTGTAACGCTTACTTTGTTATCTTCCAACACCACTATGCCATCGTTCTGCAATGCTTGTAATTGCTCAATCTGCTCCTGAGTAACATCATCGTATGAGAACTCAGTTTCAAACCTGCACATAAGGTTCTGAATGTAGTTCCGCCACACAATATCAGCCTCTGACTGAATGTGCCCACGTAACAATGGGAAGATATGGTTTTTGGTAAGATGTATGTACTCGTCTAAACTCTTTGTATTCTGCGACAAGGCCGTCCATGAATCACTAATAGCCGAAACCCCCAAGCCAAGCAGGCTCTTCGATTGGGTTGTTGTATAACCCATAAAATTGCGGTTAAGTGTGCCATTATAGCTGGCTTTAAATAATGAGTCAGACGGGCGAGCAAAGTGGTCCATACCTACTTCAACATAGCCGCTTTCTTCAAAAAGCATTCTACCTAGCTCATATAATTGTCTTTTTACAGCAGCACTTGGCAGGTTGTTTTCATCAAAACCTCTCTGGCCGTTTCCTTTAAGCCAAGGTACGTGCGCATAAGAGTAAAGCGACAGCCTATCGGGCGATAGCTCTATGGTTTTTCTGATGGTTTTTTCGAACTGCTCAATATTCTGGAACGGTAACCCATAAACTAAATCGTGGCTGATAGAAGTATAGCCAATAGCACGGGCTAGCTCGGTTACTTTCTTTACGTTCTCGAATGGTTGTAGGCGGTTAATAGCTACTTGCACGGTGTGGTCGTAGTCTTGTACGCCAAAACTTACTCGGCGGAAACCTAAATCATATAATGTTTTCAGGTGCGCTTCGCTGGTATTATTTGGGTGGCCTTCAAAGCCAAACTCATGCGTTGGTGTTACTTTTGAGCCTGACAAAATTCCCTCAATTAATTCTCTAAGGTTTTCGGGCGAAAAAAAGCTTGGTGTTCCGCCACCTAGATGTATTTCTTCAATTACCGGAACTTCTCTTAATAAACTACGGTACAGGTTCCACTCTCTTAGTACGGCTTCAATATAAGGTACTTCAAACTGGTGATTCAGCGTGATGCGTTTATGACAAGCACAAAAAGTACACATACTCTCACAAAATGGGAGATGTATATAAAGACTAAGTTTTTTTTCTTTTTTATAAGTTTTTATGAAGCTGTCTTTCCATTGTGCTTCTGTAAAACTGTCGTTGTCCCAGAATGGAACAGTCGGATAACTGGTATATCTAGGAACAGAAGTATTATACTTATCAATAAGTGCTGAATGTGTCATCTCCTCTTTATTTTTTATCAAAAGTAGTATTGCGATAAAAAAAGAAATATGAGGGATGTCATATTTACTAATTTCTTAGCTTTTTTAGTTTATCCATATTGATAATTGTGATTCGACCCGACTCTATTTCAACCATTTTTTCGTCTTTAAAGTCAGACAGTGTACGAATGGCTGTTTCGAGCGAAGTGCCCGCAGCACTGGCCAGGTCTTCACGGCTTATTTTCATTGAAGACTGGTTTTGTTGATAGAAGCGTATCAATGCTTCTGAAACTCTCTTTCTGACCGAGTTATAGGCCAGTTTTAGCAGATTTGCTTCGTTGTCTTTAATGTTTTTAGAGAGCAACTGAATAAATTTCTGTGCCACCTGCGGGTTCTGGTGCAATAGGTTATTGAAGTCTTTTTTGGGTATCAGGCAAATCTCGGCGTCTTCAAGTGTTTCGGTGGTATCGGTAAAGTTGGTTTCTTGTATTAAATCAACATAGCCCACAAAATCGCCGGGGGTGTATAGGTTTACGATAAACTCTTTGCCGTCGTCGTTGGTCTTGAAAGCCTTTAGTTTACCTTTTAATACATAATATAAATAGAGCGGGAAATCGCCCTCACGATAGATTTCTGTTTTTTTCTTGAAATACCTGATTTCACGGTTTTCGGTCAGCTTTTTTAACTCCTGTTCGCCGTTGGCATCAGCAATCAGTTGGTCAAGCCCACTGATGTCTTGCGCATATTGTTTTTTAGATACTTCTTTTTTGCGCAGGCGACTTTCGATGGCGCTCAGTAGCTCAACATCGTCAAATGGTTTGGTTATATAATCATCGGCACCCATATCCATTCCTTTTCTGAAATCGGTGCGTTCGGCTTTGGCTGTTAAGAATATAAACGGAATAGAAGCTGTTTTTTCTTGTTTCGAGAGCAAGTGTAATACCCCATAGCCGTCTAAGACAGGCATCATAATATCACAGATAATGAGGTCGGGTAGTTCTCTGATGGCCATATCTACGCCAACTTTTCCGTTTTCGGCGGTAAGTACTTGATAGCCATCGAGCTCCAGGATTTCTGATGTATTTTCTCTGATTTCCGGATTGTCTTCAATTAACAAGATTTTTTTCATTGTTGTGGTTTTTTATAAATGTCGAGGTAAGGTGATAATAAACTCTGTGCCTTGGTTTTCTTCGCTTATAAACTCAATTTTACCTTTTAATAGTAATACATATTGGTTTACAATGCTGAGACCTAAGCCTGTGCCTTGTATTTCGCCAGCATTGCTCATGCGGTAGAACCGCTCGAACATATGTTTTTGTTCAGCCTTAGGAATACCAATACCTTCATCTTTTATGCGTATTTCAAGTTGCGTATCGGTCAGCGTGCCACTAACTCGGATAGAAGCATTTTCGGGCGAAAACTTGATTGCATTTGAGATAAGGTTGATAATAATGTTCTTTACCAGCTTTGGGTCAAGGCGTACTACACAAGAGTTGTCAGAGGTTTTGCAGGTATATGCAATCTTTTGCCCTTTTTTGGTAATTCCCTGCATTTGCTGGCATATTTCGTCAAAAAAGTCGTCTATTTCAAAGGCTTCGGAAGAAACCACCACTTTCCCTTCTTCCAGTTTGTTCAACGATAAGAAGTCGTTCAGAATTTCGGTCAGGTTTCGTACCGACGATTTTATGCGGTTGATGTGCTTGTCCCGCTTCTCGTCTTCGTCGAGGTCGGCATATTTTTCGACCAGCGAAAGTGATGATAGAACCGTAGCCAGTGGTGTTCGGAACTCGTGCGAGGCAATAGTAATAAATCTTGACTTCATGAGGTTTAGTTCCTGCTCACGTTTCAAGGCTCTATCGAGTTCGTCTTTGGTTTTTTCAAGCTTTTGAATGGCTTCTTTAAGCACCAGGGTGCGTTCTTCGACCTCTACCTCTAGTTCATTCTTATAGCTTACGAGGCGGTTTTCAGCCTTTTTCCTTACAGTAATATCAATCACGAAGGCTATTGTATAAGAGCCTTTACTGTTGCGGTAAGGGCTAAGGCTGATTTCTACCGGAAATTCGGAGCTATCTTTACGAAGCGCATATAAATCCATGCCACCACCCATCGACCTTGCGTGGGGGTGCGTGTTAAAGCCTTTTCTATGTTCGGTATGTACCTGTCGAAAGCGGTTAGGAATCAGGTCCTCTATCTTCAGATTTTGCAGCTCTTCGGGCTCATATCCAAACATTGCGGCACCACTGGGGTTCACTCGCACGATATTGCCTTCTTGATCTGCTATTAAAATTCCTTCAGTGGCAAATAAAAAAATCGCCTCTGATTGGTGTAATATATCCATTTCTGCTACGGTTGACAGAATACCAGTATCCTTTTTCATCAGCAAAGAAGAGAAGTTTCGACAGCTAAAAATATGACAAAAATCAGTTTTCTGGAACCATAAGCCTAATTTTTTTTGGTATTATCATAAGTTCTTATGATAATACTCATATTCATTGCCTGCAAAAATGCTGAATTTTGTTGCATCAAAAAACTATTCGAATTCCACTTATGAAAACAATACTTTTAGCAACAGATTTTTCGAAGGCAGCCAATAAGGCTATTTACCTGGCAAGCCAGATAGCTATTAAACAAGAAGCACGCCTGATATTGTTTCATGCGTACAGGTTTATGAATACCTATGATGATAATTATGGGATTCCGATTGATGAACTGAAAAAACTAAGTGCTAGGAAACTGGCTGACCTGAAAAAACGGATTCTTGCTAAAGTTGACCAACCGCTTGAAATTGAGATTTGTAATAGGCGTGGTTTTGTGCTTGATACAGTAAAAGAGGTAATTGCTGAGTTTGGTGTCGATTTGATTATTATGAGTAGCGTTGGCGATACGCCACTTGGGGCGGGTTTCTTTGGTAGTGTTGCTACTGAAATGATAGATAAACTGAAAACCCCGATGCTGGTTTTGCCACCAAAATACAGGCTGAAAAATATTGAAAATGCAGTAATGGGTATAGACCTTACCAAACCTATTGATGCCGCAGCTTTTGGCAAGGCAATTTATTTTCTGAGAGATGCTGATGCCGTGGTTGATGTGGTATTTGTGGCAAAGGATGAAGAAGAGGCCGCTAGCGAAGCAATACGCAAAGCAACATTGAACCTGCGTGAGTTGATGAAAAATGTGCCGCATACGTTTCAGACGCTGGTAGATAAAAAGCGGCTTGAGGCTATTAATGGCTTTACTAAAAAGCGCAAAGCCCAGTTACTGATTACGTTTCCGCAGCATCATGGATTTTTTGAGAAAATATTTTTTACTCAGAATACCCGCCGTTTGGTGTTTGATGCCGAGGTGCCGGTTTTAGCTATACAATAAGAATATAAAAATATTGATATTTATGAATATTGTCGTTGACAAAGAAATGACCGTCAATCAATTGGCAAAGGTATTCAACGAGGTTTATCCTTTCCTGAGAATTGAGGTGTATCATAAGGGTAATGAAGTAAGTACCGACTGTTTTCATACTTTGGAAGAGATTTCGAGTATGAAAACACCCTCGGTGTTTGTTATTTCGCCAACCCTGACTATTCAGGAAATTGAGCAGTTTTTCTGGGAAGAACTGGGCTTGCAGGTGGCTGTTTTCAGAAAAGTGGGTAACTCGTGGATACACACGGCTTTTACAAATAACTGGACGCTCGAGCGGCAAAACCGCACAGGCCAGAACATATTTGGTGCAATAGCATGAGTATTTATTCTTCTAAAATACTCATGTATCATATCGTTGATGCGCTTTTAAGGCATCGGCCTTTTTGTTTTGCTGAAAACTGCTCTGATTACTAAAATTAACTGCTTTACTTTGCTGCTAGTAGCTTATCAAATAATTGCCTGATTTCAGGAGATGAAGGACGAGGCGCATCATCGTTAATGATGTTGCCTGTTTTGTCCATAATCATATAGCGTGGAATAGCATTTATTTTAAATTGCTGGGCTATGGGAGAGTAAGGGCCTTTAGGTAATAGATAGTTTTCAGCGTCAGGCAAACCCAGGTCTTGTGCGGCTTGTTTCCAATCGTCTGGGCTTTCGTCGACCGAGAGATAAATAAAATTTATTCCTTGTTTGCTGTATTCTTCTTTTAGTTTTTCAGAGTTGGGCATTTCGGCCAGACACGGCCCACACCACGACGCCCAGAAATCGATATAGGTGATTTTGTTGTCATGAAGCTGGGTGAAGGGTTTGGCTTCATTTTGTGCATTGAGTACTTCTTCATTTTCTGCTTTTGTAGCAGAGGGTTTATTCTCTACTGTTGAAGAATCAACATTGTTTGATTCGGTAGTGCTTTCAGTGCCATTGCTACAAGCCGCTAGTAGTATAAACATTGTGATGGTGTAAGCAAATGATTTGAGTGTGTTTCTTAGATTCATTAGTTTTATATATTGGTTCACAAAGAACATAATTTCTGAATTATAAAGCACATAATATTTGTTAATTTAAGCTCTAGGGGAATTTATGAAATTGTATTTTTTGTAGAGCCGTATTGATTAGGATTCAAGAAATAAGCGTTCTTTAATTTTTTACACGATAATTTCTCAAGGTGCGCAAAGTAGAGACAGGGCACTGCCCTGTCTCTACAAAACGAGGCATTCCAAAGAACGTTTATATTGTGAAACCTAATCAATACGGCTCTACGGAAATTGTGTTTTTTTTGCCATTTTTTAAATCCCTTCTTTCTTAAAATTTAATGGAATGGTGGATTGAGTATATGGAACAAACAATACCCTACATCTTCAAAAGTTTATTAAACATCTGCTTAATTTTTGGGTCTGACGGAATCGGTGCCTGGTCAGAAATTACATTGCCTTTTGAATCAATTATTAGGTAACGAGGTATGGAAGTAATGTTGAATCTTTGTGCCACGGCCGATTCATTACCACTTGGCAACACATAAGAATACTGAGGCAAAAGATTTAATTGCGTAGCGGCTTTTTTCCATGCGTTTGCGTCTTCATCGGTTGAAACATAAATAAAGCCGATGCCTTTTTTGCCATATTCTTCTTTTAATTTCTTAGAGGCAGGCATCTGTGCACGGCAAGGCGCACACCAGCTTGCCCAGAAATCGACATAGAAATATTTGTATTCTGAATCAGGCTTTGTAAAAACGGTGTTGAATTCCTGAGTTTCGTAATTACTATTGAGAACAGGCATATTATCGCCAACAGGATGGGCGGTGGCTCTATAAAATGGCAGAAGATTATCAGCAATAGCTTTTATGTCAGGATTCTGAGCTATTTCAGCCAATTTTTCTACTACTTTAAGGTTAATACTTTTGTCAACATTCTGTTTGTTGTTATCTATAATGTCTAACAATGCTGCTTCAAGGGTACTACCTGAGAGTGTTTTTAAGGCAGTTTCAAATACAGGTAAATAGTTGATTTCGGGGCCATCAAGCGGCTGCCCTGATTGTATAATCAAATATCTGAGCATAGTACCTCTATAATGAGATTCATAAAAAAACTGATCACTCACTCGTACTTCCTTGGCAAATATATCAGCCGTTTCTTTATCGACCGGTGCACGTTTTTGTATGTATTGAGAATAATAAGGCCATGTAAGCTCTAATAGATAATTATTCAAAAAGAGCGATTTCAGGTATTCATAATACGTTTCACTGATGTTTTTTCTGTTTTTATACCCCTCCAGAAACGCTACTCTTTTCTGATGTATGGCTTGCATTTTTTGTATTCTTTCTTTTCCTAAAATAGAAGAATTTACGCCTTCTACCGCATATCCTTCAAATTCGCCGCATTGTTTTTCGTATTCATTAAAAAACGCTAATTCGTTGGTTCTGATACTATCTGTAAGGCTTTTAATTTGCGTTACACCTTTACTGTCTTTCCATATATACAGCTTCTCGCCAGGGTATAGTAAAAACGAAAGTTGACGACCGTTTTTATAGTCTTTGTTAACATCGTTCGATATTATTCTGAAAGGATACTTTTCTATGAATACCACAGTATCAATTTTATTTTTGTCTAAAGTATAGGTCTTATACTCGCCGAAAGCGCTTGGGTATTGCAAAAATACGTCTGACTGCCCTTTGTTTTTTTTCACAACAATTACCGTTGGGTCGCCTTGCTCTGTGTTGTCTGTTGCTTGCTGTGCTTGTGAATTTATCCAGCTTAGACAAAGTAGAAATGAGATACTAAGGAGTTTTTTCATAGTGTAAAAATTTAAGTTGATTGTTTTGTGATGTATAATAAGGGGCTCATGGTTAAGTTCAATTAAATCAAAAGCATATCAAACACCAGCCTCAGATACCCTTTACATAGTAAAAAGCTATTGATTATATACACCTTTTACTGCAAAAACAGGTAATGTCTTGCCATTTGAATTAAGGAACGAATTATGGAGGAATAGCACCAAAATCAACAGGGGCTAGCGTAATAAACAGGGGGATTGGCTTGTGTAAACCTAGAAATAATAAGCCATCGGAATAGCCTCAAAAAAGGCTTGGTAAGTGAGTAAGTTTTCATAGAAGTTGAACAGTTAAGTAATATCCGCAATGCGTACGTAAATATAATACTTATTCAATACTAGCTATATATACCTATAAAATAAATTCTTAAAATTTGTTTTATGGTGCGCAAACCGATAGCGATTCTACAATTATGATAAATATCAGTTTTTTGGCAGAGTTTGGTCATAAATGCGCCGTTGCCTGAGCCTTAATTTTGAGCCTCAATCAATACATACACTATTCTTAAATGGCAATTCTGATTTTTTTCCTGGCTCATTGGTATTTATCCCTATTTTCACAGACCTTCTTTCTGCACCGCTATGCAGCTCACCAGATGTTCACGATGTCGAAAGGCTGGGAGAAGTTTTTTTACGTATTCACTTTCGTAACACAAGGTTCATCGTTTTTAAGCCCTAAGGCTTATGGTATCATGCACCGTTTGCATCATGCCTATGCCGATACCGAGAAAGACCCGCATTCGCCGAGCTACTCGGATAACCTGTTTCACATGATGTGGAAAACCAAAGATTATTATAACGATATACTGAACGATAGAGCCAATATTGAGCCTAAATTTAAGAAAGGTGTACCGAACTGGATGTTTATGGAGCGCCTGGGCGACTTGTGGGTTTGCCGCATAGGTTGGGGGGTATTATATACCTTGTTTTATATCTACTTTGCTACTAATCCTTGGGTTTATCTTTTGTTGCCTATTCATTTCCTGATGGGGCCGGTGCATGGCGTAATTATCAACTGGTTTGCGCATAAATATGGTTATGTAAACTTTAAAGTAAACGATACAGCCAAAAACCTGTTGCCGTTCGATTTTCTGATGATGGGAGAATCTTACCACAACAATCACCATAAATTGGGCGGTAGGGCAAATTTCGGTATTAAGTGGCACGAGTTTGACCCTACGTACCCAATCATTTTAGTACTCAACAAACTACATATTATAAAGCTCAAATTGAATAACGATTTGAACTATATGTAGAATCCTTAATAATTACAGCTATGACACTCAATGAAACCAAAATAGCATGCTACCACTGTGGTGATGAATGTGCCGACAGCCCGATTGTGCTGGAAGAAAAACACTTTTGTTGTCATGGCTGTAAGACAGTTTATGAGATTCTGCAAGATAATAACCTTTGCTCGTACTACGACCTGAACCAGCACGCTGGTGTGAGCCTGAAAGCGGCTAATTTCAGCGGTAAATATGATTACCTGAGCGACGATACAATACAAGCACAATTGCTCGATTTTCAGAGTGATACTATTAATAAGGTTACGCTCTTTATTCCGGCTATTCATTGTAGCTCGTGCGTTTGGCTACTCGAAAACTTCAACAAGATTCAGCTAGGCGTATTTACAGCAAGGCTCAATTTTCTGAAAAAAGAATTATCATTAAGTTACGACCCATCAAAAGTAAGCCTGCAAACAATTGTAGAATTGCTGGCTACGCTTGGGTACGAGCCTTTGATAAACCTGCAAAGTGCCGAGCATCAGCCAAAACAGAATAAAGTGCAACGACGACTGATATTGCAGATTGGGGTAGTGGGCTTTTGTATGGGTAACGTAATGTTGCTCAGTTTTCCTGAGTATTTCAAGCTCGACCTCAACAATCTGGTTGATGCTACTTATCAGCGATTTTTCTTATATCTTAATTTTCTGCTGTCGCTGCCTGTATTCTTTTTTGGTGCTTCCGATTACCTTAGAGGTGCGTTTATTTCACTAAGAGAGAATATTCAGAAGAAAACTAACGTATTGAGTGTTGATATTCCGATTGCTCTGGGTATTTCGGCTTTGTTTATCAGAAGTACGTTCGAAACTTTTGTGAATCATTCAGCCGGATACTGGGATAGTCTTGCCGGACTTGTGTTCTTTTTACTGACAGGCAAATGGGTACAGCAGGTTACTTATAATTATTTGTCGTTTGAGCGTAATTATAAATCGTATTTCCCGCTGGCTGTAAAGGTGAAAAACGGCTACAAAAACGTATCGGAATTACAAAAAGGCGATATTATAGATATACATAACCAAGAACTGATTCCGGCCGACTCGATATTGCTTTCGGAAAGAGGTTATATTGATTATAGCTTCGTAACGGGCGAGTCGGAGCCGATTAAAAAAGAAAAAGGCGAGTTGATATATGCAGGCGGCAGGCTGATTGGCGAAAGAGCAAGCCTGACTGTGCAAAAACAGGTATCGCAAAGCTACCTGACCGAATTGTGGAACAACGATGCCTTTAAGAAAGAAAAGAAAACCGTTACCACCGACCTCGCCAATGCTTTCAGTAAGTATTTTACCTATGTAACCTTAGTAATTGCGACAATTACGGGCATTTATTGGTATTTCAACAATCCGGCTTTGGTGTGGTCGAGCATTACGGCGGTTTTGATGGTAGCTTGCCCTTGTGCGCTTACACTTTCGATGCCTTTTACAATGAACACCACCATGGGTATTTTTGGCCGAAACAAGTTTTTTGTGAAAAATCAGGCGGTGATTCAGCTATTGACCGAAATAAACCAAGTGGTTTTTGACAAAACGGGAACACTCACCGAAAACAAAAACGGCCAATTGCATTTTGAAGATGGACAATTGAATGATGAGGAGAAAAACTGGGTTGGTCAGTTAGCAGCGCAGTCGGTGCACCCGCTGAGTAAGATGATATATAAACATCTGGGTATTGGCAAAGGCAATATAAGTTATTTTGATGAAATAAAAGGAATGGGGATTGAAGGCGTAGTAGATGGAAATTTCATCAGGCTTGGTAATGCCGAATACCTCGGGCTGGCGGCAGGCGGTGTGCGCACAAGCCAGGTAAATGTAGAAATAAACCGTGAATACAGAGGCTATTTTACGATAAAAGCCGACTACCGCAAAAACTGGAAAGAGGTACTGAAACAATTGAAGGGGAACTTTAAAATGGCTCTGGTATCAGGCGATAATGACGAGGAAAAAGAAAACCTGAGCCCGTTTTTTGATAAAGGTCGACTGTTGTTTAATCAGAAACCTCAGGACAAACTCAATTTTATTAAGCAAGAGCAAGAGGCGGGGTATCATGTACTGATGATAGGCGACGGGCTGAACGATGCCGGGGCGTTGCGACAAAGCAATGTAGGTATTGCCCTGAGCGAAGATGTACAGGCTTTTTCTCCGGCTTGCGATGCTATACTCGATGCCTCAATGTTTAGTCGCCTTACCGATTTTCTGAAATTCAGCAAAATTGCGCTTACAATCGTAAAAGCCAGTTTCGTGTTATCGGTGGTCTATAATTTTATTGGCATCGGCTGGGCGGTATCGGGGCAGTTGTCGCCTGTTATGGCAGCAATCTTTATGCCTTTGAGTTCGCTATCGGTAGTATTATTTGCAGTGGGTATGACCTACCTCTTTGCCCGAATCAAAAAACTTATTTAGTTATGGCAGTCATTATTTTTTTAGTTATAGCGGCGTTATTGGTAGCAGGGGGCTTTTTGGTCTCGTTCTTCTGGGCTACCAACGATGGACAGTTTGATGATACCTATACGCCAGCGGTCAGGATTTTGTTCGATGAAGAAAAACCTGCCGAAAATCATAAAACCTCATGAGTTGTAATAGATTTTAAGCAAGCAAAGCGGTGTAGCTTTGTTCGTTCAATCATTACATTCATGAAAGAAAAATTACACAGAAGTTTATACGAGTATATCCGTAAATCGGTTAGTCTGGTGCTTGAGTCGGGCGCTATGGTAGGCATAGTTTTATTGGTGCTGCTATTTTTTGTTGCCCGCAACTGCAATGCGCAGGTTGATTTTTCGAAGATACCAGCTGAAGACAAATTCACTAACAATAGAGCTGCTATTGCAGTAAAGAATGTGCTACTGGTACAACGTGATGAAGAACTGGATTGTACCTGGAAAACCTCTCATGCACAGATAAGTGGCATGCTAGATACCAAAACACAGGATTTTCTGAACGATTGGCTGTCGGGCATGACTTATTTCGGTAATTGTGAGGGCGACAAAGAATGCTATGATTTTCAGTCGTATCATTATTATTATAAACTTACAAGAGTAACCCATCTGCGCAACGATTTACTAGGGTTTTATCTGCAAGAAGGTAATTGTAAAGACGAGAAATCGTACTGCCTCGAAAATCAGGACTGGGAGATTTATGACCTGAAAGAGAAACGTTTTTTACAGGAAGGCGATATTATAAGCCAGGATACAAAAGCACAGGCTGCGTTTTTTGCAGCTATAGAGAAAAAAGTACTTAAACAAAAACTGAATCTGGTAAACGACTGGAAGGCTTATACCCGTCAAGTGGGTTTAGATAACAATAATCTGGTTGTGTATCTCAACAACGATATACTCAACAACAGCAAAGGCGTGGTGTTGCGTTTCAGGCTAGACGAAGTAAAAAATATGCTGGAGCCATGCTTTGCAAACAGGCTGCGAAACAAAACCTGTCAGGAGTTTAACCAACCAATTGTTGGGCAGCATTTACAAAAGAATTTAAAATAAAGCTAGGGTAATAAATTTAGGTTCGTAAAAAAAAGACAGGCTATGCTTGTCTTTTTTTTTGTGATATATATCATATTTAAGCCCTGTATATGCTCATAAATTACCATCTGAGAGTTCAATAGTTTTGCTTTGTCAAAATTAAACGAACTCCAGCATGAAAAAGATACTCCTTTCAACCGACTTCTCTCCGGCATCAGATAAAGCCATCAGATATGCAATTAATTTATTTGGCGATACTCCCTGCGAGTTTACCCTTATGCACGCCTACGATACTTTTCCGGTAGGTGGCTCGCCTGAGATTGGCTATGCACTCATAGATGAAATGTTTAACCGCTCCCGAAAAGACCTTGCGGCGCAAATTGAAGAACTCAAACAACTCGATACAAAGCATATTCATGTTTTCAGAACCGAGCTGGTATCGGCTTCGGTTGGTAGTGCAATCCAGATTCTTAACCAGAAACACGATTATGATTTTGTGGTAGTAGGCGCAACCGGCAGAGGCAACGATATACTATTTGGCAGCACGGCTACCGATGTTGTGCGCAATGTATCGGCCAATTCGCTTGTGGTGCCTACAAGCATTACTACAACGCCCATCAGAAACATAGTAATGGCGGTTGACTATCAGTCGGTTTGTTCATTCAGCGAATTTGATGGCCTAAAAGAGCTATTATTAGAAAAAGAAGCTACGTTAACACTATTGACCGTATTGAAAGACGGCCAGTTGCCAACAGAGCTAGACGGCTCAATGAAATTTCAATACCATGACTATTTCAAAGGCGTACATATTATTGATTACCAACTTCGTGGAGACAGCGTTGAAGAGGGTATTTTTGAGTACCTGAGTTTGCACACGGCCGATATGCTTGTGATGCTTACCCGCCACCATACATTTTTTGATGTAATCTTCAACCGTTCGCTTACCCGTAAGTTTGCTTTCAATCCTACTCTTCCTTTACTAAGTATTTACGACGAAGCAACTATTGTAGTGCCTGACAACGAACTGGTTACTTTCTGACACCTGAATCTCATCTCACCTTTACTCTAAAACAACCGTAAACATGAACAAGTATTCACAGTTAAGCCATACGCATTTTCAGTATAGAATCTGGCGTAATGAGCTTGAAATGATGCAGAAAGAAACCGATTTCTTTTTGAGTATAACTGAAGAACTGATAGGCGCACAAGAGCCTGCACCACAATCGGAGCAGGGATGGTTTATTAATCAGTTTCATCATTTTCAAAGATTAATAAAGCAACTGCAAGGCGAATTGCTCGGTATAGAAAAAGCACTGGCCGAAGGAGCACTTCAAGATAAGGGTTTAGACAAAGAGCAAAAGCTTGACCACCAGTATTTTAAAGAAGAGATAGACTATTTTGAACAAGATTACAGGTCGGTCAAAGGTAAGTTCAGGGCTTTTATAGCACAATCAGAGCCGGAAAAAGTAGACTAAAATCAGGTTTCTGATAATGCCCTGAAATATATGACGAATGTCATATTTCTATCAAACTGTGGTCATGTTTTACACATATAGCCAGCAGTAATTTTACGCCATCAAAGTTTCTAAAACTCAATTTTTTATGCAGTATATTACGCAGCCCGAACCAGTAGGGACCCTAGAACGATTCGAATACGATAACAAAATCGTGAAAGCCTTTCTGGTCGTAACAGTCATCTTCGGTTTAGTCGGTATGTTAGCCGGACTAACCTTGGCTGTACAGCTTTTCTGGCCCGGAGCCAATTTTGAAAACCCTCATGTAACATTTGGGCGTTTAAGACCTTTACACACCAATGCCATTATTTTTGCTTTTGTAGGTAACGCCATGTTTGCAGGTATTTATTACTCCCTGCCAAGGCTATTGAAAGCACCTATGTTCAGCAAAGCCTTATCGTGGATTCACTTCTGGGGTTGGCAATTAATTATTCTTGCTGCGGCTATTACCCTGCCTTTGGGTATGACAACCAGTAAAGAATACGCCGAGCTTGAATGGCCTATCGATATAGCTATTACTTTAATCTGGGTGGTTTTTGCCATTAATATGTTTGGTACAATCATCAAACGTCGCGAACGACACATGTATGTAGCCGTTTGGTTTTACATTGGTACTGTGGTTACGGTTGCCTTGTTACACATTGTTAACTCTTTGGCAATACCTGTATCCTTAACCAAAAGCTACTCGCTTTATGCAGGTGTGCAAGATGCCCTTGTGCAATGGTGGTACGGCCACAATGCGGTGGCGTTCTTCCTTACAACGCCTTACCTTGGGCTGATGTACTACTTCTTGCCTAAAGCAGCTAACAGACCCGTATATTCATATAAGTTATCAATTATACACTTCTGGTCTTTGATATTTATTTACATCTGGGCTGGGCCTCACCACTTGCTTTATTCTTCGTTGCCAGACTGGGCACAGAGTTTAGGTACGGTGTTTTCAATTATGCTGATTGCGCCATCGTGGGGTGGTATGTTAAACGGGTTATTAACCTTACGTGGTGCATGGGACAAAGTACGCGAAGACCCTGTTCTGAAATTCTTTGTGGTAGCCGTAACAGCTTATGGTATGGCCACTTTTGAAGGACCGATGCTTTCGTTGAAAAACGTAAACGCCATCTCTCACTTTACCGACTGGACAATCGCTCACGTACACGTAGGGGCTTTAGGCTGGAACGGCTTCATGATATTTGGTATCTTATATTACCTGATACCACGTATGTATAAAACACAGCTTTACTCTAAAACCCTCACCAATACGCACTTCTGGCTGGGTACTTTAGGTATTATTTTCTATGCCTTGCCAATGTATTGGGCTGGTTTTGTACAAAGCTTAATGTGGAAAGAGTTTACACAAGACGGTTTCCTTGCATACCCGAACTTCCTGGAAACAGTAACGCAGATTGTGCCATTGTATATGATTAGAGCCGTGGGGGGTACTATGTACCTGATTGGTACACTGGTAATGATATACAACCTTATTAAAACAGCTAAACAAGGGGCGTTTGTACCGGCAGAATACGCCGAAGCACCAGCACTTGAGAAAAACGTAAAAGTAACAGGCGGAACATGGCATGCAGTATTAGAGCGTAAACCAGTTATATTCACTGGTTTAGCAATTGTAGCTGTGGCAATAGGTGGAGTAGTAGAGTTTGTACCAACGGCGCTCATTGAGTCAAATATACCTACAATTGATGCTGTAAAACCTTACACCCCTCTTGAGCTGACCGGACGTGACATATATATAAAAGAGGGTTGTGTAGGGTGTCACTCGCAGATGGTTCGTCCGTTCCGTTCAGAAACTGAGCGTTATGGCGAGTATTCAAAAGCCGGAGAGTTTGTGTATGACCATCCGTTCTTGTGGGGTTCTAAACGTACTGGCCCAGACTTACACCGTGTAGGTAGTAAGTATCCTGATAGCTGGCACTATAACCACATGATGGACCCAACCACCATGTCGCCGGGCTCAATCATGCCTCCGTACCCTTGGCTTTTAGAAAACGATTATGATAAAGAACTGCTACCAGCCAAAATCAAGGCCATGCGCACGCTAGGCGTACCATACCCTGAAGGCTACGAAGATATAGCAGTAGCAGAAGCCGAAAAACAGGCCGCAGAAATTACTCAACGCCTGGCTGATGCCAAAATCAAAACAAGTAAAGACAAAGAAATCATAGCACTGATTGCTTACTTACAGAGACTAGGTACCGATATAAAAACAACAAAGTAGGCCTAAAAACCTACTTTTATAAACACTTACGACAATGTTTAAACATTATTTTGAGCAGATGGACGGGGTTAGTATCTACCCGATCTTCTCACTACTGGTTTTCTTTCTGTTTTTTGTTGGTCTGGGCTGGCATGTGTTCAGATTTGATAAAAAGAAACAGGAGCACATTGAGAGCCTTCCATTAGACAAAGAGTAGGTCTCTGTGGTATAACAAAAAAGCTTTTAAGAAATTTAATATACTAATCCGTTATGGGACAATTTATCAAATCAGGCGATGAACTCATTCAGGTATTGATACTTATCGTATTGATTCTCACGGCAATTATCTTATTGGTGGTGGTACTTAATATGTATAGCGTTATCAATAAAATTATTGCTCACAAAGAAGGAAGAGTGATAGAGCCATTTAGTTTTAGTAAATGGTGGCAAAAAGAAGCAGGAACTACCATACCTGTTGAAAAAGAAGAAGATATTCTATTGAACCATGATTATGATGGTATCAGAGAACTCGACAACCATTTGCCACCTTGGTGGGTAAAAATGTTTTACGCAACTATTGCTTTTGCGGTTGTTTACCTGGGTGCTTACCATGTCTGGAACATCACACCTTTGCAAGAAGAAGAGTACCAGTTAGCTATGGACGAAGCCAAAAAAGAGGTAGAGTTGTTTCAATCGAAAATGGCAAATACCATTGACGAAAAAACAGTAAAACTCCTGGTAGACGATAGCAAAACTGTAAACAGCGGCAAAGAAATATTTACATCGAAATGTGCTGCCTGCCACGGACAAACCGGAGAAGGTGGGGTAGGGCCAAACCTGACCGACGAATATTGGCTACACGGTGGCACTATTAACGATATATTTAAAACCGTGAAATACGGTGTGCCCGAAAAAGGAATGATTGCATGGCAGGCTACGCTGAAACCTAACGAAATACAAAGTGTAAGTAATTATATTTTGTCGATTCAGGGTACAAATCCGCCAAATGCCAAGGCTCCACAAGGAGAAAAAAGTGCTGCTACTGCTACTGATTCGACCAGTGCAAAACCAGTGGCTGCTTTATAAAATACGATAATGTTTTGCTGATGACATGAGTTGAATTAGATAGAAATAAGTAGATTAAAATACAGAGCCAAGTGAGCAATTTAGATTTTATAGATGAAGCCTATCGCGACAGTATTGCCACGGTAGACAGCGATGGAAAGAGGATATGGGTGTATCCGAAAAAACCAAGCGGCCGTTACCACAATTACCGTGTTATTGCTACGCTGGTATTTTTAGGACTGTTTTTTGTTGGGCCATTTGTTAAAATCAACGGACAGCCATTACTGATGATAAACATCTTCGAACGGAAGTTTGTATTGTTTGGTCAGTTATTTTTGCCACAAGACTCTGTTATTTTTAGTGTTGGTCTTATTACATTCTTTATATTTATTACTTTGTTTACGGTAGTATATGGGCGTTTCTGGTGTGGTTGGGCTTGTCCGCAAACGGTATTCATGGAAATGGTTTTCCGTAAAATAGAATACTGGATTGAGGGCGACCGCAAACAGCAGATGGCGCTAAATAAAGCCCCCTGGACAGCCGAGAAAATTATAAAGAAAGGTGGTAAACGACTGGTGTTTCTGCTTATTTCTATTCTGATTGCTCATACAACAATGGCGTATCTGATAGGGATTGAAGCAACCAAACAGATTATTACACAGCCGCCCGCTGAACACCTGACCGGGTTTATTGGTATAGTTGCCTTCACAGGCATTTTTTACTATGTTTTTACGGTTCTGCGTGAGCAGGTTTGTGTCTCTATTTGCCCGTATGGCCGCTTACAGGGGGTATTAATAGGCCGTAATACAATTAATATTATTTATGATTGGGTAAGAGGCGAGCCAAGAGGTAAACTCAGCAAACATGAAACACCCGCAACACCAACGCTTAAAGGAGACTGCATAGATTGTAAACTTTGTGTGCAGGTATGCCCTACTGGTATCGACATCCGCAATGGTGCGCAGCTTGAATGTATAAACTGTACAGCTTGTATTGATGCCTGCGACGACGTGATGACCAAAATAAATAAACCGATTGGTCTGATTAAATATGGCTCGGCCGAGAGTGTTGAAAAACGGATTCCTTATAAATTATCGCCAAGAGCTTATGCCTATTCGGCGGTGCTGGTATTGCTGGTAGGGGTTGAGGCGTTTTTATTGATGAGCCGTGAAGCCATAGAAACAACGGTGATGCGTGTGCCGGGCCAAATGTATCAGGAGCAAGCCAATAACAAAATCAGTAACCTGTATAATGCCCAGATTGTGAACAAAAGCAACGAAGCTATGGAGGTTTACCTGAAAGTTGAGGATAACGAGGGAACTATAAGACTGATTGACGGTAAAAAGAAAATAATTGTTCCGAAAGAAGGTAAAGCCGATGTAGTTTTCTTTCTGGATATGGATAAGTCGGCTATCAAAAAAATCAAAACCAATCTGGCCATAGAAGTATGGCAGGGCGACGATAAGCTGGAAACTATCAAAACAACTTTTTTGGGATTTAGGGAGGAGTAGTCTTGAACTTTGATTTACCTGATTAAATGATTTTACTGATATTATAGAAGCATGTAATCGTTTTTTGACTGATTTCTAGAGAACTGAAATCAGTGAAATCCAAAAATCAGCCGCGGCGGCGAACCGCTAAATCAAAGTTCAAGACATTAATCAATTACAATCATGAACTTCGGACATAAAATCGGTATTGTTTACACACTTTTTGTAATCTTTATGATTACGCTGGTTACGCTTTGTGTAAAACAAAAAGATATATCGTTGGTGAGCAACGACTACTACAAACAAGAGATTGCGTATCAGGCTGAAATTGAAAAGCAACGCAATGCTGAGCAATTGGCAACGCCTGTACAGATAAGCTATGCAGGTGAAAAACAAGAAGTAAGTATCAGTTTTCCTGCCGAACAAAAAGGGGCAGTAGGCAAAGTAAAATTTTATCGGCCGTCTGATGCTAAAAAAGATTTTACGGTAGACCTCGCCTTACAGCAAAACACCGTACAAAATATTGAGGTAAACAAGCTCGTAAAAGGCTTGTGGGTAGTAAAAATAGAGTGGGAAAAAGCCGGAAAGGTTTATCAGACAGAAGAAAAAATCGTGCTTTAAGATGTTGTACTCAGCATTTATGATAGGATTAGCCGGAAGCCTGCACTGCATGGGTATGTGTGGGCCTATCTCTATGCTTTTACCCGGCGATAAAAGCAAACGTGGCCGCTATATACTGGGCCGCGTGGTTTATAACCTTGGCCGTATTTTAACCTATAGCCTTTTGGGGCTTATGGTGGGCCTGGTAGGTGAGCAAATCGCCCTGTTTACTTCTCAGAAAGCACTTTTTATTATTGTTGGCAGCCTTATTCTATTGGCTTTTGTTGTACCTGCCCGCTGGCGACAATCTTTAGATGTATTGCCTTACGTAAGCCGTTTTACCAATTTTATTAAATCTTCGCTGGGTGTTTTCTACAAAAAACATTCGCTCTTTGCACAACTGGTTTTTGGCGTACTTAATGGCCTATTGCCTTGCGGATTGGTTTATGCTGCCCTAAGCGGCGCATTTCTGATGAGCGAAGCCTGGGAGAGTGTTTTGTTTATGGCTTTGTTTGGCTTAGGCACGCTGCCCATGATGCTCAGTTTTGCTTTTCTGGGTAATGGTATCCGCAAGCTGATTAGCTTTAAGCCTAAAGTTGTTTATACTTTCTCTTATATTATGCTGGCCATCTGGCTTATCTTCAAAGGGGTTAATTTACCCGCCAATAATTTTACGCATCATGATGCAAACGGGATTCCGGTTTGTCATGGTAAATGAGAAATTAACTTACTGCCTCAGTCTTCAGATACTGTTTCTTATATTCTAATGGTGTAATGCCTTTCACGTTTTTGAAGTGCCTGTAAAAATTTGAAAGGTTATTAAAGCCACTTTCAAAACAAATAATCTCAATGCTTAATCGGTTATCTATAAGCGCCCGGCAAGCATGGCTTACCCGTATTTCGGTCAGGAAATCGTTATAGGTTTTGTGGGTCATGAGTTTGAAATAACGGCAGAATGAGGTAGTGCTCAAGTTTGCAATGGCCGCAATGTCTTCGAGCTTTATGTCTTTAGCATAATTGGCAAGTGTATAACTACAAACATTATTAAGCCGCACAGTTTCCATTTCGTTCGACTGATAAAATGTATTAGCGGCCGTTATCATTTCCACCTCGTCTGATTCGGTCAAAGAATCTAATATTGATAAGAGAATAATAAGTCTTTGCAAGGGGCTTGCCAATAGTGCCGAGTGCATCAGGTCTTTTAGCTGTTGGGCGGTTTCTCCTTTTATAAGCAATCCACGTTTGGCTTTCTCATACAGTTTCCTGATGGCGTAGGCCTCGCTTAAACTCAGAAAATCAGCACCGAGGCAATCAGGCATAAACTGCATCACAATGGCTTCTACTTGCAGGTCGGCATTCCCCTGAAAATACTCTTTGTTACATCGCCACGTATGCGGTAGGTTTTCGCCTAATAGCAGCACTTCTTCTGACGAAAAATTACTCACGTTATCACCAATAAATCTTACGCCTTCGCCTTTTATTACATAGTGGAGCTCAAGCTCGGGGTGATAGTGCCATATAGTTCCAAAATTAGGTTTAGTGTCGTGCCTGATGCTGAACGATTGCTCGGTATTGATTGGTACTTTATGAAAATGGGGCTTCATTGCTAAAAATTATTTATGATAATATCGTATAATGATTGGGAAAATGTCTATAAAATTTCTATTTTTTTATCTACTATCTTTGTAAAGTTAAATAAAATGTTTGTCAGATTATAAAAAAACAACATTGGCTCAAAAATCAATGTATATTTTTATCATAATACTGCCAAATGCCTTATTTGTCCTATTGAACCATTTAACCTTAACGCATGAACCTTACAACACTCCCTGTTATTGACCTACTCATCATTTTTGGTTATCTGGCCGGAATGGTAATAATAGGAGTTTATTTCTCAAGAAAAAACAAAAGCGCCGACCAGTTTACAACGGCATCGGGCAAGATACCCGGCTGGGCTATCGGGCTTTCTATCTATGCTACTTTTTTGAGCAGTAATACTTTTCTGGGAGTACCCGGTAAAGCCTTTGGTAGCAACTGGAACTCGTTTGTGTTCAGCCTTTCAATGCCCTTGGCAGCATGGGTGGCATCTCGTTATTTTGTGCCTTTTTACCGCAACACCGGCGAGGTATCGGCCTATACACACCTTGAGCACCGCTTTGGTGCATGGGCCAGAACTTACGCAGTGGTTTGTTTTCTGCTTACGCAATTGGCCCGTATGGGTTCTATTTTCTTCGGTATCGCCCTTAGCTTACAAGCACTTACGGGTTATTCGATGGAGAGTATCATGATTGTAGTAGGGATTTGTATCATTATTTATACAGTAATGGGAGGCATGGAGGCCGTCATCTGGACGGAAGTGGTGCAGGGGGTAATAAAAACCATCGGCGCTTTAATCATTCTGGCATTGGTCGTAAAAGGCATGCCGGGTGGTGTTAGTCATATTATTGAAATCGGACAGGCCGACGATAAATTCAGCCTGGGCAGCCTAATTCCCGACTTTACTCAATCCACATTCTGGGTAGTATTATTATATGGTTTCTTTATGAATCTTAATAATTTTGGTATGGACCAGAACTATGTTCAGCGTTACCATACCACTACCTCGGCCAGCGAAGCTACTCGTTCTATCTGGCTATGCGTTTATTTATACCTACCTGTTTCGCTGATATTCTTTATAATAGGCTCATGTTTGTACGCCTATTACCAAACCAACCCCGAGCTGTTGCACCAAGTGCAGATGCAGGTAGTTATGGAGCGTCTACCTAACGGAAGCACCAGCGAGTTAAATCAATTGGCCTCTACCTTGTCGGCCGCCGACATTGGCGACAAAGTAATGCCGCACTTTATGGTAAACAAAATTCCGGCAGGCTTATTAGGTTTAATTGTAGCCGCCATTATGTCGGCTGCCATGAGTACCATCAGCTCGGGCATGAATGCCTCGGCTACGGTTTTCTCGGTTGATATTTACCAACGCTACATCAAGCCTGATTTAACATCAACCCAAACAATGCGCCTGCTTTACATTGCCACTACGGTATTTGGCTTGTTAGGTATGCTTACGGGCGTTGCCATGATTGGCGTAAAGAGTGTGCTTGATATCTGGTGGATGCTCTCGGGTATTTTTGCAGGCGGTATGCTGGGTTTATTCCTGCTAGGCATGATTGCCAAAAAAGCAAAGAATACCGAGGCCGTGATAGCTACCATAATAGGTATATTGGTTATTTGCTGGATGACTTTCTCGAAGCAGATACCCGACGAATTTGCGGCTTTGCGTAGCCCTTTCCACCAGAATATGATTATGGTGATAGGTACATTGAGTATTTTCCTTACCGGGGTGCTGATAACTAAGTTTAAAACGAAATCCTAACCCTACAATACCGATTAAAACATTTTAGAATTATGGCTTCTTCCACCAATTCGTTACCACAGGGTTTTATTCCTGTTATGCTCACGCCTTTTACAGAAACCGGAGCAGTTGATTACGCCGGGCTTTCTGTACTAACCGATTATTATATGCAGGCAGGCTCAGCAGGGCTGTTTGCAAACTGTTTGTCGAGCGAAATGTATGAACTCACGAACGACGAGCGTCTGGCTGTTACCAAACAAGTAGTAGACCAAGCCGCAGGGCATATTCCGGTTGTAGCCACAGGTACGCTGGGCGGAACAATAGCCGAGCAGGCCGATTTTGTGAAACGTATTTATGATACAGGCGTACAGGCCGTAATTGTAATTACAAGCCAGATTGCCAATGCCGACGAGTCGGACGCTGTGTTTCTGGAGCGCATGGAAGAGCTAATGCACCTTACGCCAAATGTTCCGCTAGGTTTTTATGAGTGCCCTGTGCCTTATAAACGCCTGATAAGCTCTGAGATACTGGCAAAGCTATTACCATCAAACCGATTGATATACCACAAAGATACTTGCCTTGATGAAGCTGAAGTTGCTCGCCGCCTAGCAGTAGGGCAGGGTTATAACTTTGGTTTGTACGATGCCTACATGGTAAATGCGGTATCATCATTAAGAGCAGGTGCTGCGGGATTATCGTGCATACAGGGGAATATCTTCCCCGAATTGGTGGTGTGGATATGTGAGCACTTCAGAGAGAATTCGGCAGAGGTTGAAAAAGTACAAAAGTTTTTTAATGACTCAATGGACATCGTGCATTCGGCTTATCCGACCATTGCTAAGTATAGCCTGATGAAGAGAGGTTTCCCGATTTCGACCTATACCCGCCGTGCGGTTGACCCACTTACAGAAGAACTGAAAGCAGGAATGGACCAACTATTGACTACCATAGATAACTTACATAACGAACTCGGCATAAAGCCTGCGTATCAACAAGCAAGCGCTTTGGTTTAAGAACTTACAATCACCTTCCACTAGAATTCGTAGCCTGTCTCCGGTAAATTTTGCCGGAGACTTTTTTGTGTTTTGTTGTTACCAAAACTTTTATCGGAAACTACAATACATTATCCCTACGGGATATTGGTATTCAAAAAAGCGTATTCATTCTACCGATATATCGTCCCTAACGGGACTCGGAAATATCCCGTAGGGATGATATATCGGTAGTAAAAATAATCCGAAATTTCTAAGTCCCGTTAGGGACGATATATTAAAATCTTTTCACTCTCTGTTACGCAAAGAGTGCTTACTATAGTTTTGTATAGTGACTTTAAGTAACGAATCAAGAAAGATTTGTGTTAATGAAGTTGTTGAGGATTTTAATTTATTACGATTAGCAAAATAAATGTTCTTTGAAGTACATGATATTGTAGAGACAGGGCACTGCCCTGTCTCTACCTTGTACCCTTAATCAATCTAAAAATAGTAGTGTTTTGGAAAAGAAACTAAGATACTCAACAACTTCCATGATTAAAACACAAACCAGAAAATGAGTAAATTGAAATTAGGCATACTTGACCAATCAATAGTAACACAAGGTAAAACCGCTATTGATGCTGTTGAAGAAACAATAGCTACGGTAAAACTGGGTGAAAAACTAGGTTTTAGCCGCTTTTGGGTATCAGAACACCACAATTCTTCTTTTATTGCAGGCTCTACACCCGAGGTACTGATGGTAAAACTAGCCGACGAAACCAAGCATATCCGCATTGGTTCAGGGGGTATTATGCTGCCTAACCACAGTGCTTTAAAAGTGGCCGAGAACTTCAGAATGCTTGAAACGCTGTTTCCGGGTCGTATCGATTTAGGCATTGGCCGTGCACCGGGTGGCGATAGAATAACGGCTGCATTGCTTAATCCTTCGAACGATTTTAGTGAGCAAAGTTACCTGCAACAACTAGAATACCTGCAACATTTTTTCGGCGATACGGCCGCTACCAAATATGGCCCGATTCTGGCTGTACCGCAATCGCCCACGATTCCTAGCCAATGGATATTGAGTTCGAGCGGTGGAAGCAGTAAAATTGCCGCCCAATTTGGCGTTGGCCTGGCTATTGCCCGATTCATCAATGGTTTTGCACAGCCAGATATTGTAGAATTATACCGTAAGAATTTTGAGGCATCGGCGCAATTCTCAAAACCTCATGCTTTGCTTTCTATTTCGGTAATATGTGGCGAAACCGAAGAAGATGCCCGACAAATGCGTAAGTTTCTCGACTATGTATTGGTGCAGTTTGAGCAAGGTAAGTTCGATAATTTTGGCGATGAAGCGTTTATTCAGAAATACCAGTTTTCATTAGCCGAGCAAGAACGGATACACCGTAACCGAGGTAGGGTAATATCAGGAACGAAAGACGAAGTAAAGGAAAAATTACTGACCCTTGCCAACGAATTTGATGTAGACGAGGTAATAGTAGCAACAATGGCTAATAACTGGCAAAAACGCCGCCGTTCGTTTGAATTACTAGCCGAAGCCTTTGAACTAAAACCCCGGGCATAATTTTTTTAATTACATTTAATAGGGGTATGTGTAGAGAGAGGTGTCGTATATACATACGGTACAGTAAAGGTATATGTGTAACTGTTGTTGCATACGATTAATAAAAAAACGATTAGTTTTTAATTAAAAAATATGGTTCAGTAGTAAAGGAGATTCTTATTAAGTAATTTCGGACACACAATCGTGCTTTTACAAAGTGGGAACCCAGATTCACACATTTGATAAAAAACCTATTATGATGTCTAGAATTCTTAAAGTAACATTAATTATTTGCGGGAGTCTTGTTTTGCTCTTAAGCGGAGTAGGATTTTGGATATATCATAATCAGGATTCACTTTTTGTACGCTTGAAAGAGCTGGTTAATGACCGAATAGACGGCACACTCGAGGTGCGTGATTTTAAGTTTGCACCTTTTCAAGATGGAATAGGGTTTACTTTTTCGCTGATAGATGTAAAGCTGAAAGATAAGTATTTCGACCAGCATAATACGCATCTGATAGATGCAGGTTTAATTAATGTTACTTTAGAAACAACGTCTTTGCTTGTTGGCAAAGTGAAAATACATAGTGTAAAATTGGCTAATGGTAGCATGAGTATTTTCAGAAGAAAAGATGGTTTTTCAAACCTCTCGGTTTTTGCTTCTCCAAAAAAAGATTCTACTACTGCTAAAGCGCCTAAAACGGGTGCGCTCGAAAATCTTGATGAGATAATATTTAAGGAATTTAAAGTTCAGTATGTTGATTCGCTTAAAGAGAAATCTTATGCTGTAGATTTTCATGAGTTCACAAACAAGGTAGACCAGAAAGACCACATCTGGCACGTAAATGCCAAAGGTCATAGCTTTTTTAAAGGCTTAACTTTTGATACAGATAAAGGTACTTTTCTTGAAAATCAGGAAGTAGTATTGAACCTTGACCTCACTTTTGACGAAGAAGCTAAGAAATTAACCGTAAATCCATCAGATTTATTGGTGCAGACGCAAGATAAAATCCTGTTGTCGGGTGTGGTTGATTTCAACGAAAATGCAAAAACAATTAAACTTGATTTTGTGGTTAAGGAAATCCCTTTGGCTAATGCCAGAAAATTACTGACGCAGCACCTGTCTACTATTCTGACACGAATAAAAATAGAACCCATAGTTACGGCACAAGTACATCTTAATGCCAAGATAGGCGAACCTAAACCACAAGTAGACATCAATTTTGATGCACGGGCTTTTGAATATAAACTTCGGGTTGGCTTACTGAAAGACCTCAGCACACAGGGTACATTTACTAACCATGCCGATGATAAACTACCTACCGGAGACGCCAATACCCGAATTGTAGGTAATAATATTCATGGTTTCTTTGAGAGTATCCCGATTACAGGCAGCATAGTAATCAATGATTTAGACAAAACCTTGGCCGAGATTGATTGCACGCTAGAGGCTTCGCCTGCTTCTTTGAATGATTTACTAGACCCTGAGCGTTACAAAGTCAATAAGGGCAAAGCCGTAATGAAGATTACCTATAAGGGAGATATTAAGGAAATGTTTAATAAAACTACCCGAAAACTGAATGGCTTGTTGTATGGGAGTGTATCGTTGCAGGAACTTGCTTTTACTTATATACCACAAAAGGTAAAGATTGAGAATATAAGAGGCGATGTGGCCTTTACGGGTGAGGAAGTGAGGATTCCGAGCATTCAGATATTTGATGGCATAAATAACTTGTATATCAACGGAAATATAGTGGGATTGATGCCGTATTTGTACACAGAAAACAGCCCGCTGAAAGCCATAGTAAATATTAAGATACCTGATTGGGAATTGAACTGGCTAAGGGTTTTATTGAACCTTGACCGCAACAGAGCAAAAAGACCAACAAACGCAAGATTTACGCTTTCTACATTGGTAGACAAAGCCATTGATAATATTGAAATAGAGGCCAACCTGGAGGCTAAGAGGTTTAAATATAACCGTATTACAGCCCAGAATATGAAGGGTAAAATAACGCTCAGTACGAAAAAGATTCAATTGCATCATTTTTCGCTGAATGCCTTTGGTGGTACTTTTCAGGTTGCGGGCAGTCTTGACAATTTAAGTTCAAGCAAGCCTACGCAGATGAATATACAGGCCAAGCTTTTAAATACCAATGTGAAATCGGTGTTTTCGGCATTTAATAATTTTGGACAATATAGTATTACCGATAGAAATATTAATGGAAAGCTGACCAGTACAATTAAAATTAGTGCTGAATTGAAAAACGATGTTTCGTTGGTACAAAATTCGATTGATGGGTACTTGACAGTTGATTTGCGAGATGCCGAGATTGTAGATTTTGACCCTTTTCTGAAAATCAAAAAAATGATTTTCAAAAGCCGTCCGCTTGAACATGTGCAACTTGCGCCTATTGTACAAGACTTTGTGATTAAAGGCAAAGAGGTAGAAGTGAAAAAGATGCAGATAGAAAGCAACGTAATTACGTTTTTTCTTGATGGTGTTTATAGCTTTGGAGATAAAACCGACCTTAATATTCAGATACCGCTCAGTAATCTGCGAAAAAGAGATTCTACGTATCAGTTTAAAGAATATGACCCCGAAAGCATTGGCTCGAATATCTTTCTGAAAGCCGTTGACGAAAACGGTAAACTGAATATTAAGTACGTTACAAGAAAAAAAGCCCGAAGAGTTCCTTTTAAAGCTTTCCGATAAACACCTGCTTTGCTTTGCCAATAAGCCTGTTAAATGCAATGGTTTTGCCATCGTGCGAAATAACCAGGTTTGTGGGCGACGGAACCGTTGGTTTTGTTAGTTGTTTCACGCGCTTATCAAACGCCTCAGGGTCTGTTTCGCAGCTCATAATGCTTCCATTACAAACGTAGTAAATGTTTTTACCTGATGGATGCCAACGGAAGAAGCCCTCTACCGGCGTATCATGGAACGTAAGTTGGGTAAGTTTCGTGCCATCAGGGGCAATAGTGAATATTTGTAAAATACCTTTATCGTCTTTTGCCAGAAATGCCAGCGTTTGCCCGTCAGGGGCGCTACGAACTATACCCACACAACCTGGCTGATTGCCATCGGCTGTATGTGTAAGGCGGCGTTGAACTGTACCTTTAGGGGGCATAGGCATGGTGGTGGCTGTGCCTTCAAGTGGGCCTGCTTCGCCTGCTATGGTAATATCTTCTGGAATATCAACAATAAAAACCTCATCAACATTTTTGCCGTTTTTGTCTTTTACGGTGCCAATAAAAGCCCTTGCCATCTGGCGTGAGCCATCAGTTTTCTGATAGCCATTTGTACCCACCCAACTATCGCCTGCTGCGTGGCTTATTTCGTCTGAGCCCGGTGTTGGCGTAGGCGTTACTTTTACTACCAGCACACTATACCATTCGCCTGATATATTTTCGCCTGTTGCGTCTTTTTCAAGCACTACGGCATTAATTTTTTTCGATACACCAATGGTGCGCAAATTATGTTTTTCTCCGGTTGAATCTTCCAATGCTTTCATAACGGCATCGTTGTAGGTATAGCCTATCCATTGGCCGTTGCCGCTCCATTCGTGGCGGTGTGTGCCACCTCTCAAAGCTCCTTTGGTGTAAGGGGCGGTAATATCACGAGCATCCATAAAAATACGTTTGCCCGCCAGATTTTCGTCGATAATCACACCCGTGCGGCGCCATTGTTGGTAGGGATTTGCCTCGGTAACGCTAGGCAAGCCATGAATGAACACAACGGCGTTTTCAACAGGTGAGTAGCTTACTGCACCAGCACCCGGCCCCCATGCCTGATTGTGGGGCAGTTCATAAACTATCTTCTTTTCGCCTGTTTCAACATTTACTTTCTCGATACGTGCCGAGGCTGCAATGCCACCATCGTCGGTACGGGTATCGTATACGAGCCATTGGTTATCGGGCGAAAAATTATCGTTATTATCTAAATCATGATGATAGTTGGCATCATCAGTAATCTGTTTTTCGGTCATATACTCCATAGTTGTGCAAGCTGATAGTGAAAAAATAAGGGTTAAAAGTGAGTATTTCATAGATTAGGCGATAGGTTATTTATGAATGACTATCTTTCGTGTGCGCACCTGTCCGTTTTTCTGCATACATTTTATCAGATAAACGCCTGCTACATAATTGCTGAAATCGTACGTAACAGTAGCCTGGCTGCTGTCTACGCTAAAAGTACCAAGCGTTTTCCCATCCATCGAATGCACAGATATTTGTACATCAAGTTTATTCGGGTTACTGATTTCAACCATTCCGGCTGATGGGTTGGGCGAGACGGTGAAACTTAAAAGCTCAGTAGGTTTTTCGTTGCTTAGGATTTGGTTTTCTTCTTCGGGTTCTTCTTCCTCTGGATTTTCTTCTTCAACTTCTTCTTTGGTGATGGTTATTTTTCTGAAGTTAGAAGCCGTGCCACAAGCATTGCTAGCTGTTAAGTTGATAGTATAAGTGCCGGGATTGGTATAAGCAATTGTATCGGGTGTTGAAAGCTCGCTATGTTGGCCGTTTCCAAAGTCCCAGAAGAAAGTTGAACTATTATCGCTCAAGGTTGTATTTTCCAGAATGATAAGATTGTCTTTTTGAACCAGATTAAAGTCAACTCTGGGTCTTTCTGAGTCTATAATTATTTCTGTTTCAGCTTCGTAGGTTCCTTGGCATTCGCCGCTAAGTGTGGCGGTTAGTTTGTAAATGCCTGGGGTTATGGAGCTATTTTCCGTAGGATACAGGTAAAGTATAGAACTTAGGAATGTAAAATTATTAGGTCCAGACCAGCTATAGAAAACATTAGGGGATACAAAGGTTTGTTTAAAAGTATTGTCTATAATCTCATTATGAAAAGGCTCAACTATATCAGGATATAAAATATGACCTTTACTTTCGCAAATATTGGCTGTTTTTGGAATATTAATACTGAACTCCTTTGCATTTTTTAAGTCTATTTGCGTTTGTTTGTTTGCTGTGCATATCCCGGTTAAATAGGCTTCAACGGTATATATATTGCTTGCTCCTGACTGAATAGGATTACGGACCTCCTGTTTTTCAGAATTAAAAATTTTATATTCTAATAGCGAGTTTAGATAACTTTGGTTAGCAACTGATGGCGTAATAAGAAAATTACCATTACATAATTTATCGACTGAGAAATTGATTTCAGGTTGACTTTCAAGAACTTGAAGTTTCTTACTGACAACACCTTCGCAACCACCTGAAAAAGTAACTTTTAATTCATATTCACCTGCTTGGCTTTTCCTGAAATTTTTAAATGAGATATATTGTCCATTAGATTTAAAATTATTCGGCCCAGTCCATTCATAAGTTTGGCTCATGTTAGAAGGGGCAAAAATACCATTTACGCTTTGAGTATAATAGCTACTTGGAATAAAGCTAACGTAATTACTACTTCCTGATCCGCCTTCGCATATTTTTAAGGTATCTGAAATTCTGATTTGAGGTGTCTTTATAAGAGAAATATTAATAGTACTTGTAGCGCTACCATACTGGTTTGAAGCAGTAATTGTATAAATACCGCTTTTACTTTCTCCAAAATCTGTGACATAAGCAACAGATTTATGAGATTTGAATCCATTAGGTCCTGTCCAATTGAAACTTAAATCAGGTGTATAAGATGTTGGATTAGCATGAGCTACAAGCCTGACTGTTGAGCCTTTACAGTATTTTTCCTGAGTGGAATCGGTATACACTTTTAATGGTGGAACCTCGATTGCTGATTCTAAAATGAGGTCAGCACTCACCACAGATTTTTCTTTACAACCCGGAGCATCTAATGTTAGGGTATATTTACCGGCTTTTTTCTCATCGAAATTTTCTATGTATATTGATTGGCGACTACTTGAGTAATTATCAGGCCCTTGCCAGCTGTATCTATATTGACTTTTATTCGACCATACGGCGTATGGTGAGATAGATAAACTTTGTCCTAAAGGGATTTTAGCTGAGGTTAAATGGAGAAAGAGATTAAGTTTATCAGCTGCTTTTATAAAAAAACTTTTATTGTATTTGGCCTCACAAGCACCTGTAAAAGTTATTTCAAGTTTATATTCTCCCGCCAAACTATTGTCGAAATTGGAAATAGATGGGGTTTCTTTATCGCTCTTGAATCCCTTAGGACCTGTCCATGAATAAATTGCTTTTGTACCCTCATCAAAATAATTACGGTTCCAAGAATTTTTTTGAGGAAAAGTCATCGTTTCTCCCTCACATTGCTCTTCTATTTTAGTAAAGTTATAGATGGGAGCCGGAATATTTAAAGTAACAGAAGATGAATCAATATTGGTGCAACCACCTTCAAATTGAGCAATGACTTTATACGCACCTATATCTTTTTTACTGATATTGTTGATTAAAACCTGTTGACCTTCTTTTGAAAACCCATTCGGGCCTTTCCATGTATATTTGCCAGTTACTCCTGATAATGAAGGAGAAGCACTTAATCTAGCTTCCCCATTCAAGCATATAGAGCTTGCTGACGCATTAACTAAAGCTTCTTTTTTGATATTTACCTTAGCAGTTGCTTGGTATGAGCCTACACAAAAATCAGAAAACGTAATATTTAAAGTATAAACTCCTGATTCTTTAATGTTTGTAAGAACAGGGCTCTCTTCTCTGCTACTAAAATTGTTTGGCCCGGTCCAATTGTAGGTATTTTTGCTTTTTTGGAAGGAATCATAAATAAACCCACCATTATTATTAGATGATTCTAGTTTTACACTTCCCCCTTCACAAGTTTCTCTATCTGATACCTTTACCGTTGGCGTGGCTACTAAAATTTGATACTTTTCTACCAAAATAGTGTCTCTGCAACCATTCATTTTAATGTTTGCTTTCAGCGTATATTCTCCTATCGTATTTTGATTGATATTCTTAAGAGTAAGTGTGTTGCCGCTTGCTTTCAAATTATTAGGGCCTTCCCACTCGAATGTATACTCACCAGGAAAAGAAAGCCAAGAATTACCAACAGATCCTCTTAGCTCCATAGTAGAACCTTGACAGAAAATAAACGGCATTGTGTCATATGCTGTTATGTCTGAAGGTAGCAAACGTAGATTTGAAGATAATTGTGTACTGTCTTCTAGGTGTTGGATGCGTGTCTTTTCATTTAGAAAATCAGCTGAAACAGATAAAAGCACACTTTTACAACGGTAATCCTGCCCAAACACACAATAATTAGTCAAAAGCAAAACAAATAGTAGAATTCTTTTCATTGAGTAGTGTTTTTTTATCCTGCAAAATAAAACTAAAAACCTGACGAAATACCCGTTCGGCACAGATATTTCATCAGGTTTTTAATTTGGCTTATTTCTGCGGAGCGCTGATTATACCTTGGTATCGGCCTAGCCAATAAGGTAACAACCAGATGTCGCCTGCACTCTCTTCTGAGGTACCGTTGCCTCCCTTACGGTCAAGCCTGAACGTATTGCCGTTGTGGCGTTGAATAGGCGTTTCGTCAGGCGGTAAAACTTCTTTCGTTGTTTGGTTACGGAAGTTCGGCGCTATCTTCTCAATATCTTTACGGTGGCTGTTAGTGATGTTCCAGTTAATCATATCAAGCGGATATTCTCTTAAATACCAGGCTGCTTCGTTCAGGTCAAAGGTTTTAGTGCCTGTAATTGCCGTGAAAATATTCCATGCACCTTCTTTCTCTGGGCGTTCAGCCTCCCAGTGGTCAATAATGGCTTTTTTGTAAGCAGCTTTTAGCGTATCATTAAAAGCATAACGATACAAGCCCCAGTAACCTACAAAATACATTTCATCATCTGAGTGATTCCAGCCGTCTGACATGTGTTTGCTGTGTTCGTCGGCGTCTTCTGGTGCTTTACCAATTACACTCATCGGGCGCATCAGGTTTTCGTAATACCCATGTTTTTTCATCAATTCAAACGCCTTTTGTTTGTATTTCTCTTTCTTGGTGAAATGGTAGGCTGTTTGAAGCATAGCTACTATGTTCGATGAGTTCAGTTTTCTATCGCCCACATTTATCGGGAATGCATTTACGTATTCCGGATTCCAACGGCCCCATTGTGTAGGTTTGCCGTTGTAATCTATCATGTACATATCGTTTTTGATGATGTGGCTCATCAGGGTATCAATCAGCGTAATTGCACGTTTTTTAAGCGTTGGTTCTTGTATCAACTCAGCCATAGCACCATAGGCAAAAATGTGCCCGATGGCCTCATCGCTACTTGTGGTTGCTTTCCAGTCCCACTCAGGGTCTGAGGAATGTTGCCAACGCTCAGGGTCTGATAATTGCTCAATGTATCCTTTTCTTTCGAACGAACGTGACGGGAAACCCGGAATACCATTAACTGTGAATAGACGTTCCATAGCATCAAGCGACTCAACGCAGTTTTGAAGTGCCTCAGGGTCTTTTGTTACCGCATATCTGAACACCTCACCACCCAAATACATCGATGTCCATAAACCGTCGTTGTCAGAGTCAGACAAGAATCCTGTGCTAAGGTTACCTTTTGTCATTTGGCTCAATGCAGCATTGAAACCATTACGAATGTGGCGGCTACGCACTTGTTTGTCGAAAAACACGGCTTTATCGTGCAAAGTCATTTTTTTGAAGCATATCTGCCCCAAACCTTCGGTAGTTAATACCAATACAGAGTTTTCAGGACCTTCGGCAATGTTGGTTACTGTGTTGCCCGGTAGCCAACGCTCACCATTGTAGTAATCAAATTTGCCATCAGCGCGTGAGGCAAAAGCACCATTGTTTGTACCAAACCAGAATTTATCGCCAATGGCTTTTACGTCTGTAATTTCAGTTACAGGCAATTTCTGGTTTTTGCTACCGATTTGTTTCTTAGTAGCGGCATCAAGCGTAATAATACCATCGGTAGTACCGATGATAATCTTTTTGCCGTTGGTGTCGAATGCTGTGAAATCAGCACCATCAAACACCTTGGTAAGTGTTGAACCTGATAATGTTGAAAGTGATTTCTGACCCAAAATCCAGAATGTATCGGTAGATGCCTGGTAACGAAGCGCAACAACTTTGTCGTTTGGTAAGCTACCTTTCCAGATAGTTTTAGAGTCTTTGGTAAGTTGCAGACTTTTGCCGTCTGATACCAGAAAAGCAAAATCTTTACCCCCTACAAACAGCTTGGCATCAGCTAAATCGTGTTTGGTGAATAGCTTACCTGCCCAAGCATTGCTCAATACGGTTTTATCATCAAGCAACACAAACTGGTTCTGATAGCTACCTATACCTGCTATTTTTTTGTCGCCAATGGTGCGGTAGGTTTTATCGGCTTCTAAAGTGCCGGGGTACATCAACTCTCCGTTGTGGGTATGCAATAAACCTGCTGAAGAAAAGATTTTAATTGAGCCATTTCTGTCGCTGGCTACGTTTAAGAGCTTGGTATTATTCGATTTTATATAATACTTGATGCTATAGTCCTGCAAGAAAGGTTTGTCCTGATAAACGGGTTGGCCTTTAGGTGTAACTTTTTGAGCGTAGGAGGCAAAACCTACAAAAGCTAAACCAATGAAAATGTAAGAAGAAAATTTCATGATTATTTAAGGTAATTGATTAATGTGTGCGTAATGAGTTACTTGATTTTCTGTGGGTCGACCACGGCATATTTGATTGATTTTTTGTCTTTCTCTAAATGATACGAGTAGGTCAGGTGTAAAAGGCCATCCTTGGTCTGAATAAGTGATGGATACGAAAAACCTGCTTTGCTTGTAGAGCTGTGGTCTTCCATTCTGATTTTCCATTTCCATGTTTTCCCTTCGTCGTCTGACAGGTTCAAGCTCAGGCGATAACGACCGTCATAAATATCATTGCCCAGAAATGCCCAGCGGCCATCGTTCAATACCAATAGCTCAACGCTGGCCGTATTTGGTATTTCGGTTTTAGTTGTTGCCGACCAGCTTTGGCCTTTATCGGTCGATTCACTAACGTGCACACGGGTTGGGCTATCGCCGCTATCACGCATATAAGCCAGCAGATTGCCGTTTTTCTTCTGGATAACCGCAGGCTGAATAGGGCCACGACCAACCACAGGCAAGCTCGGAAGCCAGCTTGTACCCTTATCGTCAGAAATAGCCATCATCGACATATTGAAGCCATCAGAATAGAGCGGTAACACAATGCGTCCATCGGGGAATAACAGGGGTTTGATGCGGGTCATCCAGCCGATGCTGCGTTTGGTGGCATCGGTGCTGGCGCTGATAATCATATCATCATACTGCGGGGCATAGCCCGCCCAGCCCAAGTGGGTTTCGGGTAAGGCTTTGAACTTGGCAGCTACTTCTTTGGCAAAATCATCGCCTGGTTTTAGCAAGATGTTATCCTGCCAGTTCCAGTTTGGCGCACCGTTTCCGTTATAATCGGTTGATGTTTTGAATCTTAAAATTGATTGCTCCCATTTATTGGCTTGTACGGCAATCCAGACCAAAAAGAGTTTGTTGTCTTGGTTAAGAAACAAAACAGGATTACAGTCGGGGATATGTGGCGTATCTGCCATTAGAAACGGGGCCGACCATGTATTAGTCCCTTTTTTCAAGCGAGCGCCCATTATCTTCACATCGTCGGCGGTGCGTTCGCCGCTGCCTTCAAACCATACCGACAGGAAATCGCCATTGGGTAGGCTCACAATGCTACTGCCATGCACGTGTTTTCCCTGCATCGGAAAAATAAGCATAGAGTTAAGTATAGCAGTATTCTGGGCAAAAACCTGACCTAAGTTTACAAAAATGAGTAAGCAAATGCTATATAGTTTTTTCATTAATATGGGTTTAGTGGTTTGTTGGGCTAGGTTTGGCCCGATTTTATTGAATTTAGTAGTATAAATATTAAGACAATATGTTTACAAAATAAGATTTTAATATACCGTCCCGATGGGACTCAAGAGTTATTTTAGGTACTTATTTTCTACCGATATAACGTCCTTACAGGACTTAGAGCTACAAATATCCCGTAGGGATGATATATCAGTAGAAAGAAATTACACTTGTTTGAAAATTATATCCTGTAGGGATAATATATTTAAAATTCTCTGATAAGGCTTCTCACTTCACCTTCTTACGTCTCTCCATCAACTCACGGAAAGTGGTTAGAATAATGCCTTCTTTTTCGATATAGGCTTTTAGTTCGGGGCTCATCATTGATAACATATCAGCGTATCTTGAGCCGCCCGAGCCGCTTATGTGCTTAAAGGCATCGGTTATGTCGCTGCTATGCACAATTAGCATGGCTACGCCGGGCTGCATATTATTGAGGGTTTCGATGAATTTTTGTGCTTTGTATTTACCCCATGCCTCTGGTGATACGTCGGTACCTTCGGGTTTCCAGTCGCCACTGATGGTGTGTAGGTCGTCTAATACAGGTAGTCCGCCTTTCCAAAGCATTTCTCCAACACCTTTGGCTTGTTTGGCAATGGCTGGCTCAGGTAGTTTCATGCCTTCTTTCCATTGACCTTTGGCTTTCAGACTTTTTACAAGTGGTGCATTCAGGCACTCAATCAGAAGCTTGTTGTTACCACCCGGAAACATCACCGGAATGCCGTTTTCGATGCCAACTTTTACATATCGCTCCAAAAATGGCTGATGCGCAAAGAGCGTACCCATGTGAGAATCAAGGTGGGTAGGTTGTAAGCCTATTTTCTGCGCTCTGGCCAATTGCGCTCTGATTTCTTTTTCTACCTCGTCGGCTGATGCATTTTTAACAACCTGCTCTACAGTATGCCACATACAGGCTTCTTCGTCGACCAGGCCCGGTGCATTCATAAAACCAACCAGCGGCGCCCAACGGTAGTCTTTCCATTCTGATGTAAGCGTAAGGTGCAGACCTGCATCAAGGTTTGGGTTTTTCTTCTGAATATAGTTTTTAATGAAACTCGGCGCCCAAGGGCAGGGCATCATAATGCTGCAAGAAGTAGCCACGCCTTGCTCAATAGATTTGATAGCCCCTTGATTTGATGAATAGGACATACCACAATCATCGACATGAAAAATCACTACTTTTTTGCCTTTCGGGAAGCCCAATTTTTCGGCGTAGGTTTCCTGTGCCTCTGCAAAAGCGCTTGTTGCAAACATAAGGGCTGCTAATAATTTGAATGTTAGCTTTCTCATTATTGATAATAGTTTTATTGAATCATATTTGTGTATCGGCCCATCCAATAGGGCAAAAGCCAGAATACGGGTTCTCGTTCCACCTGTGGGTCGCCGCCTCGAGCATCCCATGGATTTTTATCCCAACGCACGGTTTTTCGGATAATTGCCGGAGGTAGTTTTGATACCTGTAGCTCGTCTAGCACAATGTTGCGCACCAGTTGAATATCTTCACGTTTGGTGTGGTCAATGTGCCAATCTACCAAATCAAGCGGTGTATCGACCAGAAATTCAACCGAGTTATTTACTTCTGTTTTCTTGCCACTTGCATAGCAATAAATAAAGTTGATAAGCGGATTGTGGTCGACCTTGCGGCGTTCAAACCATTCATCCAGGTGTTTTTGGTAAAAAGCCAGTCGCTCGGGGTCGGTTTCGCACTTCAACAAAATAGGGTACAGATAAGCCTGTAACATGGTATCGAAATAGATAAACCATGCCTTGTTCTGGTTCGGCACTTGCGCCATGTTATCGAGGTAATGCTCTTCCTTAATCAATCGCTCATAATGCTGCTGATATTTGTCATTTTTGGTGATGTAATGCGCAAATTTCAGAAATGCCAGCATTTCCATTGAGTTCTGATATTGGTCGGGTGCCCATTCTGGGTCACGGTTGAGTTGCTCCGGCGACCATACCGACCAACGGGTTGGCTTGCCATCAATATCCACAAAATTGAAATTATGGGCAATCAGATAATCAACAATGCGTGCTACATGGGTTCTGATAATCGCTTTTTCGGCCTCGTCGGCTACGAGTTCGTAATAAAAGAAATAGCCAAACATGTGCCCACACATTTCGTCGCTGCTGGTATCGCCTTTCCAGAGCCATTTACCGTCTTTTGATTTATGCCAGCGTTCTTCTACAGGTTTAAAACGTGGTTCTTTCACCAGTTCATCAGCCAATTGTCGAGGGCTGAAAGTACGGTTGCCATCATGCACCGAAGTCCACGACGAAGGCACAATGGTTCGGGCGAAAAATCCTTCAGTATCGGTTACTTCTTGCAGTAATTTCAGAAAACCAAATGCTTTACGGGCGTTTTCTTTAGCTTCGGGGTTTTTGGTTGCGGCATATCTGAATGCCTCCATTGCCAGATAATTTCCGGTATATTCGCCATCATTATCGTCGTCTTCGGGTTGCCAGGAAGTGGTATCGCCCGGAATGCGTAAATGGCATTGTCCGGCAATCCAAGGCTCACGAATGTGGCGCTTCATGAGTACATCCATGAAATAATCATTCTTTTGAGCCAACGTCATCTGGCGTTTTTTGATGGAGCTTATACCTTTTGGAGTAGCCACCCATGCGTTGCCATTGGCATCAAAGGCAATATCTTTTACGTGGTCATCAAGCAACCAGCGACGGCTGAACAGCATTGAATAAGTGCTGTCGGCATTGCTACCATGAGGCTTATAACGAACCAAACCTTGTTCGGTACCAACCCAAAGTGTACCGTCAGGGGCATTGTCAATACAAGTAACAAAAACAGAAGGCAAACCCTGTTGCGTTGTGATTTCTTTTAGTTTAACATCGTTCTGAATGATGCTTACACCGCCTAAGCCACCAGCCCAGAGATTCTGGTTACTATCAAGCGCAATGCCTTTTATATAGCCGCTTGATACTTTGTCTCTATTACGAAAGAACTTGGTTTCATTGGCCGAAGTATGGTATAAACCTACATCGCTGGCAATCCAGAGGCCGCCCTGATTATCAGAAATAACATCACGGATAGAACGAGGGAGTTGATGATAGCCTTCTTTACCCGCCTGTGGTTTGTTGAATACTTTGCCATCAAACAGCCATATTCCATGCGGCCCTAATGCATAAACGCCCTCTTTAGCTACACATATAGCCGACACAGGGGCTGTGGCACCTGCTATTTTTTCTAGCTGGCTGTTTTGGTAGCGATAAATACCATTCCAGGTTCCTAGCCAAACATTTCCTTCGGTATCAACTTCAACGGCAAAAGCTGGGCCTTTGTCGACTTCGTCTTGCATGGCCGTCCAGCCTGATTCATTGGCCTTTTTCATAAAAACACCTGATGCCGTAGCTGCCCATACATTCTGGGCTTTGTCAACGGTAATGCTTCTTACATCATTTTCTTCGGCATTGCTGCTTATGGGGTACGCCTCGTGGTATTCCTGCCAGAATGGTACGTCTTTATAGGTAGTATCGTCGACTTTTTTCTCTGTCGATTTGCAGGCATTCATACCAATACCAGCCATTGTGCTTATTGCTAAACAAACGATAGTTTTTTTGCAGGTATCAATCAGAGAGGTTTGCATGGTTATGTTACGTTTCAGTGATTTTCAGAAAACACTATTCACTATTTACTAAAAGAATAGGGGAGGGCGTCTTTGCCTACTCCCCAGGTTTTATTGGGTGTTGCCCCCATCTCAAAAACTAATTCACCGCCAGCCATAATCTCTGCATGGTCGATAAAACAACGGTTAAACGGCTTGCCATTTAGTGTTGCCGATTGAATGTATTTGTTTTCTGGGCTATTGTTTTTAGCAATAATGCTGAAAGTCTTGTTGTCTTTTAGGTTGATTGACACTTCATCGAACATCGGGCTACCGATGGCGTAATTGCTGCTACCCGGTGTAACCGAATAAATGCCCATGCTGCTCAACACAAACCATGATGAAAGCGAACCCATATCTTCGTTGCCGCTCAGCCCACCCGGCCCTGTGCGGTAGAATTTCTGCATGATTTCTCGTGTACGGTATTGGGTTTTCCAAGGGGCTGATGCATAATTGTAAAGATAAGCCACATGGTGCGATGGCTGGTTTCCATGCACGTATTGCCCAATTGTACCTACTACACCCACATATTTAGGCTCGCTTATAGAGGCATCCATTGTAAAGAAAGTGTCCAGACGATTGTTGAAGGCTTCGTCTCCTCCCAACAGAGTTACCAAGCCTTTGGCATCATGCTGAACCGACCACAGGTATTGCCATGCGTTCGATTCTGTATAATGGCGATTCGGGCGACGGCCAACTAGCAATGGGTCGAAATAACGGTAATAATGGTGCGCACCTACCGAATCTATCTTTTGTTCGTTATTGCCTTTTTCTTCAAGCCAAGCACCATTTTTACGGCGTGGGCGCATAAATTGTGTGCTTGGGTCGTACACGTTTTTGTAATTTTGCGCTCGTTTATAAAACAAGGCTGCATCTTCTTTTTTGCCCAGGGCATCGGCCAATTGGGCAATACACCAATCGTTGTAGGCAAGCTCTAGTGTGTTAGGTACAGATTCGGTTACGACATCGCAAGGCGCATAGCCTAAACTCATGTAATCGGTAAGACCTGAACGCCCCGCTGAGGCTGGAAGTGGGGCAGTTGGCAATTCTAATGCCTTGCGGCGCATGGCGTTGTATAAGCCTTCAATATCCCAGTCTCTATATCCTTTTATATAGGCGTCAACAATTACGGGCACTAGGTGGTCGCCGACCATGCCTTGCCCGAACTCGTTTCTGAAATGCTGTGCAGGTAACCAGCCGAATTCTGAGGTTTTGGCGGCAATAGATTTTACAAGGTCGTTTACGTGATTAGGTGCAATAATAGTAAGCAGCGGGTGCTGGCTGCGGTAAGTATCCCAGCACGAAAAGTTTGGAACAAAGTCATAGCCTTTGGCGGTATGCACCTTGTTGTCCATGCCCATATATTGTCCGTCTACATCTTGCCCGATGTATTGTGCTAATAGGCTGCGGTAAACCGCCGTATAGAAAATCTGTTTTTTCGATTCATCGCTGATCTTAACGCTCACTTTTGTTAATTCGTCGTTCCATGCCTTGTGGGCATTGTTTTTCACTTTGTCAAAATCCCAGTCTGGAATTTCGGTTTTGAGGTTATTTCTTGCCCCTTCTACACTCACAAACGAAACCGCCACTTTTACCAATATCTGTTCGGCTTCTTTGGTGGCGTAGCTCACAAATGCGCCTACGTTCAGCCCTTTTTCTTCGTCTTTATAAGGCCAGTAACCTTCGGCCGACTCTGGTGTGCTATAATCTGAATCCCAAGTGCCGTAGTAATCGAACGGACGGCTGAATTTGGCTACAAAATAAACCATTGTTCCGTTGGCGTCTTTGTAGCCCTCAATGGTTGAATCACCGACTATTTTTAATACTGATTTGCCGCTTTTATCGTCTTTGCCTATTTCATGCGCCAAATCGAGCAGGATATTTGAACGGCGAGCCTTCGGGAAAGTATAGCGGTGCATACCTACACGTTTGGTGGCGGTAAGCTCGGCTTTTATGTTATCGTCTTTAAGTAATACGCTATAATAACCCGGCGTGGCGTTTTCGTCGTCCTTATTGTATCTTGACCTGTAGCCCGAATCAGGATTATCTTTTGTGCCCGGGCTGGTTTGTATTTTGTCTTTTACAGTCGGCATCAGCAGAATATCTCCGCCCGTTGTCATGCCTACGCCGCTGAAATGCGTATGGCTGAAACCCTCAATGGTGCTATCAGAATAACTATAACCGCTGCTGTATGTCCAGCCCTTGGTGTCGTGGTCGGGGCTTAGTTGAATCATGCCAAAAGGCACAACTGCACCCGGAAAAGTATGGCCGTAGAAATCGGTACCAATAAATGGGTCAACATAATCTGCTGGCTCTTTACCTGAGCGCTTTGAGCAAGATTGTATGGCTATTGTGCCGACAAGGCAAATGGCAGATAGCCAAAAGCTGTAAGTTTTTTTTAAGATTGTGTATTTGTATGGTCTGGTGTTCATGCAAAGCAGGTAGTGCTTAGGTTGATTGATATTTTAATTACTTCAATTCACCGTTTCAAGACTATTGATTTATAAAAAAAACAATATTCGAGGCGTTTTTTAGTTTGTAGAGAGGGTAAAGGGTATGAAATAATGTAATATTTATACCCGGCTGTTAAACTATAAATTATCATAAAAGAATGAATTATATCTTATCGACTATAGCCCTTGTATTACTGGCATCTTCACAAGTCTGGAGCAAAAATAGCAGGGATAGTTTCCGTCAGGATTCTACCTATACACAACATCTTAATCTGGCTTATGGCCCTGCTGAGGGTAATGGCAATCTGCTCGATTTGTATTTGCCTACAAAGCATTCGGCATCTACCAAACTAATAGTGTATGTGCACGGCGGCTCTTGGAAATGGGGAAGTAAAAACGATTTTCCGAAAATATTGGTAAATACGCTTACCTCGCAAGGTTATGGGATTGTGACGCTCAATTATCGTTTATTAAGAGAGGGCAAAAACCGTTTCCCTGCGCAAATTGAAGATTTGCAAAATGCGATGGCATTCCTATCGGCTAAGGCATCAACCTATGGCTACAATGGCAACGAGTTTGCTTTGCTGGGTGTAAGCGCCGGAGCGCATCTTTCATTATTATATACCTATAAATATGATAAAGGGAAGCAGATACGAACCGTAATAGATATTGTAGGCCCAACCGACCTGACGGATAAGACTTTCAGAGAGAATCCATCAGGTGGAAATATCATTACGCAGTTTCTGGGTGATGCTAACCCGAAAGCTGCTATTGCCGTTGAAGCCAGCCCGATTCATTATTTAACTAAAGAGTCGGGCGTGCCAACTATTGTTTTTCACGGTGAGAGCGATGAACTGGTGCACGTAGGGCAAGCCAAAGCATTGTATAAAAAACTACAATCGCTAGGTATTCAGTCACAACTGGAACTGTATCCGGGCGAAACGCATGAAATGCGGAAAAGCCTCTTTAGTATTTATTCTAAAATTACGCTTTGGTTGCAGAAAGTGTATCCGGCGAAGTAGTTTGAAGCTACCCTCTGTGAAACTTCGTGATACTCCGTGGTAAAATAGTCTTAACCACGGAGTATCACGAAGTTTAGCACAGAGTTGCACGGAGTTTTTTTCATAGCATCGTCTATCTTTTAGTTGCTATTAGTGGTTGAATGATAAACTTTTTTAGACTTCAAAAGTACCATCTAAATCTCTTCTCTATATCCTTATTATATATAGTACCAAATCTAATACTCTTGCTTGCCTATCTGCCAGATAAAATCAGGAGGAAAAAGAACATATTTTTACCTGATAAACAGACATTTTTTCGGAGCATAAACGGAAATATTCTATACCGAAAAATTATTGACCGGAGGTGCAAAAATGCCTTCAATTTTATTAAACTATTATTATTATACCCTCCAATTTTAGCTTAAAGTTAATAAATAAGGGGTGTGCGTGTTTTGAGGATTATTTTACGTAATATGCGAATATGGTGTACGGAAAACTTTGTACATTTATTTCATAATTATTCAGCCTTATAATTTATTAGAAATCTATCGGAGTTTCAACTGCCAATTTAAGAGTCTCAATTGTAAATAATCATTGTGTTTTATAGCCCCTAAAAAGTTTTAAGCAGACAAATGCAATGAGACAATTATGATACTTTCAGGTTGGTATTATAGTATGATTATTTTGTACTTATTTACGAAAGGCCAAGCACTCTTTTTATTACATTATTAAATTAACACCTATCCTAAAAATTTAGCTTACTCATGGAAGCACTCGATCGCATAATTATGAAAGTCGCCGAAGGAGACAGTACGGCTTTTACCAAACTTTACAACCATTACAAAGAGCCCGGTATCCGATTTTCAATGGCTATTGTGAAAGATGAAGAGGAGGCCGAAAATATGTTGCACGAAGTTTTTATTAAAATCTGGAATCGTAGAGAACAGATTAATCCCGACCTGAACTTCAACTCTTACATCTTTACCTGCTTGCGCAACCTGGCTTTCGATCACCTCAAAAAGATTGAAAGAAGCCAGTCGCTTCAACATCAGTATCTACAAATGATGGAAGAAGACCACAACAATAATTCAGACGCCGAAGAAGCAAAAATTGTTTTGCTACGCAATGCAATGAATAGCCTTCCGGCCAAACGTAAGATGATTTTGAAGCTGAATGTTGAAGACGGGAAGTCGTATCAGGAGATTGCCGAAATGATGCGAATCTCTAAGAATACCGTTAAGAATCAGCTTGTTAAGGCAAAACAGTTCCTGCGTGGCAGCGTAGACCTTGCGCTTGCTCTCTAATGTAAATTCTCAATGTAAAATTTATATAATCATTACCAAACCCAGTAGTACATTTTATCACTTAAACAGTAATTCAGTAAAATTCAAGTAATTGAGTTACAATTCTATCTTCACTTTAAAAAAACATATTATGAAGTTAAACTTTACTCTCCGAAGCATGCTTAGGGGGCTGGTTTTTTTCGGTATCCTGTTGGCTGCTTGTGCTCCGACAGTTTGGGCTCAGACCCGGACGGTGACAGGTAAGGTCACGTCTAAAGACGACGGTGCCGCTATGCCTGGCGTAAACATCTTACTAAAAGGTTCTCAAAAAGGAACAAGCACAAATGCTTCCGGTATTTACTCTATCGAAGTAAGTGGAAGTAATCCTGTTTTAGTTTTTTCATTTGTTGGTTACGAAGCAGCTGAGGTTCCGGTAGGAAACAGAAGCGTAGTAGACCTTGCAATGGATTTAAGTTCTGAAAGCCTGAAAGAGGTGGTTGTAACTGCCTTGGGTATCAAACGTGAAGAAAAATCGTTGGGTTACTCAGTAGGTAAAGTAGACGGCAAAGACCTTAGCCGTATCTCAAACGAAAACGTACTAAACGCAATGTCGGGCAAAGTAGCCGGTGTTGCTATTAACTCTACCGGTGGTACTGGTTCGTCGGTAAGTATGGTTATCAGAGGTGCTAAATCATTGAGCAACGATAACCAACCTTTGTTTGTAATTGATGGGGTACCTATCATTAACAGCTTAAACAACGTAGGCCAGGTAGGTGGCGATAACCGTGTTGACTACGGTAATGCTATTTCTGACTTAAACCCTGAGAACGTTGAGAGTGTAACAGTTCTGAAAGGACCAAGTGCCGCTGCCCTTTATGGTTCAAGAGCTGGTAATGGTGTGGTTATCATCACTACTAAAAATGGTTCGAAAGCTAAGAAGATGACTGTAAACCTTACTACAAATACAGTTTTCGATATGCCTTACCGTTTCCTTGATATGCACTCTAAATTTGCTACGGGTATTCTTCCGTTTACGCCAGACAAAAACCCGTATCCGGGTGGTGTGTTGATGATTGACGAAGGTTCGGCCGGTGGTGTTGGCCCTGAGCTAGACAAAGGTTACAAAGCGATTCAATGGAATAGCCCTAAAGATGCGAACGGTAAACCAATCCCGACTGAGTTGGTTTCTCACCCAAATAACATCAGAGATTTTGTACAAACGGGTATCACTACTACAAACGGTATCTCAATTGCCAATAGCAACGACTACGTAAACTACCGTGTAGCTTACTCAAACATGACAAACCGTGGTATTATTCCTGGTTCTGACCTGTTCAAAAACTCTTTGGCTATTGCTACTTCATTGAAATTAAGCAATAAATTAAGATTAAGCACTAATATAGATTTAAGCCGCAACAACTCAAACAACCGCCCTGCGGGTGAAAGAGGTTCTAACCCATTACAATGGGCTTATGCGGTGGGCCAACACATTGACATCAACGACTTGAGAGACTATTGGGTGCCGGGTCAGGAAGGTTTACAACAAAGATCTCAATCAATCGGTAACTTCAACAACCCTTGGTTTTTGGCTTATGAAGTTAAAAATGCCTTTGAAAGAAATCGTTTGTTTGGTAACGTAAAAGCTGACTACCAGATTACACCTGAACTTAGCTTGATGGCTCGTTATGCACTTGATAGCTACGGCGAAAAACGTGAAACCAAAATTGCAAGAAGCTACACCGCCGAGCGTAATGGTGCTTACGGTATTGTTGATTTGAAACGTTTTGAAAGCAATGCCGACTTCTTGGCTACTTATAACAAGAATGTACAAAACTTCTCTCTGTCGCTTTCTGCCGGTGGTAACGTTCGTAATACTGAGTTCTCAGATACTGAAAACAAAAGTAGAAATGGTACCGGTTTGATTATGCCGGGTTTATATACACTACAAAACATTGCACCTGCTAACTTACAATATACTAGCAGCATGTCGAGAAAATTAGTGTATAGCCTTTATGGTATGGCAAATATCGGTTTCAAAGATATGGTATTCTTAGACCTTACAGCCAGAAACGACTGGTCGAGTACACTACCTGCTGCAAACCGTTCGTATTTCTACCCTGGTGCTTCATTGAGTTTCCTTGTAAACGAAATGTTCCAGACCTCATCGCCGAATCTTAATATGTTGAAACTAAGAGTTGGTGTGGCGCAAGTAGGTAACGATACAAACCCTTATAGCTTGATTAACGTTCTTGCTAACAACGAAGCATGGAATGGCCTTACTCGTTTGTCGAAATCTAGCACTATTCTATTGCCTGATTTGAAACCTGAGATTTCTACTTCTTATGAATTTGGTGGCGATTTAACCATGTTCAAAAACAAGTTGAGAGTATCTGGTACATACTATGTGGTTGAAAACAGAAACCAGATTATCCCTACAAAACTTCCTCCGTCAACTGGTTATACTCAGAAAAACATCAACGCAGGTTTGTTAGTAAGTAAAGGTACTGAAATCACAGTGGGTGGTACTCCGTTTGAGAAAAATGGTTGGAGATTAGATTTAACAGCCAACTTCTATAGAAATAGAACTACGATTAAAGAACTTTCTCCTGGGATTGATTTCTATACTTTGTGGACAGACGCTAAAGGTGGTGCCTGGACATACGTTGGCGAAACAATCGGCGATATCTATGACTCAGAGTTAGTAACTGTAAAAGACCCATCATCGCCTTACTTTGGTTACCCGATTCTTGACGAAAACGGTTCATGGCAAGCTATTTCAGCGTCTAACTCTCGTAATAAAATTGGTAATTTCAACCCTGACTTTATCTTAGGTCTTCAGACTTCATTGAGCTACAAAAACTTCAGCTTGAATATGACATTCGACTGGAGACAAGGTGGTGATTTTATTTCTCAAACTTACCGTTATGGCGAGTCTGACCTTAAAACACAACGTTTCCTTGATAACTTGATTAATCCTAACGGTTTAACGGGTGACGCACTACGTAACTACTTAATTGATAATGATTTAGTAAGAGTGCAAGGCAATAAATTCAACATTGTTGGTGGGCCTACTGCAGAATACGGCGGGTATCCGTTCGAATACGGTGGAAACACTTATGCTTATGGTGTATTTAACCCTGGTGTGATTGCTCAATACAACGAAGCCGGAGAAATTACAGGTTATACCGAAAACCTTGGTGGCCCTGGTACTAAGATTATCCCTTACGGCGACAACTACCCTTGGGATTTCTCAAGAGCTGCCCTGTTTGATGCCTCATTCATTAAATTAAGAGAGGTTTCTCTTGGCTACGAGCTACCAGGCAATTTTGTAAAAAGACTTGGTTTGCAAAGTGCAAACTTCTCGGTTTACAGCCGTAATATCATGCTTTGGACAGCCGCTAAAATTGGTATCGACCCAGAGATGGCTTTCCAGCCACAAGCAGGTGTACAAGCAGGTACGCAATTTAAACAAGGTATCGAAAGATACAACGTTACGCCTTGGGTTATTCCGGTTGGTTTCAAACTTGGCCTGACATTCTAAAAATCTTAAATTCTGAAATCAATGAATAAGAGTTATAAAAAAATTATTGCACTAGTGTTTCTGTTTACCAGTTTCTTCTCTTGCGAAGACCTGACAGAAGTGAACACTAACCCGAACGGGCTACAGCCCGACGTGGTGAACCCGAATCTGGTGTTGCCTACTGTATTAACAGAAGCGGCAAAATTATATGTGAATCTTGGGTATCAGGATATTGCAGGTGTTGTACAACACACGCAAAAAGATGCTTGGTCGTCAGGTCATAACGATTATGACTGGGGTGGAAACCAAAGCTGGGGTGCATACTACGATATTTTGCGTAACAACCAATTGGTATATGAGCGCTCGGTTGCCATGAACATGGAGTTTCAACAAGGGGTATCGTTAGTAATGAGAGCCTTTATGTTTGGTTTGATTACCGACCTTTGGGGCGATGCACCTTATACGACTGCCTTGAAAGGGGAGCTGGGTAAAACAGAAGACATATTGCCTGCTTTTGATAGCCAGGAGACAATCTACACAGGTATTTTGGCTGATTTAGAAAAAGCTAACACGCTTTTATCAAAATCAAAAGCTGAGTACTCTGGTATTGTTGATAACGTTGATGTTTATTATGGCGGAGACCCAACCAAGTGGAGAAAAATGGCTAACTCTTTAGCATTACGTTATTATATGCGTATTTCGGCTAAAAAAGCTGATGTTGCCAAAGCAGGTATCGAAAAAATTGTAGGTAATGCAGCTCAATACCCAATCATTACGGTTAATACTGAAGATGCTACAATGGGCTTCCCTGGTACTAGTGATGGTACTGCATGGCCTGCAAATGCGGTATTTGATGTGAGCGGTAGCAACTACCGTCGTATCAAAATGGCAGGTACTTTGGTTGAGTCTCTTCAATCATTAAAAGATCCACGTTTGGCTGTATGGGCAAACAAAGTTGAGATTCCGTTAGTAGTTGATGCAACTTTACCAGCCGGTACTGATAAAATTGAAGGTGGCAAAAGATATTTATCGCCAGATAAAGTAGGTGCTACTGTTATTGATACTGACCCTGAGTATGTAGGTCTTCCTACTGCATTCTCGGCATTGCCATCGGCATATAACCTTAACCCAACTCCGGGCCAGACCTCATTCAATCCGCACGTTTCGTTCCTGAACGATATTTATAAAGCGGCATCGGGTCCGTTGTTGAGAGCACGTTTAATCTCTGCTGCAGAGGTAAACTTCATACTTGCAGAAGCAGCTCTTAAAGGCTGGAATGCAGGTGATGCAAAAGCTCGCTACGAAGCTGGTGTAAGAGCATCTTTGAATACTTGGGGTGTAGGCGGTACAGCTAACACATACCTTGCTAACGCAGGTGTTGCTTACGAGGGTACTATCAAACAAGTAATAGAGCAAAAATGGATTGCAAGCTGGACAGCCGCTACTGAATCATGGTTTGATTTCAGAAGAACCGGTTTCCCGGCATTGAAAGCCGGCCCTGCTGCAAAACGTCAGGCGTTACCAGTTAGATTCTATTACATGCAAGACGAATTAAATATTAATAAAGCAAATACTAGCGCAGCGCTTGATAAGTTGGAAGTAACTAACTTCTCTCAGGCTGACGGTAAAAACAGTGCTTGGTCGAAACCTTGGCTTATTCAAGGCACCGGAAAACCTTGGTAAAAGTAGATTGTTTTAAAAATTGATTGGGGGCGGTGCTTAATGGCCGCCTCTAATTTTTCACATAACCTCACCGAATATGAATTTTATTAAAAGAGATATATACAAGATTTTTTGTTTTTTAATTTGTAGTAGTAGTTTCCACACAGCTTTTTCTCAAGAGCACGCACACCCGCACGACCACTCACACCCGCATGACCACGCTGTGGCCATGAATCTGGACGTAAAAGTTCTGTTACCCGCAGCACACCCCGACCGCATCATACTAAATCTGACAGCAACGCCCGAAACTTCAATAGCAGTAAACTGGCGTACAGATACCACTGTTACGAAAGGAGAAATTCAGGTAGCTTTGGCTACAGACGGCACACAGTTTGTAAAGAATGTGCGCACTATTAAGGCTACTACCGAATACCTTAAAGTAAAATACCTTGAAGAGCCTGAGATAAAAGCCAATTATCATTCGGGTATTATTGATAACCTTACTCCGGGTGCATTATATGTGTATCGGGTAGGGAATGATAAGCATTTTAGCGAATGGTTTCAGTTCCGTATGCCTAAAAGCACTGCGGGCCGTCCGCTTTCGTTCCTATATTTTGGCGATGCCCAGAATGATGTAAAATCACATTGGTCGAGAGTTGTCAGAGAGGCTTACAAAACCATGCCCGAAGTAGCTTTTATGTTACACGCCGGAGACCTAATAAACCGCAACGACCACGATGTTGAGTGGGGCGAGTGGTTTCATGCAGGCTCGTATATTCATGCTACTGTGCCAAGCGTAATGACACCCGGCAACCACGAATATGGCAAAGGGAAATTATCGCCACAATGGAGAAAACAATATAATTTGCCTACCAACGGGCCAAAAGGGCTTGAAGAAACCTGCTACGAGGTGAACTATTCAGACCTAAAAGTGATTTCGTTGAATGCCGAAGAAATAGATGAGTCAGAGCATTTTGCGAATGCACAAGCCAAATGGTTAGATTCGGTATTGACTCATAACCCTCGTAAATGGACAGCAATAACCCTTCATTATCCGTTTTATTCAACCAAACCAAACCGTGATAACATAGAATTGCGTAAGCGATTCAAACCAATCATCGACAAACACAAGGTTGATATAATATTACAAGGCCACGACCACGCCTATGGCCGAGGTATGGTAAGTAACTCGGTAAAGGTTGAGGCTAACAAAAGCCAGCAATCGGGTACGGTATATGTAGTATCTGTATCAGGGCCGAAAATGTATGATATATCAGACGACCCTTGGATGAGCCGTAAGGCAAGTAACACACAGTTGTTCCAATTACTGACGGTAGAAGGAGATATGCTGACTTACAAAGCCTTTACTGCAACCGGAGAACTGTACGATGCCTTCGATTTGAAGAAAAGAGCCGGAAAAGCCAACCAACTGGTAAACAAAATTCCAAAAACACCTGAGAAGAATTGATTGTATATATTGGCGTACGTAGGGGACGAGAGGCAACTCTTGTCCCTTTTTTATTTTGTGGGTAGTGTCCTCAAAAAATGTTTCTACACGCAATAGTACTTTCTTTAGAACAATTAGTATAAAGTAGAGCAAGCGGCTGAGGAATTGAATGATTTCGTACCTGATTCTGACCTAAAAAGTGCATTTTAGTATTTAAACTACCCATAATACGCATGAAAAAATATGCTCTTCTTGTTTGCCTGCTTTTTTATTGCCTTGTCAGTGCATCAGCCCAGACCCTGAAAGTAGGGGCGGCTGTTCGGGTTATTACGCCAAATCCGCTGTTACCTGTTTCGGGTGGAATAGGTACACCTAAAGCCAGTAAAGAGAAAAAAGGCGATTTGTATGCACGGGCAATGGTTTTTGAAAAAGGCTCAACCCGTATTGCTATCGTAAATGTAGATAACCTGGGTTGGACATCGATACTGGGTAATAAATCAAGGGCTTTAATAAAGGGTATTGCACCCGAAAATATTCTTATCGGCGCTACGCATACCCATAGTGGCCCCGATGCTTATGCTTTTCCTGATGCCAGCGGAAAAGCCTCGGCCGATTTAAAATACCTCGACTGGTGCGTACAACAAATTGCCGATGCCGTAAACGAAGCCATTGGCAAACTAGAACCTGCTTCTCTTAAAATTGCTGTTGATGAAGCCAAAGGTAAAATTGCTTATAACTATTACGCACCAGCTTTGTACGACCCTCGATGTGGGGTAATACAAGCCATTGCCACTACCGGAAACAGACAAGGAAAAGCCATTGCTACGTTGGTAAACTACGCTGTTCACCCCGAAGTAATAGGCTCTGGTCGAGGTATATTAAGTCCTGACCTCTGCGGGCCATTGTACGACCGTATTGAGGCTAAAGCAGGGGGCATAGCTTTGTTTATGAATGGTGCACAAGGAGGCATGGTAACGGCCGATACCCGCCTGGAATATGGCAAGGAAGGCGAAGGCCAGAAAGAAGCCAATACATGGGAAGAATGTATAAGAATAGGTGAATTACTGGCTGATGAAGCCCTGCGTATTGTTGACAAAGCGGCAGTACTGCCAAACCCTGATATTTATTGTGTGGCTCGTAAAATAGAGTTTCCGGTTGATTCGGAGATAATGCGTTTTATTCTGAAAAACTCTCCGCTGAAACATGATTTGAATAAAGAAAATGTAGTGAGCACGCAATTAAATTTGCTGAATATTGGCCCTGCACAGATTCTGACAGTTCCGGGCGAAGCTCTGCCGAATATCGGGTATTATGTAAAACGTAATATGGCAACCAAACTGCCGTTTTTATTCGGGCTTACAAACGATGCCTTTGGCTATATGCTTACCAAAGTAGATTTTAACAGTTTTAAACGCTATGAGTACGTAAGCCGTACGAGCCTCGGCGAAATGACAGGCGAAATTTATATCGAGCAAGCCCTAAAACTTGTAAAAGATAGCCCGAAACCTCAATAATTATTTTCATCTCTCTTTTTATTAACCGAATAAAATCTTATTATGAAAAGTACTTTAAAAAGATTGCTTAGTATTTGTACAGCCTTGGTAATCACATCGGTTTGTGTGTATGCACAAAACGCTGTTACGCCAGAAACTGCCCTTAAAAGTTATATCAACAACGGCGACAAGACCTTTAAATGGGAAGTGAAAGACTCATTGACAAAAGGTAACGTAACGATGTATAACCTTGTGCTTACCTCGCAAAAATGGAGACAATACACCTGGAGACACCAATTGTCTATTTTTGTGCCAAAAGTAAAACAATACGATGGTGCTTTGTTGTTTATAACAGGTGGCTCAAACAAAGACGAACAACCAAACTGGAGTAAAGAAGATAAACTGTGGCCTTCGCTGGCTGAGGTTTCTGAAAAAACAAAGGCCATTGTTGCCTTGATTAAACAAGTGCCTAATCAGCCTTTGTACGGCGATTTGACCGAAGATGCGCTTATCTCGTACACACTTCATAATTTCAAAAAAGACAACGATTACACATGGCCTTTGTTGTTCCCGATGGTGAAGTCGGCAGTGAAAGCAATGGATGCCGTGCAGGAGTTTGCCAAGAAAAACAACAATTTTGCGGTTAATAGATTTGTGATTTCGGGGGCTTCTAAACGTGGCTGGACAACCTGGTTATCGAGTGCTATCGACGACAAACGTGTGGTAGGTATCGGGCCAATGGTAATTGATATGTTGAATATGCCTGCAACACTCGACTATCAGTTTAAAACTTATGGCGAGTACAGCATTCAGATTGAAGATTATACTAAATTGGGTATTCCGCAAGGTGCTGACTCTAAAGAGGGGAGAGCCATTACCACTATGGTTGACCCATATTCTTACAGAGCAAAACTGACGATTCCGAAAATTATCTTTATCGGTACTAACGATGAATACTGGACAGTAGATGCCATCAAACACTATTATGACCAGATTCCGGGTAAAAACATGATTCATTACACCCCAAATGCAGGCCATGATTTAGGCGGAGGCAAACAGGCTTTCCAATCACTAACGGCATTCTTTGGTTTAACTCTAATGGGCAAAGAGTTTCCGGCCAATACCTGGACAACCACCAATGGCAAAGAGGGTGTAGAACTTGCTATTAATGCCATGCAAGACGATTTAGTGGGTGCAACACTTTGGCACACAACTTCATCAGACCGAGATTTCCGTAATAACCTGTGGTTGAGCAATAATCTTAAATTGAGCAAAGAGCCTGTAGTAAAAGTTACGGTTCCGTATCCAACCAAAGGTTTTGGTGCATTTTATGTAGACCTGAAATACAAAGACCCTAACGGCGGTACATATACCGTAAGCACAAGGGTATTTGTGGTTGATGGAAATAAGGTATTGTGATGAGGGGCTTATCTATTGTAGTGATAAAACTAAGTTAAGAATGAAAGTAAAAGGGTTTATATGGTTAAGAAAACCCCACACCCTAAATCCCTCCGCAGCGGCGGCCGCTCCCCAACAGTGGGGAGAGGGACTTTAATCTCCCTTCCCCACTGTTGGGGAAGGGTTGGGGATGGGGTTCTTATCGCACAACATAAAACTCTCTACCTTTATTTCAATACATCTGCACCTTAAAGAATTCAAACAAATTTCAATGTGTGTGACATTCAATACCAACCAACAATAAGCATGGAGCGAACTCGTCCTGATTATTTAATGGATAGATTAATCAACAATAAACTCTCCAGCGAAGAACTGGCAGAGCTGTTGGCTGGTATAGGAGAAACCGAAATGTCGCCCGAATACTCAACTATCCTTGAGCGTTATTTTAACCAGCTTCTTGCAGAAGCAAATCAAAACAAAAAAACTTCGTCGGAAAACGACCAATAAGTAAATTCATGAAATCGCTTACAAAATCTATTACAATTTCACTCCTGATTGGTATTGCCCTTAGTTCTTTTATTCCTGCTCATAATTCAATTAGTAAAAGTCAGACAGGCGCAGATTCATCTCAGTTATTAAAACAAAAATATAAGCTTGGCTTATCGGCGCACAGAGGTAGCTCTATTGTAGCACCCGAAAACACGCTGTCTACTTTTAATGCAGTGTTGGCAATGGGTGTAGATTATATCGAAATTGATGTACGCACCACCAAAGACGGCCAACTGGTTATTTTGCACGATGGCACACTAAACCGCACAACAAACGGCCAAGGCCCAATGAAAAACTTTACACTGGCCGAGTTAAAACAGCTATCGGCAGGGAAAGGCTACAACGAGCGATTTAAAGAAGAGAGAATACCTACATTACAAGAAACAACCCAACTGCTAGCCAATTGGAACAAAACCCATAAACACAAAACAAATCTATACGTTGATTGTAAAGACGTAGCACCCGAACCATTAGTAGAACAATTGAAAGCAAGCAAACTGCTGAAAGATGCCGTTTTTTATGGGTCTGATGATTTCCTGATGGCTTTGAAAAAGGTGTATCCGAAAGCTAAACTTATGCCTTCATTAAACAAGGCAGAAGAAATTGCTGATAAAGTAAAACGCCTGAATCCTTATGCCTTTGATGTTCGCTGGACAATACTGAACGAAAACCTGGTAGCAGAAATACATACGCACAAAGTAAAAATATTTACCGACGTGCTAGGGCTACTCGATAATCCGAACAACTATAAAAAGGCCACAACAATGGGTATAGACCTCATTCAGACCGACTACGTAAGAAAAGTATATCAGACTCTGCTTGATTGAGTGATTTGTCGGCCTACAACAATTAAGGCCACACCAACAGCACCATAAATAAAGTGTAGCGGAGATACCGCTTGTATCATAATTACCTGTATCAATATCCAACCTGTGAGTATTGCGCCCTGAACCGAAATGAGCCAGGCCAATTTACGAGGTTTGACTAGAATAGCCACAAATACGGCTAAACTGGCTATACCGTTAGCCACAAAAAGAATAATACCGGGTATGTAATAATCGGTAAATGGGCTTTTGTCTAATATAATTAGGGGCATTTGTAAACTACTGCCGTCGGGCGAGGTAATCAGGTGCCAGCCGCCATAAATGGCACTTAAACCATTAAATATGAGAAGTATAGATGCGATTGTGCTAAGGAGCGATTTCATAAAAGTTTGCTTTTTGCAAAGGTCGGCAAATGGCAAAAGCTGCATTATGAGTATCGTCAGGTTTTAGGGTGATTATCAGCAAGTTGGAGTAAGCTGTTAAAAAATACATGTATGTAACAAACTTGAGTTTCACCGAATAAATTCGGTGACTAAAATAACAAAGGAATTATATTGTATATGTGACCCGACTTAAGTCGGGCACTATAAAAAAGACCTTTGTTATTTTAGGCGGTGAATTTATTCACCGACACTTCTGTATTTTACTTCGCAACCTCTTCAACAGGTTCAGCGCCAAATCTTTTCTGTGCACCTTTTAGCTCTTCGTGCGAATTACTGGCTACCAATGCCAGCAAGGCAATAAATAAAGCTACTGCTACCATATTTACCGACCATTTGTTAACATTATTAGTTCGATTTGTAAAGCCAGGCTGGGTTTTATTGATGAGTAGTAAAATTACAACCAGATTTACCACGTATAGGTATTGTTCGATCCGATAGGTGCTGATAAATGCACCTGTATCAATAAGGCTAAAGAGGATATACAAACTTAAATGACCCACAAAAAAAGTATAAACTTCTTTGTAACCATAATTTACACTGCTTGGTTGGCTTACAAAATACTTATAAAGCCATATAGTAGTACTAAGCAAAATTAAAACCAGGCCACTCCAGTTAGTAAAAGCAAAGAGTGGGCTACCATCTGGTACATTAAGTTTACTGAGCAATTTGTAAACACCTTCGGCATCAAAATTCTGTTGCCACATTGTATAAGGAATAAGGAGGGTAAGCATTAGAAGCGGAAATAGTTGCGCGCTTTTGTTTTGCGTAGGTTCTGATTTTTCCCACGATGAAGTCAGGGTGCCGTAGGTCATGCCTGCGCCACCAAAGAAGCCAATCGAATATTCCATTACATTCCAGAAATTAAATTTTATACCCGATACGCTCCCCAATACCTGCAAGAAATTGCCAAAAGCAAAACCAAAGCCACCGCCTAAACCCGAGAAAATGGCTACCCTTAAAGCCGAACTTTGCTGATGGCGCACCAGAAACCACGTAAGAGCTACAGCCATACCAAAACAAGCCGCCCACATTTCGGAGCGTGGCGGGGTCATGAACCACTCAAACTCGGTAATCATAAAGAAATAAAACAGAACAGCGCCTGCTACCATTTCTACAAGCAGATTAGCCCATTTAACAGGGTTTTTAGCAGTGCTAGCCAAAGCAAGGCCAAAAAGCCCACCACCAATATAACCGTATAAGCCACCAATCACAAACAGCATCATAAGGCCGTAATAAGCATTCACAAAATCATCGGCACGGCCATATCCAACAACTATACCATAACTCATAATACCACCAACGCCCCAGCCTAAAGCGCCTGCCATAGTTGCACTCAGAAATTTGCCATACCAGTCGCCTCGTTTGGCTACCAGCAGCAGGCTCAGGCAGCCAATTCCACCAGCCCAGGCTGCACCATGTTCGTGCCCGAATTGTCCACGAACGGCCCAGGCTGTTCCTAAAGATATGCCAACTACAAGCATACTAAAATATAATTGTTTGTTTTTCATGTGTTCAGGTAATAAGGTAAAACGAGGTTTTTTACTATTACTTCAGGCATTCATAAAAAGGCTATTTAACAACAGATATTTTGCATGGTAATAGTCCGAAATATATTTTTACAAGTATTACAAGAACAATAAATCAAGCACAAACAGATATGAATAAAAGATGGAGTTTACTGGTAGGACTGCTAGGTTTTGTTTCCTTGCTTAGTTGCGGTCCAAAAGTAAAAGTAGAAGAACGTACCCTAAGCGATAACTGGACCATTGCCTCTACTAAAGAGACAAATACCGATGCCAAAACAATCTCAACACAACTTATTAACCCTGATAAATGGGTAAAAGCCACCGTGCCAACTACTGTATTGGGTGCACTGGTAGAAGCAGGTGTTTACAAAGACCCTTTTATGGGCAAAAACCTTGAGAGCATTCCTCGTGCGCCATTTGAAGATAACTGGTGGTTCCGTAATACTTTTCAATTAGATGATTTAGATACCAAAGAAGAACAACTGGCTTTGCTAGTTGATGGCGTAAACTATCGGGCTAATTTCTGGCTTAATGGTGTGCAGGTAGCATCGCAGGATACCCTTTTTGGAGCATTCCGCCAGTTTGCCTTAGATATTACCAATGCAGCCAAAAGTGGCGAAAATATTTTGTTGGTAGAAGTATTTCCGCCAAAAGTAAGAGATTTCTACATGGGTTTTGTGGATTGGGCGCCAACACCACCCGACCACTACATGGGTATTTACCGAGACATCAGACTGAAACGCTCGGGTAAGGTATCGATGAACGCCACTTTTGTAGCACCTGACCTTGACCCTAAAGACCTGTCAAAAGCGTCGCTAACGGTAAGCACCGAACTAAGCAACCATAGCAGCGAACAAAAAACGGTAGAAGTAATCGGATATATCGGCGAGCTTGAATTTAAGAAAAGCTTTACTTTGGCACCACATGAGCACAAAGAAGTGAAGTTTACACCTGCCGATACCAAAGAGTTGTTGATACAGAATCCTAAATTATGGTGGCCAAATGGCTTGGGCGACCCTGAGCTATATACGTTGAATTTGGAGGTACGTGAAAATCAGAACCTACTTGATAAACAAAGCACAAAATTCGGTATCAGAAAGATAGAAACTTATTTGAACGATAAAGGAGTGAGAGTATATAAAGTAAATGGCCGTGAGGTATTAATTAAGAGTGCAGGGTGGGTTGATGATTTGTTTTTAAGATATATGCCCGAAAAAGATGCCGCTCAGATTCGCTATGTGAAAGAAATGAACCTTAACTCACTAAGATTTGAGGGTGTTTGGGGCAATAACCATCATATATATGATTTATGCGATGAAAACGGAATCTTATTGATGGTAGGTTGGAGCTGCCAATGGGAGTGGCCTGATTACCTAGGCATGGAATTGAAAATGAAACCGGGCGACGAAAACCTGCCGATTAACGAAGGTGTAGATTTATATGCTGTAAAACTAACGCCTGACGAAGAAACCTTGCTATCAAATTATTTAAGAGACCAGGTTAAGTGGCTGCGTAACCACCCAAGTATTTTTACATGGGCAGGCGGAAGCGATGCCATGCCTAAGCCATCGCTTGAAGCACGTTATAATGCTACTTTAAAACAATATGACCCTACTCGTCCGTTTTTGGTTTCATCTGGTGACTTTACGAGTACCATTAGCGGAAAATCGGGTATGAAAATGAATGGGCCGTATGAATATGTACCGCCTGTGTATTGGTTTGAAGATAAAAAACTAGGCGGTGCCTTTGGTTTTAATAGTGAAACAGGGCCAGGGCCACAGATTCCACCGATTGGCAGCATCAAAAAAATGATTCCTGCTGCTGATTTATGGCCTGCCGATAACAAGATGTGGAATTACCACTCGGGCCGTAAAGATTTCAACACAATAGGGGTGTACCTCAAGGCCATGAATAAGAAATATGGCGAATCTAAGAATCTGGAAGAACTGGCGTTTAAATCGCAGGTGATGAACTACGAAGCCATCAGACCAATGTTTGAGTCTTTTGTTATCAATCGCCCTGTGGCAACGGGGGTAGTGCAATGGATGCTTAACTCGCCCTGGCCTGAGTTCTATTGGCAGTTGTATGATTATTACCTGATGCCTACGGGTGCTTATTATGGTACCAAAAAAGCGTCTCAGCCTATAAATATTATTTATAATTACCACGACCACACTGTGCATGTGAGCAACGATACCCGTCAGGCTTTAGCAGGTGTAAAAGCTCAAGTAAGGCTTTTTGATAAAGACTCAAAACTGGTATTCGAAAAAACAGAGACATTGGAACTGGGCGAAAATACACATAAAAAATGGCTGAGCGTACCTGAGTTACAAGGTAAAAACGAGGTTTACTTCTTAGACCTGAAATTGGTAAGCGCCGATAACAAACCCATTGCTGATAATTTTTACTGGCTGGCTACACAAAAAGACCAGCTTGATTGGTCGAAGTATTTCTGGTTCTATACGCCACAAAAACAATATGCCGATTTCAGCGGCTTAAATACCTTGGCAAAAGCAGATGTAAAAGCCGAGAAGAGTGTAAAAGAACTGGCTAAAGGCGAATTTGAGCTAACGGTAAAACTAACCAATACATCAGACAAACTAGCATTCTTTGTGGAGGCTGAATTGGCCGACGGGCCGAATAGCGAAGCCGTTACTCCGGTATTCTGGTCTGATAATTACGTATCTATTCCGCCAAAAGAAAGTAAGACTATTACGGTAAAATATTATAAAAAAGACCTGAAAGGTGGCACGCCTGCTGTAAGGTTGCAAGGTTATAATCTATCTAAACCTATGTCTCTATAAACAAAATGCGCACAAAATCTATTCACCTAACTTGTTTGTTAATACTGGGCTTTTTTGCGGCAGTAGGGCAGCCTATCAGCATGAAAAGTGCCAATATCATTGCTTCAAATACTATTCCGTCGCCGGTAAAAGAAACTACCGTTAGGATGCTGACGGAAGAGATTCAGAAACGTACATCTATTGCTTTGAAACTGGTTAGTGGCCAGCTTAAAAGCAATGAATTTACCATTGCACTTGTTTTATCGAGTGATAAAGATTTAGGCGGAAAAACTATTCCGGTGAGTGCCGATAAAAACAGCGAAGAATTTAAAGCCGAAGGTTACAGAGTTGTATCAGAACTGACAGATAAAGGCGGCATTTTGTGGGTAATCGGTGCCGACGCCAGAGGCGTATTGTTTGGAGCAGGCTGGGTTTTGCGCAAAGCTGGTTTAAGCCCAAAGAGTATTCAGCTAGAGCAAAAAACAAATGTAGCGGCATCGCCTGCATACCCTATCAGGGGGCATCAATTGGGGTATCGTCATACGGCAAACTCGTATGATGCCTGGACGGTAGCGCAATTTGAACAATACATAAGAGAACTGGCAATTTTTGGTTCGAATGCAGTAGAGGGAATCCCGTTTCATGAAGACGAAAATCCGAGTCCGCATTTCAAGATTCCGGCTCGTGAAATGAATGTAAAACTTAGTGAAATATGCCAGGCATATGACCAGGATTATTGGGTATGGACACCCGTAACTTTTGAATTACACGACAAAGCCAAACGTGATGCCGAGCTAAAACTACACGAAGACCTGTATAAAAGATGCCCACGCCTTGACCATATTTTTGTACCGGGCGGCGACCCGGGCGATAATCACCCAAGAGAGGTATTGCCGTTCTTGAAAGACTTGCATGAGCGATTGGTAAAATATCACCCAAATGGCAAAATATGGCTTTCGTTGCAGGGTTTCAGTGTAGAGCAGATAGATTATTTCTATCAGTATCTGAAAGACAATAAGCCTACATGGTTGCAGGGTGTAGTGTCTGGCCCGAGTAGCCCGCCGATGGCCGAAACCCGTTTCAGATTGCCAAAAAACTATCAGCACCGTGAATATCCTGACTTGACACATAATGTACGTTGCGAATTTCCGGTTCGTCAGTGGGACCAAGCCTATGCTTTAACTATTGGTCGTGAGGCGTGTAACCCTCGCCCTTATGAGTTTGCAGCTATTCATAAAACTTACGCTGCATTTACCGATGGTTTTGTTTCTTATTCAGACGGTTGTCATGATGACATTAACAAGGTAATCTGGAGTATGCGGGCTTGGGATACACAAACCGATGTAAGAGAAATATTGGTCGATTACGGCAACTTCTTCTTCGGCAAAAATCTGGCTGATAATATAGCCGATGGCATTGCCGCCCTTGAAAATAACTGGAAAGGCCCATTGGCGCAAAACGGTGGGGTAGAAGCTACCTTTGCTTTCTGGAAAGGCATGGAAGCCGCAGCTACGCCTCAACTGACAGAAAACTGGCGTTGGCAGATTCTGCTTTTAAGAGCGTATTATGACACTTACACCCGTCGACGTTTAATCTACGAACAAGACCTTGAAAAACAAGCCAATATTGTATTAGCAAAAGCACCACAATTAGGTGCCGATAAAGCAATGGCATCGGCTTGGGGAGTACTAGAGAAAGCCGAAAAAGCACCAATTGCTTACGATTTAAGAAAACGGATAGAGCAATTGTGCCAGACACTTTACAATTCTATTGGCTTGCAAACGAGTGTGCCTAAACACCAGGCCAAAGGTTATGAAAGAGGCTGTTTGCTCGATTTTGTAGATTATCCGCTCAATAATCGTTGGTGGCTTGAAGATGAGTTTAAGAAGCTAAAACCTATGATAGCCGATAGCAATGCCAAAGTATTGGCAAGGCTGAATGTGATAAGCACGTGGGAGAATCCGGGTGCAGGGAGTTTTTATGACGATGTATCAAGCACCAGCAAAGGCCCGAGAGTAAGAACTATCGTTGACGATGCTACTGATATTGCCTGGTGGGATAATGGCTTTAGCCGTGCCAGATTATCGACCCAGACATTCCAGAATAACCCTGAACTGGTTTATGATAATCTGGAGTCTGATGCCCGTTATATTATCAGAGTAGCTGGTATGGGTGAGGCACTTTTGCGTGTAGATGGCAAGCGATTGATCCCGATTTTATACAACCGAGAAAACGAGACTTTCAAGGAGTGGATTGTGCCTTTAAACGCAAGTCAGGACGGTAAAATTATCGTTACTTTCGACGAGCCGGAAGAATCACACCTGAACTGGCGCAAACACTCAAAGGTTTCTGATGTTTGGCTTTTGAAGAGGTAAGAAATTTAGTGAATTAGTGAATTAGTGATTTAGTGATTGTGATATTGATTTAGAGGCTCTGACTTATTCAATTTTGATTATCAAATGCTTGATTTGTAAAATTGAGTAAGTCAGAATCAATATAGTAATCACTAACTCGCTCAATCGCTAATTCACTAAATTCTCCACATAAATCACTCAATCACTCATTCACTAAATTCTTTATTTTCCCGCCAAATACCTATTCCGATACTCAATAGGTGTGCAGCCTTTAACTTGTCTGAATTGGCGAGCTATGTTTTTGCTGTCTGTGAGGCCCATATCCAAAGCAATTTCGAATACAGTCATGTCGGTTTCACGAAGCTTTTGCGTGAGTTTTTCGATGCGAAGATTGAAAATGTATTTGTAGATAGGTAAACCTGTGATGTACTGAAAGCGTTTTTCAAGCGCACGGCGTGAGAGTGGCACTTGTTTTACAACATCATCTACTTGTAGATTCTTATCAATATTCTGGTGAATATATTTTAGTGAAGCGGCAATGTAATCGTCGTTGGTAGCATAAATATCCGTCGATTGGCGGGTAACAACCTGTGTAGGTTTTACGATAATATCGTAATAGTTCGAACTCCCGTTCTTAATCATGTGTTCGAGCAGTTTGGCCGCATCATAACCACCTTTTTCAGCATCTTGCCCGATACTCGATAGCGGAGGGTCTGAAAACTCACAAATCATCTCATCATTATCAACCCCCAAAACTGCTACTTCTTCAGGAATACGTATGTTTGAATGTCGGCAAGCTTCTGTAATGTGTTGCCCTTGGTTATCGTCGCAGGCCATTAGGGCAATGGGCTTCGGGAGCGATTTCAGCCATTGGCTCAATGAGCTTGGTTTGTAGTACCAAATCTCTGTGGAGCGAGCCATTACGTGCTCAAAATAATGTACTTTATATCCTGCTTTGCTAATACGCTCTTCAAAACCCTCGGCACGCTCTCTCGACCACACAATGTCTCGGAAACCATAAAAAGCAAAGTTTTTAAAGCCTTTGCGCAAAAAATACTCGGCACCCATTTCTCCGGCTTCTTTGTGTGCTCCGGTAATATTCGGAATATCTCTGAAACGCTCTTTAAAGTCTTGTGCAATAACAGGTATGCCCGCCTCTACAAATTTCTCAACGGCAGGGTCGTTGTACAACTGCCCAATGATACCATCGGCACCCCATTCTTGTGCCCACTCAAGGATACCCTCCATACCAATGGTTTCACGCTGAAAGAGAGGCATCCTGCAGAAAATCCAGGGGCCGTGCTCTTTCGAGTATTTAGCAATGCCTTTCAATAATGCCTTACTATACTCTTCGGCAAAGTCAATCAAAAGAATAATCTTATACATATCACCAAATTTCGCTCCCGCTATAAAGATATAATTGATTTTGTATTATTTTCTGGCTCGCAGGGCTTAAAAATATATATTCCTAAAATAAATCAGACCGATTCGTAGAGACGACATGCTGGCGTCTCCAAGGGTCTGTCTAAACCAGAAATTTATCTATTGGTTTTATTCCTTAAATATAATTTTAAAGTGTTCTAAGGCCAATGGAGACGCCAACATGTCGTCTCTACGGACACCCCATGCCCTTATCCCTCTGCCCTCTGCTATTTCAACAAATCCTTCCAGCTATTTACGGTGGCATTGTTTACCAAAGGCTTGGCCCAAATACCAATGCTTAATATATAGCCCAAGGTAAGCAACAAAAACAACATGGCATAGCGTAGTTCGAATAAATCGCCGAGGCCACCGATAATTAATGGCACAACTGCGCCGCCTGCGATACCTGTACACAAAATGCCCGAAAGTGTGCCATGATGATACGGCACAGAATTAAGCGCTAATGATACTGTTATCGACCACATAACAGAGGCAAAAAATCCGGCAGCTGGGAAGGCAATTAAAGCTACATTAAGCGGGCCGAATAAACCTGCTAACAGCGACACAATCGCTCCTAAACTAAACATAATCAAGACCTTGCGGCTATCGAAGAATTTCAACAAAACCAAGCCTAAAAAACAACCGATAGTAAGCAAACCCCAGAAGTACGATATAACCGATGCCCCCAAAGTTGTAGGGTCTACATTATGGTATATTTGCAGAAATTTCGAAGTCCAATTGGCTATGCCTTGCTCGGTACCAACATAAGAGAAAATTCCCAAGAAAAACAACCACACATATTTATTAGCCAACAATTCCTTAAAGGCTTTGCCTGTATCTATTTTTTCATCGTCTTTCAGTACTACTTCCGGAAAGCGCACAAACCATATAATCACAACCATCAGAATGGCAATAATAGCAAATGTCCAGTAAACCGATACCCATTTCAAATCGGCAGGTACCAGATTATTGAGGGTCGAAATAATAAAGTTTGGCTCAGGGTTACTGTGTACATTCAGTACAAAATAGCTATAAAGCATTGGGCTAAGGAACGACGCTCCGCCAAAAAACAATTGTCCCATCACCGAGTTGAAAGCAAAGTTTGGTTCGCCTCCTGCTACTCTTAGCAAAGGATTTATCACCACTTGCAACATTGCCATGCCTAAACCAATAATAAACAAAGAAACCAACGCAATTGTAAACGTAGGCATAAGTGCAAAGAGCAAAGCTCCCACAAATGCCAGCATAAACGCCCAAAGCAACACACGTTTCTCACGGTATTTCTCAACCAGAATACCCGCCGGAATAGATGCTACTGCATAAGACACAAAGAAGGCAAAAGGCAAGAAACCCGCCCAGCCAAGGCTTAGGTCGAAACTATTGGAAATATCAGGGATAATTGGCCCGAGAATATTACTCAGGAAAGAAATAACAAAGAATATAAACAGAATAAGAATAACAATAAATGTATTACTTTTCATAGAGTGGTGTTTTGTTCGGTTAAGGTTTTTAAAGGTAAAGCATTTGTGATTAAAATCAAAAACCAATGCGATGAAGCTGCCTGAAACCAAGTTTATAAGTACGCCTTAGTCTTTTAGCGCATAATTTTTTAATTCTTGCGGAATCAAAGCCGCTGCGCCAAGTAAGGCAATGTTTTCGTCGGTAGATTGTAAAATCTTTACACTTTTTAATGATTGCGGAAACGAGAAATCTTTTAATTCCTGATACATCCCTTCTTCAAAAAACTGATAAGCTTTAGCCAGCGAGCCACCTAATACTATGGCTTCGGGGTCATATACATACATCACGGCTTTGAGCGTTGCGCCCAGATGAATACCGAATTTCTCCCATAAACCAATGGCGTGTGTGTCGCCTGCCGCAGCAGCCATGTTGGCTTCAAGCGCCGTAATTCCATGCACAGCTTCAAAGAAATTGTTGCTGGCATAATACTCAAAGTTTTTATCAAGATACGGCAATAAGCCTATTTCTCCGGCACCGCAATTAGCACCTGTATAAAGTTCGTTGTCAATAACAATACCCGAGCCCAAGCCTGTGCCCGTAGTTACGCCCACTACCGAGCGATATTCTTTAGCTACTCCGAACCGACATTCGCCCAAGGCAAAGCAGTTTACATCGTTGTTCACAAATACCGGAACATTGAATTCTTCTTGCAGAATATCTTTCAAATCTACTTTTTTCCACGACGGAATATTTGCCACGTCATACACAATGCCTTTTTCAATGTCAACAACCGATGGAACGCCAATGCCGATACTGCTCACAGAATAAGACATTAGCGGCTTTATTAAATCGATTAATTGTTGTAGTGTAGATGAAAGAGAATCTTTCTGTTTCAGCAAAATAGTTTCCTGCTTAATAACTGAGCCGTTTAGCTCAACTCCTGCTTTAATTTTTGTACCTCCCAAGTCAACCCCGATGTTCATAGTATTTAGATTTATTCGCCCATTGGTCTATAAGGCTTTATGGTATATATAAAGTCCGACACCCAACAGTGTATAGTTTTTGTATGGCGTAATTGATTAATTAATGCTCAAATATTTTTGTGTTTTGTATGGGGTTTAGTACCACATAACTGTGAGTAAACTGCCTAGTTTCTACTCACATTTACAATACTGCTTATCGTTAAAAAGATACCACTGTACATGACCGGAATTTTAAATTTTTGTGGGGTATTTGTAAATTTTTAATCGAGCAAAATACTTGACCTTAGATATATAGAATAGTGCATGGTTTTGTTGGTAGCGAGTTAAAAACTACACGAATAATTTAGTAGTATATGCTTCGATTTTTGTTAATTTTGAGAACTCTATTCAACAAAAAATAAAATATGAACTTACAGACCAGCTAGCCAGCAGCTAGTTGTAAAACTGTGCGTGCATATTGCCATTACCCTGATTTATTATGAAACTAAACCAACAACCCAAGCGAAAACTGCGCTTTTCTTTTTCGCTTAAACTCCTTGCAGTTGTATTAATTGTTGCTTTTATCGCTTTAAGTGCCACCAACAATAATGTACCCGACACCGATTGGACAGAATATAATGGTGGAGCCGACAAGAACCATTTTTCGCCGCTTACACAAATCAATACCAAAAATGTGTCTAATCTGAAACCCGCATGGGCGTATGCATCGGGTGGAGCTGATACCGTAAAAAATACGACTCAGATGCAGTGTAACCCGATTATTATTAAAGGAGTGCTGTATGGCGTTTCGGCAGGCTCGCAGGCTTTTGCTTTAGAAGCCGCTACGGGTAAAGAAATATGGAAAACCCGCCTGAACGATGACACTTTTAACATGACCAGCCGAGGCGTAAGCTACTGGACAGACGGAAAAGAAGCCCGGATTTTCTTTGCCTATGGTGCTTTTATGTATGCCCTTAATGCAAAAGATGGGCAGCCGATAAGCACCTTTGGCAATAATGGTAAAATTAACCTGATAGATGGAATTAAACGCCCCGGGGCCGATGACTATGTGGTGGCTAATACGCCGCCAACGGTTTTTAAGAATATTCTGATTGTAGGCACAAGGGTATCAGAAAGTGCCTCGGCATTGCTAGGCGATATTCGGGCTTATGATGTAAAAACAGGGCATAAAGTCTGGACATTCCGCACAATTCCCCGGCCGGGAGAATATGGCTATAATACATGGGAAAAACAAAATTATCAGAACATTGGCGGTGCTAATAGCTGGATGGGCATGGCTATCGACCGCCAGCGTGGTATCGTGTATATCCCCACTGGTTCGGCAGCTTTTGATTTTTATGGCGGCAACCGCAAAGGCGATAACCTGTTTGCCAATTGTATAATAGCACTCAATGCCACAACGGGCAAGCGTCTATGGCATTTCCAGACGGTGCACCATGATATTTGGGATAGAGATATTCCGGCACCGCCTAATTTGTTTACCATTACCCAGAATGGCAAAAAGATAGATGCGGTTTCAGTAGTAAGCAAACAGGGCTTTACTTTTGTTTTTGATAGGGTAACAGGCAAGCCTCTTTTCCCGATTGAAGAGCGGCCATTTCCGGCATCGGAGATTCCAGGAGAAAAAGCGGCTTTAACCCAACCTATTCCGCTTTTGCCTGAGCCTTTTACTCGCCAGCGTTTTACGGTAGCCGATGTAAACCCCTTGGCATCGAACAAAGATGAGATTATTGAAATACTGAAAAAGTCTAATACAGGCAGCCCGTTTATACCACTAGGTCGGGAGCGCACACTCTTTTTTCCCGGTAGTGATGGAGGCGCACAATGGGGCGGCGCAGCCGTTGACGAAAACAGCATTATGTATGTGCCGGCCAAAGAGAATCCGGTTTTCAGTTCAATCATTGATGCGCCTAATTATAGTGCCAGCAAAGCCAGTATAACGGGTAAACAACTTTACCAAACCTATTGCGCTGCCTGCCACGGTGCCGACCGTGAGGGGAACCACGATGGAACAATACCGGGCTTATTGGGCATAACAAATAAGTACAACAACGAAGGTATTTTACAGATTCTGGCAAAGGGCAGAGGCATGATGCCCGCTTTTACCCAAATAAAAGAACAAGACCGCAAAGCCATTATCGATTTTCTGGGAGGTAAAAACTCAACAGCGCAGGCAGGTAACAATCAGTCGAAATTATCTACTGTGCCATACACACATACGGGGTATAATCGTTGGTATGATACAGACGGCTATCCGGTAAGTACGCCTCCTTGGGGAACACTCACCGCAATAGATATGAACACAGGCAAACGCCAATGGCAAGTACCACTGGGTGAATATCCGGAGCTAACAGCCAAGGGAATTGCACCAACCGGAACAGATAATTATGGTTGTGGCGCCGTAACAGCCGGAGGCCTGATATTCATTGCGTCCTCAAAAGATGAGCAATTCAGGGCATTCGACCGTAAAACGGGTAAAATTCTGTGGCAGTATAAACTCCCAGCCGCCGGATATGCTTCGCCAAGTGTATATGCTATAAACGGGAAGCAATACGTAGTAATAGCCTGCGGCGGCGGCAAACTAAAAAGCAAATCAGGCGATAGATATGTAGCGTTTGCCTTGCCGTAGTATCATGTTTCCGTAGAGGTGCCAGCTTGGTATCTCTACGGAAATACATTTTTCATTACAGTTAAACCAAAAGAACATGAAAATAGCCACTTTCATAAGCATATCCTTTTTAAGCGCTATCACCACTTTTGGGCAGGTTTCAGGTAAAATTATTGATTTGAAGTTTATTCAGTTGCCTAAAGATTGGCATGAGGTTAGCTTTACACATCTCGACAAAAAAGGGGTTTTTCTGGTAAGTGCCAATAAAGAGGCAGGGCAGGTTGATGCCATAAAAATAGTGGCCGAAAAAGGCGGCAAAACCCGTTTGAAACTGCCTTTTAAAGCACATTTCTTTCAGACCAGAAAAGGCGTAACAATCAAGCTATTGGCAAACAATATGCTTGAACTAACTTTTGAAAAAGGTGGGGAATTGGTAGTGAGAAACGGCTACGAATAAAAACTAAAGGGAGGCTTCCTGTTACAGAGTCTCCCAACATTTATATAATAGATTAATACGTACAATTATTTATTCTTTCTGAACAGAAACGCAGGGGCATCAAATGCCATTCCGTTATCAATCAGTAACTCACCCGGACAAATTCTGATACTACCTCTGATAAAATTATAGGTACTATCATTAAAATATTCTCTGTCTGGCTTTATGGTTACCCATTTTAATTTTTCATGGCTATTTTGTTCTAAATCAAAAGTTGAGCTGTAAGCCAACTTCCCGTCGTTCAAGATTTCGGCCAATTGTTTGCCATCACTTTTTTGTGAAATAACCAGTTTTACATCAGGTATTTCTGCGTCTGACTGTACCATAGCAATGATACCTTTCATTTGCCATTCGCCGTAAATCTCCTTCTTCACATCGGCAATTGTCAATGGTACATCAGCCGACTTATAAAGACAGTCGAAATCAACAATAGATTCTGCCTTAAATGTTTTTAGTGCCTGCACATCATCTTGGTCAGATGGTTTGCACGAGCTTAAATATAACAATGACAAAAGGCTAAAGCCTAGTAATAGCTTTTTCATGAATGATAGATGGGGTTTTATACAATGATACTATACGTAAGCAAATAGTTGGAATGCAAGTAAAATTTTTATTCTACCTGATTCTGTACCCTAGCGTAAAAGCAATATTGCGGTTGTGATATTCAAAATCGTAGACACTATTAGATAGCTGCGCACCTATATCAGCAAGCCCATGCTCGTAGTTAATATCTAAGGTAAAGCGTTTATATTCAGCACCAAAACCTAGTAGTGCGCCTGTATCAAATCGCTTCAAAGCCCCTTCTTTAAACGGATAAGCGACACTTTCGTCATCGGGTCTATCAACCTTTGTGTAGCGGTTTTTGGTTTTGTCTGTCCCGCTGATACCATAGGCGGCATAGCCTCCGGCATTAACAAAAAGTTTGAGGTCGGCACCTGCATCGAACTTGTAGGCAACTTTAAGCGGTATCTGTACATAGTTTTGTGTAAAAATATTTCGCCAATGTGTTATGGGTGGATTAGTACCGCCAATCCAAGATTCAGCCCCACGATACTCAGCCCCTTTGGTTGTAAAGGCTAGTTCTGATTGTAAAAATAAGGCATCAGTAAAGCCATATTCACCAGTAATGCCTATCTGAAAACCTGGCTTAAGCACTTTTTTGTCGGTAAAAAAACGGTTGTATGAAGAAGTAGACAGGTTTAAGCCTGCTTTGAGCCCATAACTAAAACCTTTTTGCGCCTGTGTAATTGTTGTATAAACGAAGCTGAATAGAACAAACAGCATAGCCGAGCGCACGCTCTTTTGGGTTGTTATAAGTAATTGCTTTTTCATAAAAGGGTTTTGGTACTATTAGTGGTAAAAACACAAAAGTGTTTTTACTTTATGATGCAACAAGCTGCCCAATGGTTGTAATTTTTTTGCATTATTTTTAAAATTTACTTCCGAAGCATTTACAGACCATAAGATTTTTACCTGACAAACTTCCCATTTAACCGATGAAATCGACCTACTGACCTAATATTGTTTACATGTGCTTGCTTTAGTGATTAATTTTATCATAAAAAAAGCTATTATGACAAGCATTCAAGTACGAGACGTATCATACCAGTTTTCGAATCAGGAGTACGTCTTAAACAACATTAACCTCAATGTGCCCGAGGGCAGTATCTATGGTTTTCTGGGGCCTAATGGCGCTGGTAAAACCACTACATTACGCCTGATTCTGGGGCTCATTAAAAAACAAAAAGGCGAAATCGAGATTTTCGGAAAGGCTTTTGATAAGCACCGTATTGAGATTCTGAGCAAGATAGGCTCCCTCATCGAAAGTCCTTCGCTCTATGGGCATCTGACAGCGGTTGAGAACCTGAAAGTCTGGCAAAAAGTTTACCAATCGCCCGAAAACCGTATTGCCGAAGTGCTACAAATGGTGGGTCTTGCCCATACAGGCCGCAAAAAAGCAGGGCAGTTTTCACTAGGTATGAAACAACGCCTGGGCATTGCCGTTGCCTTACTGCATAATCCGTCGTTATTGATTCTTGATGAGCCCACCAATGGCCTTGACCCCAGCGGAATTGTAGAGATGAGAGAATTACTCAAAACGCTTAATCAGCAGCATGGTATTACTATCATTATTTCGAGCCATTTGTTGGGTGAAATCGAAAAACTGGTTACCGATGTAGGCATTATCAACAAAGGCCGAATGCTTTTTGAAAGTTCGCTCACCGAGCTAATGAAACGCCAACATGCAGCGTCTACCATTTATTTTGATACCAACAACAATGCACAGGCTTTGCAACTGATGCATCAACAAAAAATTGAAGCTCAGATTGAAAAAGAGCGCATTGTAGCTGCGCAATTATCGAAACAAGCTATTGCTCAAATTAACCAAACCTTAGTGGCTAATAGTATTGAGGTGTATGGCATCAGAGCAATAGAAAACGACCTCGAGAGTATTTTTATGAACCTAACCAACAATTGATTTATGCAGAGTTTTATACATAGTTTTCAGAGCGAATGGCTCAAAAAGAAAGGTACGTTGGCTTTCTGGCTGGTATTTATAGGCGGTTTTTTTATTCCGCTTATCTTTATGGCAAGAGGTATTTTTTATCCGAAAGATTTTCTGGGCGAGCTGAAAAGTCCAATGTTCTGGGATGTACTCATGAATCGTAGCTGGCAGTTTATGGCGCTTTTGCTTTTGCCGCTAGGCGTAGTAATGGCAACAAGCCTTGTTACACAGCTAGAGTTCAAAAACAATACATGGAAGCAACTCAATACCACACCACAAAGCCTGAGCGTAATATTTTTTAGCAAGTTTGCGGTTATTATCGTTATGCTTTTGCAGTTTTTTGTATTATTTAATGTCGGCATTTATCTGTCGGCACTCATACCTGCCCTTATACACGGCGGGGCCGATTTCTACCAACGCACTTTGCCGTTTGCGTTCATGTTTAAAACCACATCGCTTTTCTTCTTAGATTGTTTGCCCATTGTAGCACTTCAATACCTTATAAGTTTGCAATTCAAAAACTTTCTGGTGCCGTTGGGCTTAGGTATCGGTTTATTGCTGGCTTCGTTAATAGCCATGAATTGGCAATATGGCTATACAATGCCATATAGCTATTGTCCTTATTATTTCTTTTCGCTCCGACAAACAAAGATAGGCCCAAATCAGGTAAATTTCCATTATTGGGCATTAGGCTATTTTGTGGGCTTTACTTTATTGAGCTATTTGTTGTTTATTAACAAAAAAGAAAAAGGCTGATGGTATGAAAAAAATAGTTGTTGTATCGCTGCACATGGGTTATTGGGGGCTGTACTTATTTTTGTTATTTATTATTTTACTATGCCTCCAGATAGGAACACGGCTGCAATCTCAACTATTTTTTAAAGATTATCGATTCGTGGCATTCTTGGCAGCTTTTGCTTTATTGCCGGCTATATTAGGCTTTTATACCTTCTATAGCCTGCTTTTTGATAGATTTTTAATTAAGCGCAATATTCTGCTTTTGTTTGTGTTTGGTATTCTAACTGCTATTGTAAGTAGCCTCATTAGTGGCTCTGTTATTACATTGCTGCATTATTATGGCATAGGGCCGGGCGTATTTAATGAGAACATAGTGGCCATCATAACCATTCTTATTGTAATTGCAATAATAGCCATTCTGAATGGCGGCATGGGTTTGCTCACCAGAGGGTTTATCAGATGGTATGCCGAGTTGAAGTGGAAAGAAGAGTTGATGCGTAGGAATTTTGAAATGGAATTGGCACTGATAAAAACACAGATTAGCCCGCATTTTTTGTTTAATACCCTCAATAATATTGATGTGCTGATAACGAAGAATGCCGAGAAAGCATCGTTGTATCTCAATAAGTTGTCAGATATTATGCGCTTTATGCTTTACGAAACCAAGAACGAAAAAATACCTCTGCGCAACGAACTGGCTTATATCGAAAAGTACATCGACCTACAAAAAATCAGAACGGCTAACCCTAACTTTGTTGATTTTAAGGTTGAAGGTAATGCCGAACAGGTACAGATTTCGCCGATGATACTGCTGCCGTTTATTGAAAATGCTTTTAAACATGCCGATAACAAAAAGAATGAGAATATAATAAAGATACGAATTGAAATAGACCAAGCACAAATTGTATTTGAATGTATAAACAGGTATTCGGTATCGGAACTGAAACAGGAATTTGGCGGCTTGGGGAATGAATTGATAAAGAGACGCCTCGAATTGCTTTATCCCGAAAAACATTCGCTCATAATCAATAAAAACACTGATATTTATAGTGTGAAATTAACAATTGAGATTCATGAAGATTAGGTGTATCATAGTAGAAGACGAACCACTAGCCGCCGAACGCTTACAAAATTATGTGCAGAAACTGCCTTTTCTGAATCTGTTGGCTACTTTCGACAATGCGATTGATGCACTGGTTTTTCTGAAAACCCAATCGGTCGATTTGCTTTTTCTGGATATTAATCTGGGCGATTTTTCGGGCATTAAACTATTAGAGACCGCCAATATCAAAAGTCAGGTAATACTCACAACGGCTTACCACGAATACGCGATTAAGGGTTTCGATTTGAAAGTGAGCGATTACCTGCTGAAACCCTTTACCTTTGAGCGTTTTGTGCAGGCAGTAGACAGGGTGCAGGGTTTTTTCACTAAAACAGAGATTATAACACCCAAGAAATTTATTTTTATAAAGACCGAATACAGGCTCGAAAAAGTACTGTTCGACGAAATGCTTTTTATTGAAGGCAAAGGCGACTACAGGCGCATACATACCCACACAAAAAAAATTATGACGCTCCAGACCTTTACTGATTTTGAGCAGGAGATTCCGCCAGCCATTGTTTGCCGAGTACATAAGTCGTATATGGTGGCTATCGATAAAATAGATTCGATAGAAAAAGACCGTATCCGCATCAATACTACCCTTATTCCGATTTCGGATAGTTACCGACAAGCGTTCTACGAAATCATTAACCAATCGGTTAAATAATTCTTGGCTCAAAATGTCATAATGTTGTCTGTTTCAATATGAGTATTTACACTAATTTTGTAGCAGAAAATATTGCTAAATGGCTACTACAAAAATCGTGTTTCTGATTTTACCCGAGATTCAACTGCTCGATTTAGCAGGGGCTGACCAGGTATTTTACGAAGCCAAATGTTATGGTTCTGGCATAGAAATCGACTATTGTGCCTTCGAAACTAATATTCATACCTCTACCTTACTTCCGATTGGTAAGGTGAAGGCTTTAGATGAAATCAGCTTCAAAGCAGGCGATTACCTGATTATTCCGGGTGCTGAAACGTCTTATCTTTTATCTGACGAATTCAAATCAAAACAGTATTTGTTTGAGTGGCTCAAAATGGCGCACAATCAAGGCGTAATTTTATGCTCGGTGTGTACAGGTGCATTTGCATTAGCCCTTGCGGGGCTGCTTGATGGCCGTAAATGCACTACTCACTGGAAACGCACAGCGCAATTGCAAACGCTGTTTCCTGATGTAGAAGTGGTAGAGAATATTCTGTTTATAGAAGACGGCAATATACTTACCAGTGCGGGTGTTACTTCGGGTATTGATTTGGCCTTGCACATTGTAAGCCAGTTGGAAGACGAGTTCTTTGCGTATAAGGTAGCGCGTGAATTAGTGATTTATATGCGCAGGCAAGGCCACCATGCTCAGCAGAGTATTTTTTTACAATACCGAAACCACATACACTCTGGTGTGCACAAGGTGCAGGACTGGCTACAGGAAAACATTCATCAGAAAACCTCGCTTACCGATTTGGCTGAGATTGCCTGCATGAGTACGCGAAATTTTACGAGGGTATTCAGAAAAGAAACGGGTATTTCGGTCAATGATTTTACAACCCTGATTCGGAAAGAGAAGATAAAAGCACTCATTAAAAAGCCAGACATGACCCACAGCCAGATTGCCAAAGCCTGCGGGCTGAAAAGCGAAAGGCATGTTATGAGGTTGTTGAAGCAATTATCTTGAAATTATGAAAAAGCTATGTTTAATGTAAACCAGTTATTACAAAACAATTAAACCAATGAAAAGAACTGACATCTACCCAATGCCGGAATTTTTTGAGAGATACATCAACCTCACCGACGATGTTGAGCTCAAAGACGCATTTGCCATTAGTCTGCAAGAATTGAAGCAATTGCCGCTTGATAAATGGGAAGCCATAGGCGACAAAGTGTATGCACCCGACAAATGGACTATAAAAGATATTTTGCAACACATGATAGACACCGAAAGGATTCTGACCTACAGAGCATTGTGCATTGCCCGTGGCGAAAACGCCCGACTTCCGGCTTTTGATGAAGAATCTTATGCCCGACATACCGACGCTAGCAACCGAACACTAGAAGACCTGATTGATGAACTGAGTTTAGTAAGGGCTTCAAGTTTAGCCATGTTTAATTCGTTTACTGAAGAAATGCTGCAAAGAAGTGGGCTATCGTTCAGAGGGTCTTATTCTGTATTGGCATTGGGCTTTATTGTTACAGGGCATCAACGCTGGCACCTCAATATTATTAAAGAGCGGTATGAGGTGTTGGGGTAGAATGGTGTAGAGAGATTGTTAGAGATACTTTGTCAGTATCTCTAACAATTCATTTATAAATTCAAGAAATTTTTCTTCTTATTGGCACTCTTGCAAAATACTATACATCTGTAACATCTGTATCACATCATTGTCACGCAGGGCTTTTTCGGCCTGTGCCAAATGTATCTTTAGCCTTTGGGCGCTTACAATACCCACATTGTTAGGTAATGAATTATAAATACCTAGTAATTCTCTCACTCTGGTTATTTCCCTGAGTAAGTTGTCGTGTAAATCAGTCGTCGACTGGTTTGGAGTTTGTATAGTAGTTCTCACGCAAAAGTTATTTTTAGTTAATAAAACGGGTTTAAGCGGTTTACCATGCATAAGACAAGCGTTTGACAGTTAAAATAAAAGTTTAATTCAAACACAATGAGATAGGCTTTAATGACAAAAAATGATAATTTTTTGAGTTATAAAGCTTAATTCAAAATGTTTCTTGATTCTAAATGCAGATTAAAAGGATACATCTGCTTACTTTTGGGACCACTTAATAATATCTATAAGCAAATTTCACACCAAACTGCATTAAATTCAGATTTGTTTTTTATAGCCGATAAATGACGTGCAGGTTGAAACGAAAACAGAAAATATTTAAAGCGGGCATTATAATATTTTCTGTTTTATTCGTTATTGCTTGTAATTACAGCATTATGAAATAAAAATCATCTCTTTCAATAGCAATAAATTGTCTGCCTTTGCTTATATATCTATATTTGTACACATCTTATGAAAAACTATTGATTTAATTGCCTATAGCGGAAAATCTACGTTTACTAATCAAACTGACATAACCCTTTTATTATGAAATATATCCTTCCGCTGATAATCAATAGGCGTCGAACGAATTATCTCGACCTTAAAAACAGAGTTTCACAAGAACCTGAGTCTTTTGTGATAGAATTGCCCTTAATGGATAATCCATTTACGATTCTGTCGGTCGATAAGAGCAAAAATATGCAGGCACTTATCAACAACGCCGGCGATGTTCCGCTTCACCACTTGCATTTTTCGGTTGCTTTTGATGAAACAAATGCTCTTCTGAGCATAAAATTATCTAGCTCGGTCAATACGAGTTTTGTAACTGAAAGCCTAGAAGAAGAAAACGACTGGAAAAACCCAGGCAAAGTACAGCCTAAGGCACAAAAGGCAGCAGCGCAACAGCAGGTTTCTTTTGTATTAGGGCAGGTAAAATATACCTGTGTTGACAATACTTCTGAATTTAAAATTGAGGGCTCGTATATTGACCATATTGCGGAAGGAGCCATTGAACAAGATTTCATCAGATGCCAGTTTATATATGAAGTAAATGCAAAAGCCTACCAAAGCGAATTGCATTTTTATCTGGCTCATGCCAGTTGTTTCCACCATTTCGGGCTCGATTTTGGGTCTGAATCTTCTCAGCTTAAAGTAAGTGGTTATCAACCGGTAGGGCACAATTACCAGAAAAGAACGAAGTCGAAAAACCTTTTCGAAATGGTAAAAGACTTCAAAGGCATGACCGAAGGAAATCAGGAGTTTATTCAGCATGAATCAAACACCGACTTCATCAAGTCTATTTTCTTTCTGAAAAAGAAATTAACAAATTTCAGCCTGAAAGATAAGTTTATCAAGAACGAAGACGAACTTAAATTTCTGGTAAAAAACAACGAACTGAACAGTACGCTTACCAATCAGTTTCACCAGCTTTCAAACCTGAAACTAGCCCATAAGCATGGCGAGATTCTACGCTTTATGGATTTTCAGGCTATACAAGGCGAAAGGGTACGTTCCTTGAGTTTAGACGACCTCAAGAATCAGGCGTACTCAACCATTCTGAAATCGTTTATAGAAGCTACAATCCAGCACGTAATTGAAGAAGACAGCCTCAGAAACTACATTCGCTTTACCATTCTGGTGCCTAATATTTACAGTATTCATGAGGTTGCTAATACAAAAGAAGTTATCAACGATATTTTCCGTAGTTTACAGCAAACGCCTGCCTACGAAGGGCAAATAAGAGCCTGGGAGGTTGTAACGGTTTCGGAGAGCGATGCGGCTTTTCTTGGGTACTTCGACCAAGGCTTGCACCATATTAATCCAAACAAGTATTATATCATTATCGACTGCGGTAAAGGTACTACCGACTTTTCGATTATTCAGACAAGTGCCAACAATGCCAAGAAGATAAAATCGTTATACCGCAATGGTTTTGCCGGAGCCGGTAACCTGATAAGCTATGCATTTTTTGAGTCGATGATAGACTTCGTGATAAAAAATGCAAACGACCCTGCGGCCACAAAAGCGTTTTTCCAGACCTTAGAGAAGTCGGAGAAAGCGCAGATGAATCGCATTTTTGAGAAACTAGAGTCATTAAAATTTCAGTATAGCAATAAATCAAATACTGCCCAGCGCACCGTTGAAAATAACTGGAATGCCGCCGAAAGTGGCGATGCAACCTTGAAGAATTTTGCGAGTAGCGAAATAACGGCGGCCGTGCAAACCCTGAGCCTATTGCTCGAAAAAGTTGATGGATTTTATGATTGGGGTGGTTATATTGAAAACGCCTGCGAAGCCATTACGGCCAATATCATCGAAAACATCAAGGGTGTTATTAGTAATACCAATAAATCGTTAGACTGTGATGGTATCTTGCTAACGGGTAGGGGATTTCTGTTTAAACCATTGCTCGAAAAACTGAAAGGTCGCCTTACAAGCGAGCTGGGTTTTGCGGCCAATCTTATTAAAATGCCAGAGGATGCAAGCCAGCTAAAAGCAATTTGCCTTGATGGGATTTTTACCAATGGCTACGTGATACATCCCGAGTTGGTGGGTTTCCCGATTCATATTTCAACTAAGCCGCAAGTAGCTGTTGCCGATACAAGCAAACCGAAGTTTCCGGCGTTTTTTGATTTTATACTGCGTTTAGCTAACTTACAAGACAACTACGACGAAGCCAAGAACAGCTATCGTATAGATAAGCTCGACTCGCTGAAATTCCTGATTGGTAACACGCTTTATACTGTGGCCGATAATATATTTTATGATAACAAATGGGTAGAATCGGTAGATTTGATTTTTACGAAAGATGGTTTTTATGCCCGCAACCTTGATAAAGACAACAAGGTGAAAGGCTACTCGAATCTGGTGCAAAACTCGGCTATTGATAACGTAACCCTGCAATATCTGATACCTTCGTTATTTCCGGCTAAGATAGATACCAACTATATACAGGCTTTGAAACAAGATGTACCCGAGCCCGACCATGAGTTGGCTAATCTGATGAGCCTTTTACCTGATTGATTTTTGCGTACATAAAACCGAAATTGCCACAGAGATGTTAAAAAACATTGTTATTATTATATTGTCAGTTATACCAATGGTGTGTTGGGCCGAGGCCGACACGCTGAAAATTACAAGTGCCGAGGCCGACTTTGTGCCCCGCACTGCTTTTTTCGAAGTAAAGGTTAATCAGAATCAAGGGAAGATACAGAACGGTACGTTGAGGATTTCGACCAAAGACGACAGTATCGGAATTGTGCTTAATAGCAGGGTAGTAGCCAACGATACCATTTTTAGCTTGCAGGATTCGAGCCGCAATGCCCTCGACCGCATCTATGGCTTGCTAGGTTGCCAGGAGTCTGACCTGAAAGAGAAGTATTACCTGGCCGACCCCCGTTATGGTAGTATTGTTTTCAATCACCTCATCAACAGGGTTTTTCAGTTGCCGCAACATCAGCTTTCAATGGTTATTATGCCGCAATTGGCTGTGGCCGATACTGCTACACTTGCCTCCAGCGAAATAGCCTGGATTCTGGTAGGTGTATTGGGTGTTACTGTACTTGTGCTAATTATATTATATGCTATGGAAAAATCGAAGAAACCTGCCAGCGAAACAAAACTGGTAAAAGACAAAATCAAGCGCTTTAAGGCCGAACTGGTAGAAGAAAAACAAAACAAAGATATAACAGATGCCGAGGTAGTAGATATTCTGTGCCAACGCTACTACGACCAGATAAGCCTCAATAAAGATTATAGCGAGCTAAGTGCCGAACTAGAAAAAACCAAACAAAGCTACCAGAGCCACATGGCACAGGTAAACGCTGAGCACGAAGAAGAAAAACAATATTTCAGGCTTATATCAGAGGCATATATCAAGCCATTTGTGCGTCACTTTAAAGATGATACGCCGTATCCAGCCGATGAAGAGACGCAACAAAAACTGATTGCCAACCTGATTCCGCTGGCGTTTCATTTCATGAGTTTTGTAAAACTGAAAAACAAAGAAGGTGTAGAATACGACAAACTGAATATGCAACAACTGCTGAATCCGGCGTTTGTATCAAGCCAATTGAAGAAAATCGATTTTTCGGCCAATGTTACCAATACCGACAACAAATTGGTGTTGCATATAATAGAGTTATTGAAAGCATACCATGTGGACGAACTAGAGAAGGTAAATATCAACGGATACATCATTAAAAACGACACACCGGATGCCTAAAGTAAAATCACTGATTCTTTTTCTGCTGGCACTTAGCTTAGTGGTGGTGCTTTATTTTTATGTAAACCTGTTTTCGCTGTTTTTTTGTAGTGTCATTGTTTTTTGCTCTTTGTGTTTCTTGGGCGTTATTATTGCCGAAAAAAACATTGATGGCGAAGGCTTTAAAAAGCGTTTTCCCTTGCTCGACATTGCAGCACTGAACAGCAAACGCTTACAGGCTTACCGCTATACCACTACACTATTGGGTGTGAGTTTGCTTACTATCATTTATCTAATCTCGGTATTTGTACTCAAAAAGTTTCAACAACCCAACGAAGCCAAGCCTTATTTCAACAACGCCGACCACCACGCTCTTAGCAATACAGGTGTAGCATTTAACCAGACATTGGTGCTTTCGACCAATGAGCAGAAGAGTACAGCCAATGGTTTATGGAGCAACGAAAGTGGTACTTTTAAAGCCCGTAAAACCAGCGAAGGCCGCTTTGTGTTGAGCTTTGAAAAATACTTTGAGCCTGTATTTAGCCGCACAGGTAATGAGGGCGATTTTGCCCCTGTAAATGCTATTTTTCCAACGCCTATCCGCAAAAGTTTTGTCATCGCTAACGATAGTATCAGTATTAATTTCAAAAATATTGAAACCGTAGACGAAGGCCCATTCTGGAAAAAACGCCTCAGAAAAGTATATCATATAAGCATCAGATGCAGTGCCAAAAGTATTTTAAGGCAATTGAATATACCTGCTACCTATCAGGACGAGATTGTAGTAAAAGACCGACCAATTGAGAAAGGAAAAAGCCTGTACTCAATGCTGATTGAGAACAACAATTTTGTGTCGGAAAAAGCACAGTCTAAACAGGTATTGGAGCGAATGCTGCAAACTATCGGCGAGGCGTATCTGTTGGCGAGCCCGAATGGAGCAAGTGAAGAAAAAAACATTACGTTATTCCCGACCAATGATTTTTTTAGCAATAGATTTTCTTTGAGTATCGATGGTGGCCGCCAAGTGCCAAGTTTACAATCAACGGCGAGTATTGCCGAAGGTGAGCGCTTTTTTGTAGGCTTTTATAATGCCCGCAAGCAGTATTTTTTCAATACGCTCGATAAAAACCTGTACCCTAAAAGCCTTAAAACGGCTGTATTGAATTTTGATTTTCCGCAATACTTTGTGTTGTCGGCTCAGAAAGATGGTGCCGAAATAGGCACAAAGCAAATTCGTTTTCTGGATAATCATTATACCCAATTACTTAATTCGTCGTTGAAAGAAGGCTTCTTGTTTCATGAAGACCTGCGCAATGCCCGCTCAAACGTTTTTTCGGGAACAATGATTTACACCTTGAACCCCACAGGCGTAGGTTTTACGAGTGAGTTAACCGATAACTTTAAAAACGACCAGCAAAGCGAAGTTTTTGGAAAAAATTTCTCACTTCATTCACAGAATACTGAATATGAATGGCTTTTTAAGGTGCGTGATTTTGCCGATAATGGCTTTGATTTTAAGCACAACCTGCTCTATTTATCAATTCTGTTTTTGTTATTGGCATTTACGCTGCTTTTCAACGCCAATCATGGGCTTGAGCGCATTGAAGCCTGTATTTACGCAGTTGTATATGCTTTACTTACCTATCGGTTTATATTGTTGTGGCGTGTGGCTACATTCCCACCGCTCGAAAACATCAACAAATACGAGCTCGAAACCACCCTTATCCGTTTCGATTTCTCACTTATTAATTTTACACTTGCTGTTCCGCTCACTTTCGTACTTCCGGTAGTATTTATTATCCTGCTCAATTTGTATCGCTGGCAGAAAGACGCTATCACAAGTGCATTGGCTAAAATGCAATATTCGCAACAAAAATACCTTGTGTATCATGGTGTTGTGCTGGGTATTTGTGCAGTTTTGCTGGTGGCCACAGGTATTGACCTTATTTATCGCATCTGCGGTGTTTTCATTCCATTGCTTTCGTATTTGTTCTTTTCGGCAAAAATCAACCAGCAGCATAACGAACAAGTGTTTGTGCCAAAGAATTTCCGGCTGAAAATACTTAATTACCTGCACCAGTTTTCGCATTACCTTACGGCAAACAATGAGTTTTATCTTACATTGGTTACCATTGTCTTCTTTGCTGTTTTCGACAGGGGTTTTGCCGTTTTGTTTCTCTTGTTTTTGTTGTTGAAGAATGTCTTCACCAATTTCTTGCGCAAACCCTACATTGCCAAAAGCGGCAGCCGCTGGGCTATGTTCTGGAAACCAAGCAATTACTGGATTTACGGTATTCTGTCGTTCATTATCTATGTGCTATTCATAGGCTACAAGCCACTTTTTCATAAACTACTTATTTACCGTGATGCGCTGTTTATGCTTGCCATTGTGTTTGTGGTGGTATATGTATATCTGGCGCAAAATAAGCACAAAAGCAAATTCCTGATAGCTGGCTTGGTTGCTATTGCTTTGTTGCTCATTCCGTTTACCAAGAGTAAAATAGATGCTTTTGTAGCCAACGAACTGAAAAATGTGGTGCATCGTGCCTCGCTGATATACCAGCCAGTTGATGATTTGATTAGCCAAAGCGATTATGATTCTTTCAGCGAACGCAAAATTGTAGAAACCGCCGAGGGGCAATGGTTTATTAACAGTTACCTGAACAAAACCCGTAATGACTCAAAACGCATAGATTTCAAACCGCATTTCAATAGGGGTGTAAACTATTCAACCCAAACCCGTGACGTGGTTGTGCCTCGCTATATTATTGCCGAGTTTGGCAACTGGATAATCGTGTGGATATTGGTAGTGCTGGCTATGCCTATGATATTTTATCTGATAGCCTATCAGTTATACCAAAAAGATAAAAACGGGCTTGTGAGTTTTGCCCCTGCTTCTTACAATGGCAGCGTTGCGCTGATTCTGGTCTTTACGCTGGGTTTCTTTGTGTGGTTGGCTTCTACAAACCGTTTTGTGTTTTTCGGGCAGGATTTCCCCTTCCTGAGTCTTACCAGTAAGCTAAGCCTTTTGTTGCCGCTTACGCTGTTTTTTATCCCCTTACTTAATCAACCTGTTGAGCGGAAAATCAGAACGATTTCGCCGACATTCGATTTCTCAAGAATGGGTATTTTCTTCGTTATTATCATTGTTTTCTTGTTGTTGAGTGGTCGTTCCAATAATCTGCAAGAAACCAATTTCCAGATTTCCTTAAAGAAAACCGAGGAAACTATTAACGATAAACTGAATACCTTGCTGAACAATATTCAGGATACGCTCAGAATAGACAGCAGGGCGACGTTTAACCAAACCAATCGAATCCCGCAGGATTTATCGAAGATTCTGACGATACTCATTAAATCGAAAGAATATAAAGAACTGTATGAGCAATCAGATAAATACTCACAAAGTATTCTGGCTATATTGGAAGAAAACCCCGCAACGGCTTTCAAACAAGACAGTCCGATTTATCTACGCTTCGACGACGACCGTTATCAGTCTGTTTATAACAAGCACCTGTATTTAGAACTACCACCTTACGAAGACCGTGTGGTGTGGAAGGGTAATCTGTATCAAGAGAACCTAGATTCGCTGCAATATCCTGTTTTGAGCATCTACAACCAGCCTGTTACAGGTCGGGGAATGCCTTATTTTGCAGGTTCACAAGGTGGTACATTAAAAGTAGCGGTTTTGCCAAACAATTGGTTTGCCGATGCCAGCGTGCCTCTGGTATTGATGAACCTTGAAAATACGGTAAAACGCACAAATTCGGGCATTGATATTGTGTCGAGCCAGAAAGAAGAAATCCTTAGCCAGCAGGTGAGTGGCTTTGTAAACAAACTGACGCTTGATGAAATTGCCAAAGTAAGCGAAGGGAAAAATCATTTTCTGGTGTCGTACGCCAACAATAACAATTATGCCTTTATGGGCAGTTATTGGGTAAATGGCAAGCAACGCATGGTTTACCCAATGGCCGACAGGTTATTCTGGGTGTATCACTACACCAATGCGCTTAAAAGTGCATACACAGCCGATACCCTTTTGCGCAAAGATGCCAACATTACGCTCGATTATAAACTGAACAAAGAAGTAGGTGATACCATTGTGCGGACTTTTACTAATAAAGTTAACAAAATACCTAACTTCAAGTTTGCCGTAATGGCCGCCGATGGCGATGGCAATATAAGGTTGATGCAGGATTTTGTGAAAAACCGTACCCTGATTGACCCCAACAATGCGCAAGCCATTGACAAGATGAACCAGAAGTATTTCTTTTTCAGCAATAACAAAAACGAGCGAGACCAATGGGGCAATACCAATTTGCTGCATCTGTCGTATGGGCCGGGGTCGTCAATCAAGCCATTGGTTTTTGCTTCGCTGGCATCAAGGCTCAATGCAGGGTGGGAAAACCTGATTTTACAGGCATCAAATCAGTTTGAAGTATTACCCGGTAACAAAAAGGAATCGGTTGGCCAGTATGCCGGCTACAAACTGCCAAAACGCAAAGGCTGGATAGATGAACACGGCGAGCACTACGGCAATATCAATGCACCAGATTACATACGGCAGTCGAGCAATTTTTATCATTCAGTAATTATGTTTTTGGGTTCGTATCACAGAAACGATTTCAAGCTGAATGATAGCTACCGCATACAGAACGTATTATCACGCAAGCTCAACGATTCTACCAATCAGTTTCCGGCAATAGAAATGGCAGGAGTCGGGTATCGCCTGCGCTCTTATAAAGACAAAGGCTGGCCGAAAAGCTCACGTGATGAAAACACTTATTTTGGTAACGAGAAATCGTTACTAGCCGAGGGGCTTGATAAAAACCTGGGGCTGATTGTTGAAGACGTAGATAAAACCGACTTCAATATTAAAGATAGAGGCAGAGTAAACTATGCCGATACAATGGTGTATCAGACACTCTATAAGCAACAATTAGGCGGCTTTTTGTGGAGTTTCCCTGAGCAATCGTTTTTTATTCAGGCCGAGCGTAAAAGCCCTAATGCGCTTACCAACTTCTTTAATGGCCTCAAAAACCCAACGCTTGGTGGTACGCCGTATAACATTACACCGCTGAAAATGACCGAAATGTATGGGAAGATGTTCAGCCAGAACAAAGACTATGAACTGCATCTTACAAAACGTGGCAGACAGGAGTCGGGCTGGAAAATAGACAGCACTACGTGGCGAGGCGGCTTTAATGATTTTATGACCAACAACGTGATAAAAGGCATGGAACAAGTAATGACCAGCGGCACGGCAGCGGCTCTGTTTGGCGCAAGGAATGTGTATAAAGGTTATTATTTCTACGGCAAAACCGGTACAATTAAGGAAGGCGAACAGAATGATTCGAAACGCTTGGCACTGATAATTTCTAAAAACAATCTGATGGAAAGCCCTTTGCGACATAATAAATTCTATACGGTTTATTTCACGGCCAACGAAGCTATTAATCAGGAATGGGCTACTTATAGAATCATCATCGACCGGATTTTGGAGTCGGAATCGTTTAAAAATTATATGAAAGAATGAAAAACACCACAAAAATAAGTATTGCCTTGGGGCTTGTTGCTTTGGTAACGGGTATTATGCTGTGGTTTTATTCGCAGAAACCACAGGCTTTTGTGCCTGAAGAAGTTGATGCAACAGAAGAATTATCAGACCGAAACATGGTGCGTATTCAGGTTGATAGCCTTACCAACATTATTCAGCAAGTGTATGGCAACGAGGCTACAATCTCGATGCCTGATGGTGAAGCTTATGTAGTAAAAGTGCAAAACCAGGGTAACGAAATCAGTAATTTTTATAACGATAATCCTCGCTTGCTTGAGGTAAAAGATGAGCGATTTTCCATTAAGCGCACAGGTAATAGTCTGGAAGCCAATTTTATGATTGAGCGCATTCAGGAAAAGCAATACGCTTTTGTACCTACCGACGTTGTTTATAAATTAGCCGAATTAGCCTATAACAAATAGTATGTTTATGACTAAGATTGAACACACGCATTTTATTGAATTTCTAAAATTCTTAGGCCGGAAATACCCAAAGGTGGTGCTTTCGCAAGATAAATTGGATAAGCTGAGCCAACTCAACGACCAGCAGATGAACCAGTATCTACAATTGTTGTATCAGAAGTTTGAGCTGAACGGAGTGTATGAAGAAAGAAATTTTCAGGATTCCCTCAGGCCGATTACACCCGAGGTGATAGAGGTTGAGCCTGTTGTGTTACCTGAGCGGCACGAAGAGAAAACTCTGCCACCAACACCAATCACGATACCGATTGAGGCAAGCCCTGAACCTAAGCCAGAACCAATAAAAACAGAACCACAAGTACCTGCCAAAGTAGAAACAACACCCGTGCCTGTGGCTAAGCCTGTGGTTGCAGTAGCTCCGGTAAGTGTGCCTGCCGAAAAACCTGTGGTAAATACAGCACCTGCGCCCAGCAAAACCGTAGTAAATACAGTGCCGCCAAGGCCGCCTGTCAACCGTGAGCCAGTGGTAAAACCACGCTATAAATATAATTTCTGGCGTATTGGTGTTGTTGTGTTTTTGTTGTTTGCATCGGCATACACGATTTACAAATTTATTGCTTACTCGAAACTGGGCTATATTTATGTACTGACCGACGAATTGTTGGTAAGAACATCGTCGGATAAAACCGGAAAAGTATTGGGCAGCATGAATCTATTTGGTAGAGCCAAGGGCAGAGACAACAAAGAGGTACTTACTTTTGCCGAGCTAAAACTGTATTCTAACGAAAAACAGGGGGCTTTTTATAAGGTAATTATGAGCGATTTCCCTTTTGTGAGTTACTTGTTCAATCTGGACGATATGGGTTATGTGTATGCAAAATATGTAACTACCGATAAAGCCGAGCAGGAAAAATACCAGAAGATTTTTAAGCCTATTAAAGACGATTATTACGAACTTAAAAACCTGGAATTTGCTTATAGGGCTATTATCGTAAATGCCATAAGCACCCAACCTGCATTGATGAATCAGGTACTAAAAGGCTCTTGCGATGCACCAAGTATGAGTGTGCGAAATGCCCCTTTGCGTGTAGGGCATTATCAGAACAAAGATAAAACGGTGTTTTTTGTGTTGGTGCAATTATCAGACGGGAATTATTATAGCATTGAAGGCGACGGCTTTTATAATGCTTTACCAGCCAGACCAATCTATCTGAACGATGACCTTATGCGAGATGAAGGGAAATTTACGCTAAAAGGCGACTATTTTGTATGGGAAAACTGCGATAAAACCGTAAGCGCCCGTAATAACAGAGGGGAGTTTGATTATTTTATGACAGAGTAGGGGGGATAGACTGAATATTTAGTCTGAAAAATGCCTGATTGGGTATAGACAGGGCACTGCCCTGTCTATACTAGTACATTAATGCAAATGTTAAATCCCCTACCAATATTCTACACTAAATCGCCAAAACCGCTAAATTTTTTCTCTTCTAAAAATTTTTTGTCTGTTGTAATTCCAATTAATGTTCGCACGCCATATATCATAACCATTGACGCTTTGCCTGTTTCAATGAAGTAGCAATACAGATTTTGTGTTTTTAATTATCGGTTTTTGTCATTTTAGTACTCACTTAGTAGTAAATTAACTCAGTTTTGCTTCAAATCACCGTTAAGAATCTTTCAGTATCAAGCAAAGACCTTTAATCTGTATTGCAGAGCCATGCTTCAAACAGGCTAATGATACATGGCAGAAAGAGCGCATCCGGACACCTTATGAGTTATGATTTAAAGCTGACCACCAATGTTTTTAAACTTCTCAACAAATGCAGTTATTTTTTGAAAAACACTTTGTTTTTTAGTCAGATACTGTGGGTTCAGAGGGCTCATCTTTGGCAAAATAGCGTTCAGTTCTGTTCCATTTTCAGTGGCATATTCACGCTTTAAAGAATTGGTAATGTATCGCTTGGCTTCTTCTACATTCAAATTTTCTTCAACAATTAATTCCGACGCTTCTACCTTTAATTTGCCTTGTGCATATCCATAAAACGATTCCAGAATGTTGACTTTATCTTTAATCGAATCAAGCTCTGTTTCGTTGATGAAATCAACAACCAGACTTTCTTTTGCTCTATTGCCTATACTGGCACGAATAACCCTACGAATTTCTTCTACTAACTCTACTTTATCTTTGGTTTTTTTGTTGTGTTCAAATACCAATTCAAGAATATAGTCTAAGTTTATTTCTTGTGATTTAAGCAAGTCAACTTCAAATACTACATCATCCCAATCAATTTTTGATTCTTCTGCTGCTGCGCCGCTTTTTTCACGTCTTATCCAATCACGAATATCGTTATATGTAGAGCGATAATCCTGAACCGTTCGTTCTGCTAGCAACTCAATCTTTTGCATGCCAGCTAAGGCAGCATCCGTTATAAAATTAGCTTCTTTAAATGCTGCTATAGCTTCCGTATCGTGTGGCTCTATGGCTTGAAGTGCTTTCAGATGCGTAAATTCATCGAAGTTCTGTAATATGTTTTCTACCCGTAAGTACTCTCCGAATAGCTTCGAGAAATCTTTTTTATCTTTCTCCGTTACGATTGCATCAGGGTCAGGGAATTTTTCATTTAATTCTTTTACTATCTCCTGATACCCTCGGTGTGCGTTCCCTGTAACAAGGTCGGTAAAGCCTTCCAGATATTCGTTGTAGCTCTTTTCAAGCACTACGTTTTTGGTGCTGTTATTTCCAAAAAGTGTAATGGCATCTATTGTTGCTTTTTCTAAATCTCTGAAAGTAACAATATTACCAAATGTCTTTGTGGCATCATAAATACGATTGGTACGTGAAAAAGCCTGCATTAAGCCGTGATAACGCAGATTTTTATCAACGAACAAGGTATTAAGTGTAGGGGCATCAAACCCCGTGAGGAACATCCCGACTACAATGATAAGGTCAATATCTTTATTTTTTACACGTTTGGCAAGGTCACGGTAATAATCTTGAAACCCTTTACTATCAATACCATAATTCATTTTAAACAGGGTATTGTAGTCGTCGATGGCTTTTGTCAGAAATTCTTTTGCACTGCTATCCATTGCCGAAGGCTCAAAAGTCTCATCCACTATTTCCCCTATGGCACTTTGCTCTTCATTGGCTGCAAACGAAAAGATTGTTGCTATTTTTAAGGGCTTATTGCTACCTTTTTGTAAACGGTTTAGTTCGTCGTAATAACATTTGGCGGCATCAACACTATTTACGGCAAACATGGCATTGAACCCCCTGTTGCTTCCTTGATTTCTATGGGTCTTTAGCCTGAAATTCTGCAAAATATATTGAGAGATTTCTTTGATACGAGCCGGATGAAGCAAAGCCGTTTTGTTTTCTGCGGCACTTAACTTTGTCTCGTCTTGTTCGGTTTCTATACCCTTAAACTTGGGCCGAACATTGTTATAATCTACCTTGAATTTCAGTACTTTTTCATCTCTGATGGCATCGGTAATTACATAAGAGTGCAGTTCTGTACCAAATACACTTGCCGTAGTTTCTGCACCTAATGCATTTTGAGGGAAAATGGGCGTTCCGGTAAAACCAAACTGACAGAATTTTTTGAACTTTTTTTTCAGGTTCTTTTGTGCTTCACCAAATTGAGAACGATGGGCTTCATCAAAAATAAAAACTACTTGCTTCTGATAAATGGCTAAGTCACCCTCACTTCTCATGAGGTTATTCAGCTTCTGAATAGTTGTAACAATAATTTTATTATCATCTTTCTCGATATTTCTTTTTAAACCTGCCGTACTTTCTGAACCATTCACACTATCGGGCGAGAATCTCTTGTATTCTTTCATCGTTTGATAGTCCAAATCTTTACGGTCAACCACAAAGAATACTTTATCAATAAAATCAAGTTGGGTGGCTAATCGTGCCACTTTAAAACTTGTAAGTGTTTTGCCTGAGCCTGTGGTGTGCCAGATAAAACCACCACTTTCGGTTTTAGACCAATTTTTAGCTTGATACGAACTAACTATTTTCCATAAGATTCTTTCGGTGGCTGCAATCTGGTAGGGGCGCATAATAAGCAGCGTGTCGCTGGTATCAAAAACCGAATAGGTAAGCAGCACATTTAAAAGGGTATTTTTCTGAAAAAACGTTGCCGTAAAGTCTTTCAGGTCACGTATCAGGGTATTGTCAGCCCGTGCCCAGTTCATCGTAAAATCAAAGCTGTTTTTGTTTCGTTCTACGGTGTTGGCAAAATAACGGCTGTCGGTACCGTTTGAGATAACAAAAATTTGTAGATATTTAAAAAGGGAGTTTTTACTATTAAAACTCTCTTTAGTATAGCGATGCACCTGATTGAAAGCCTCCCGGATAGCCACCCCACGTTTTTTTAGTTCTACTTGTACTAAAGGCAGGCCGTTGACAAGTATCGTAACATCGTAACGGTTGGCTTGTGTGCCTTTTTGTTCAAATTGTGAGATTGCCTGCACTTTATTACGGGTAATATTCTTTTTATCAACCAGGTAGATGTTTTGGATGTGGCCGTCGTCAAAAACAAAGTCATATACATAGTTATCATGTATTTTCCTTGTTTTTTCAACAAGGTTATCGCTTGGCTTGTCAAGGTATTCTTCTATAAAACGCCTCCATTCGCTGTCTGAAAACTTCATGTTGTTGAGTGCCTGCAATTGTACTCTTACGTTGGCAAACATGGCATCCATCGTGACGAGGTCGGAGCGGTATTCGTACCCTTGATTTTTTAAATCCTGTATGAATTCTCTCTCCAAAGCAGCTTCGGTCTGGTAACTAACAGTTGCCTCGTGCAGCTCTGAATACTTGGTGTATTTCTCAAGCACTATGAAATTATTAGATTCTGCTATGGTAGTGTACTGTGACATTTTATTCAGTTTCGCTATTATTAACAATTGTATTGAAGTGGTAAACGCTTTTTACTTCATTTACTAAGAAACTTAACACTCTCTTATTCGTTTTCTTCAATAACTGAAATTTCTTCTCCATGATGTTTAGAATGACTTGAGAGATTGATTATTGGTTTATTGCCCCATATTATGCCATTAAATTATCTTTTGGAAATGTCAGCAACTTATCCCGATAATATTCATACTGCTTTTTACGTAGTTCTATCTCCTTTGGCAGACCTTCGCTGATTGAATTAGTCAGGGTATCGAATTTGTCAAGAATAGAAACGATGCGGGCTTGTTCTTCTGGTGGTGGATATGGTATAGTAAAATTATTTAACTGTTCTAAGTTCAGATTTGGTTGTGCAGAACCTTTTATATTTAGTTCTATATACTTAACCATATAGCTTGATTTTAGTAAATAATATATATACTTTACATTTATATCACCATTCAGTCTGATTATTGCTAAAGCTTGATTTGTATTTGCAGGTAAAATTTCCTTTGGAACAATTGCACACTTTCCTATTGTTGCTCCTGCAATTGTTATCAATATATCATTATGTTTTAAAATTGACCTTTTTAATTCTTTGTTATGTGTATCTTCATCAATGAATGACAATTTTTTAGAATTAATATTTGAGCCATCAAACGCTTCTGTTTTTATAAAAGCTATCCCAGTTTTAGTGTATTTTTTCGGTGTTGTCCCTTTTGTTATCAATGTTGTTAACTCCCCTAAACTCTTCCACTCCACTTCTCCCTCTTCAAAGCTCAACAATTGTTCACGATAATACTCATACTGTTTTTTACGAGCTGTTAGCTCCGCTGTTAGCTCCGCTGTTAGCTCCGCTGTTAGCTCCGTAAAGGTATCAAGAATACGGACAATTTCTTTTTGGACGGAGAGTGGTGGGATGGGAATTTGGAGATTAGAATAATTACTAATCCATTGTCTCTTGTGGTCACCTTCAACTAACCCACTTGGTAAAGTATTTAACCAAAAATAAATGTATTTTAATAATACCTTAGATTCATCACTTGATGAAATCATCTTCATTGCTGATGACTTAGCTTTAAAGTCAAAATCAACCCATTTATTGGCAGTTGTAAAATCATCAAAAATTATAACGGGATATTTCGATGCTTTATAAATACCATTAGTTTCATCAGTATATCCAAGTATAAAAGTTTTACCAGCAGTTAAAACAGGTGTTTTAAAGCTATCATTATAATGATTTGATTGTACCAAATATTTGGTCGGTTGTTCATAGCCAACAACCTCCCCCAAAGTCTTCCACTCCACCTCAACACCTTCTAATAATTTATTTAACTCACTCATGCTTCAATTTCATTTATAATGGCATCAATACTGCTACGTAGGGCATTTATTTTCTCTACGGTTGTGGCAATCTCTGCGTTTAGTTGTATAATATCTACTTTCTCACGGCTATCTTTAGCTTCTATATAAGAGCTTACCGAAAGGTTATAATCGTTTGCTGCAATTAGCTGATTATCTACAGATTTTGCTATATGCTCAACATCCGCTTTGGTATCAAACATGGCCATAATCTTTTCAATGTGTTCATCGGTAAGCACATTGTTATTGGTTGCTTTCTTGAAGAACTCTTCGCCACTTACATCCATAAACTGCGTTTTAGTATCAGCCTTATGTTTTGAAAGCACCAGAATGGTTACGGCAATAGAAGTACCATAGAAAAGATTTGGGGCTAAAGAGATAACGGTCTCTACGTAGTTATTGTCAACCAAATACTTTCTGATTTTTTGTTCGGCCCCACCCCGATAAAAAATACCCGGAAAACAAACCAAAGCCGCCCTGCCTGTAGATGAAAGATAATTGAGGGCATGCAATACAAAGGCAAAATCTGCCTTTGATTTAGGCGCAAGCACGCCGGCAGGTGCAAAACGGTCGTCGTTGATAAGCGTAGGGTCATCAGCCCCAATCCAGGGTATTGAGTAAGGCGGATTAGAAACAATGGCATCAAAAGGTTTATCATTGCCAAAGTGTGGGTCGGTGAGCGTATTACCGAGGGCAATATTAAACTTGTCGTAGTTTACGTTGTGCAAAAACATATTCATACGGGCAAGGTTGTAGGTAGTATGGTTTATTTCTTGCCCAAAGAATCCTTCTTGAATAATATGGTTATCAAAATGTTTTTTTGCCTGCAACAATAAAGAGCCCGACCCGGCAGCAGGGTCGTATATTTTATTTACGGAAGTCTGCTTGTGCATGGCCAGTTGTGCAATCAGCTTAGATACACTTTGCGGTGTAAAAAACTCACCCCCCGATTTACCCGCATTGGCTGCATAATTAGAAATCAGAAACTCGTAGGCATCGCCAAAGAGGTCGATTTGGCTATCTTCAAAATTTCCAAAATTCAGCCCTGAAACGCCCTTTATGACGGCAGCCAAACGGCTATTTTTGTGTTCAACGCTATTGCCGAGCCGTGTGCTGGTTGTGTCAAAATCGGCAAATAATCCTTTTATATCTTCTTCAGACGGATACCCGTTTGCCGAACTTTCGATGGCATCAAAAATAGTTTTTAAGTCTGTATTAAGGTTGTCGTTGGTATTGGCAGTTTTGGCAATATTTACAAAAAGCTGACTAGGGTAGATAAAATACCCCTTGGTTTTAATGGCATCATCTTTTATTTCGGGCGTTATTACATCATCTGATAAGTTTGCGTAGTCAATGCTATCATCACCCCCTTCAATATAATTGGTAAAGTTTTCACTAATAAACCGATAAAATAGTGTTCCTAAAACAAACTGTTTAAAATCCCATCCATCTACCGAGCCACGCACATCGTTGGCTATTTTCCATATTCTGGCTTGCAATTCTGCTCTTTGGGTTGTACTTGTCATTTTTTGTTTTTAATAAATCTGATGGTTTTACCTAATATTGCGGCAATTTTAAAAAGTATTAAATTATTGGGTGCTGCCTGTTTTGCACATAGGCATTGCGTATGTTGTAGCTTTTTTAGGTTGCACAGCCAGCCAAGTTTGTTTTACGCTTTCTCTTCTAGCACTTATTTAATTTTGTTTAGGTGTGTTTGAAATGAGTCCGCTAAGATAGATTTATTTTTTCGAGTAAAAAACAAATGAAAATCAATTGTTTATTGCAACTGGAGTAGAGAAATAGGGTTATTGCAAATAAAAAAGCCTCACAATCGTTTGATTATGAGGCTTTTAACTCTGCTCCCGAAGCTGGGCTCGAACCAGCGACCCTCTGATTAACAGTCAGATGCTCTAACCGACTGAGCTATTCGGGATTATTTTGCCGTGATTCCTTTGTCTGAAATCGTGGTGCAAAAGTAGTCGATTTAGAGATACGTGTCAACTAATATTTAAAAAAAAGTTTAAATTTTTTTTTGCTTTCTTTCATACATACCCCCGAAACGCCTTATGATTAGTGACTTAGCCTGTTATGGAAATGTTAATTTTTTTTCTGACAAGCCAATAAAAATTAAGTTGCCTTCTACTTTTACGGGATAGGTGGCAATCTGGTAGTCTTCGTCGCCCATACATTTTCCTGTTTCGAGCGAAAAAGTTTTTTTATGAAAGGGGCAAGCCACCTTTGGCTCGCCACCCTGTGTGCCTATCATGCCTCTCGATAGTACCATTTGTTGCTTGTGCGGACAAAGGTTCTGTGTTGCAAACCATTCGTTGCGGCGGGCAAAATTATAAATGGCTATTTGTTCGCCGTCAAGCAGCACGCAAGCACCACCGTTTTCGGGTATGTCTTCTACACGGCAGGCTTGTTTCCATTGCACTGCTGTGGCTGTATCTGTAAGTACCATGATTGTTCGGTTTTTTGATGAGTTAATGAGATTATGCGCTTACTTTATTCCAGTCGGTGGCCATTATCTGGTCTCTGAGCGGCTCGTATTTTACGTTGGGGTCTTTTACCTCTGGCGCATTTACAAAATGCACAAATCTTTTGCGTATTTCGGGCTTTTCAACGGCCTCTTTCCACTCGCATAGGTAATTGTCTACCAGTAGTTGCATTTCTTTCTCTAAATCATCACAAATGCCCAGGCTATCATCAATTATCACCGATTTCAGGTAAGCTATGCCGCCTTCCAGTTTGTTGAGCCATGTGGCGGTGCGGGTAAGCGGTTCGGCGGTTTTGATATAAAACATCAGAAAACGGTCAATCAATTTCAGACACATTTCGCTGCTCAGGTCGGTAGCTAGTAGTTGTGCGTGTTGTGGTTTTGAGCCTCCATTGCCACATACGTACAAATTCCAGCCTTTTTCGGTGGCTATAATGCCAAAATCTTTGCTTTGGGCCTCGGCGCACTCACGGATACAACCCGATACGGCCGATTTTAATTTATGCGGCGAACGAAGCCCCTTATAGCGGTTCTCGACCTCGATGGCAAAACTTACCGAGTCTTGCACACCAAAGCGGCACCAGGTAGTGCCTACGCAGCTTTTTACGGTTCTCAGCGATTTTCCGTAGGCGTGGCCACTCTCAAAGCCTGCGGCTATGAGTTCTTCCCATATTTGGGGTAAGTCGCCTACATGAGCCCCAAACATATCAATGCGCTGGCCGCCTGTAATTTTGGTGTAAAGCCCATATTTTTGTGCTACCTGCCCAATCACAATCAGTTTTTCGGGAGTTATTTCTCCACCCGGAATCCGAGGGACAACCGAGTAAGTGCCGCCACGTTGGATATTCGCCAGAAATCTATCGTTTGAATCTTGTGCTGTGGCATTATCTTTTTGCAGAATCATTTCGTTCCACAAACTGGCCAGAATCGAGGCTATGGCTGGTTTACATACTTCGCAACCATCGTCTTTACCAAATTTGTCAAGCACCTCGTCGTAAGTTCTGAGGTTATTGATTTTTACCAGATTAAATAATTCCTGACGGGTATAATCAAAATGCTCGCACAGAATGTTTCGGATATAAATCCCCTGTGCCTTCATGGTGCCTTGTATGAGGTCTTTTACCAAAGGCACGCAACCGCCGCAGCCAGTGCCTGCTTTGGTGCATTTCTTGATGCCGTCGAGCGTGGTAACTTTATTCTCTACAATTTCGTGACAGATACGGCCTTTAGAAATGGCCTCGCACGAGCAGATAAGGGCTTCATCGGGTAATGACATAATACCTGCACCGCTGTCGGCTTCGCCGCCTCGGCTGCCTAAAATCAGGTCTTCGGGGTCTTTCGGAATCACCAGATTGTTAATGGTGGTCTGCAAGAGCATATTGTATTGCTCGGCATCTCCAATCAGAATACCACCAAGCAGGCTTTTTCCATCGGTCGAAATATTGATTCTTTTATATACTCCTTTCGATTTGTTTTCGTAAACAATTGTCTGGCAGTCGGGCTCTTGTACAAACGGATTGCCAAAACTGGCTACATCAACCCCAATGAGTTTTAGCTTAGTCGACATATCAAAGGCAAGGAAAGATTTCCCTTCTGCACCCAATGCTTTTGTGAGGTTAGTTGCTACCACTTCGGCCATATCATAACCCGGTGCAACCAAGCCGTATATCATCTGATTATGCAAGGCGCATTCGCCAATGGCAAATATATCGGGGTCTGATGTTTGGAGTTGATTGTTCACCACAACACCGCCTCTGCTGCCTACTTCTAAACCCGCTAGGCGGGCTATCTCGTCACGGGGTTTAATTCCTGCCGAAATCACAAGCATATCAACATCTAGTTTCGAGCCATCGGCAAAGTTCATGCCTTTTATGGCTTCATTGCCTGTAATTTCTTGTGTGTTTTTCGATAAATGAAGTTTTAGCCCCAGGGCTTCTAATTTGCTTTTGAGCATATCAGAGCCTGCCTGGTCTATCTGCCGTGGCATAAGTTTAGGTGCAAATTCAATCACGTGAATTTCTTCAAGACCCAAATCTATCAGGGCCTTGCCTGCTTCTAAGCCCAATAATCCACCACCAATTACAGCACCTTTACGGGCTTTGCCAGCATGGCTTTGCATCATTTCAAGGTCTTCAATGGTGCGATACACAAATACACCTTCTTTTTCAATACCCGGAATCGACGGCACAAAAGGCGCAGAGCCTGTGGCTAGTATCAGGTAGTCGTAAGGTACAGAAAGCCCATGATGCGATAAGACTGTTTTGCGTGCACGGTCGATGTGTGTAACGGGGTCGGAGAGGTGAATCTGAATCTGATTGTCGAAATACCAGTCAAGCGGCGCGAGTGTGAGGTCGTCGGCGGTTTTGCCTGCAAAATATTCACTGAGGTGTACACGGTCGTATGCCGGACGAGGCTCTTCACCAAATACAGTGATTTGAAAGAAATCAGGTGCCTTGGCTATGAGTTTTTCGCAAAACTTATAGCCCACCATACCGTTGCCCACCACAACGATACGGCGTTTAGTTCCGTTTGTCATTTTGAATTATGTTTACCTACGTTTGCCCATTTTTAGCTAAGACGTTCCCCCATACAGAGCTAAAATGGTGTTAATTGATTAAAGAAATTGAGTATAAATACTTAATTTCTTGTCAAATATACTTATGTATTTCTAATATACAAATTTTTATTTGGCAAAAATCATAAATTTTACGCTTCTGTTTTGGTAATTGTACTTAATGCAGAATAAATATAAATAAATGTAATAGGTGGCCTATTTTTACAAAAAAGTTGAAATAAATTTAAACCTCAATTCTGTTTTTGGTGTCATCATTAAAAAAGACCTTGTTTTTCATGTTTCAAAGTGTTCATATATTTTTAAAGAAAACAATCACAACACAAGTGCTATTGAGTTTCTGGCTTTTTGCTTTTGGGCTGGGTGCGTGCGATAACCTGAAATTTGATGAAGCAAGCCAGGCACCGGTAGAAAACCCCAACAATGTATTTAATACAACCACCGAGGCCATAACCATAAACCCTACCTCTTTGCAGGGGCTCGAAAACGCCAGTCAGGTTAGTATATTGCGAGAACCCATGTATGGCGAGGCAAAATTTACTGATAATGGTTTGGTGTATTATAAACTCACAAGTACAAGCAGTGTTAACCGAGATAATCTGGTTTTGAGAGGAAAAACCTCAGCAGGGGCTACCATCGATAAACAAGTGGAGATTATGATTCTGCCCTCGATACAAGATTTACCTTGCTATGCCGGAGCCATTGGCGATAGGGCAGAGGTGGAGGTATCGACGCCCATTTCGCTCAATGTTACGGCCAACGATAAAACCTGTACCACCATAGGGGGCGTGCAAATTGAGGTACAGCCAAAGCATGGCATAGTAAGCGTACAAGGGCAGTCGATTATTTATATACCCGAAAAAGATTATATAGGCAGCGATATGTTTTTGTACCGGATAAATATCTCGAACAACAAAAATCCGGTAGCCCCTGTTGAGTTGGCGATTGTTGAGCCTGCTGCTTGCGCCACAGGCTTGAAAGACGATGATTTGAGTATTACCAATTATGTGGAGGGCTCGAACATAGCGATTGATATTTTGAAGAACGATGTTATTTGTTCATTATACAGCAAGGCAAGGCTCAGAATTGTGTTGCCGCCACAACATGGCAAGGTAAGCATTGATTCTACGAGTTTCGATACGCCCATTATTTTGTATCAGGCCGATAAAGGGTTTAAAGGAGATGATACTTTTTCTTATGGATTGTATCGTAACCAGACAGATTTTGTAAAGGCTAAAGTTTCTGTATCGATAAAATGATTATATGTTAAACTTAGAACTTGTCTAGTATTTTTTTATGATTTTAGTACTAGCGAATTATTAGAATTCAAGAAATAAACGTTCTTTGGAACGCCTGATTTTGTAGAGACAGGGCACTGCCCTGTCTCTACTTTGCGCACCCTGTGAAATTATATTATAAAAAATTAAAGAGCGCTTATTTCTTGAATTCTAATAATTCGGTGAAAAATAATAACAGACAAGTTCGTATTAAGAATATTTAGATTTGCTTACTGACGAGGAGGTTTTCAGAGGTTGTTTGAAGAACGACCGCAAAGCGCAGGCGACTTTTTATCAGCGATATAAAAGTCGTTTTTTTGGCGTTTGCTGGCGTTATGCAAATAACAAAGAAGACGCCGAAGATATTTTTCAGGAAGCACTAATCAAGGTATTTAAGCATATAAAAGAGGTGCGAGACGCCAAAGATTTGTCGGCATGGGTGCGGCGAATTATTGTGAATACTGCCATTAATCATTACCGCAAAAAAGTAACATTTGACGATGTAGAAAACCTAAGCGACGAAGTATTGCTGCCTTTTGATACACACGATGAGATTCTGAACCAATTAACCAGCAAGGAACTGATGGAGGTACTGAACACTGTGCTTGCTGAATTACCCAACGGGGCCAGAATTGTATTTAATATGTATGTGATGGAAGGCTACACGCACCCCGAAATTGCAGCCCAATTACAGATTGCCGAGGGGACATCGAAATCGCAATTATTTTTTGCGAAGAAGTATATACAAGAAAAATTAAAAAAAAAGGGTTTTAATGTGATGAATTCGGTAAAAATGAATCATATTTAAGAGTAATGAACAAGCCTAAAGATAAAATAGAAGAACTCTTCCAGAATCATTCAGATGATTTTGACAGAATGCCAGACGATAGCCTTTGGGATAATATAGAGGCACATCTTCCGCCTGCTACGCCTGTTTACAGACTTTGGCGTTGGGGATTGGCTGCTGCTTTGTTGTTGTTTTCGTTGGTGGGCTATGTGGCGTATGAGTTTTACGGCACTAATCAGCAAACAGATTTGGCTGGTAAAAAAGAGAATACATCAAAACGCAATGCTGATTCAGAAAACCAAGAGGCGCAGAAAAGTACAAAAAACGAGCCTGAGAAAGCCAATGAAGGTTTAGGAAGAGATTATACTAGCCAAGCCGAAACAGCGGCACTAAGGGCTGGAAATGATAAGAATAAGACAAGCGATTATGCAGGCGTAGAAGAGAAGGAGAAAACGAGCATTGCAAGTACAGTAAATAAACAAAAGCTAAATAAGGCTTCAAATAAACTCAACAGTACAAACGAAGCAGTTGTAGCACAAAATACACAAAGAGGCACAAAACAGAAAACCGATAAGCCGCAAATATCATCGAATGGCACATCAGCCAATCAAATAGCTGTTGAAAACTCTGATAACAGCACTCACATACCACTAAACACTACTGAAACCAGTGATAAGGAAGCAGTTGAACCAACACAAACTGAGGAAAACAAAAGACTTTCGGGATTATCGTCTTTGGCGGGGCATCCTGCTGTTTTTGATAATGAGATAGCGTTTAATACTGCCATTGCTTCTGAGCCTGAGTATAAACCTGAAGAGAAAAAAGAAAGTTTCTTTAAAGCGCCGAGCGAATTGTATGTATCGCTTACGCCCTCGTTAAACTATTATCGGGTGATTTCTACTATGCCTATCAACCAGTTTAATGCGGCTAATAATGGCGGTAGGGTAGGTTGGGCTGTGCAAGCCGGAGCGGTGTATCCGCTTAAAATCAGAAGAATGAATTATAGAGTTGGTTTGAGTTATTTCTCAACCCAGTCTAATTTCAAGTATAATGTATTTACGGGCCGCCAGCAAACTATACGCCTCGATAACAATACATTCGGGTACGTAAACATCGATGATTCAAGGACCGAATCAAAACGATGGCACGTGCTTGAAATACAAAACGACCTGATGTATAAAATACGACCAATGCACGATTTGATTCTGGGCTTTAAGGCAGGCAGCAGCTTTAGCGAAAAGCCTGTATTTGATGCCTACACGGGGTATCGTTTGAGCAAGCAGGTAAATCACCGCCAGATATTCTGGATAGAGGCCGCTTATGCGTATGCTATCAACGGCCAACAATCAAGCAGAAATGCATTTTCTTACCACATGGATAAATATAGTTTGCGTATTGGGGTTAATTTCAGGTAGGGTTTACTCCACCGCCAACCTAACCAGTTCAGCCGTATTTTTAACTTGGGTTTTACGCAAGATATTTGCTCTGTGGTTTGAAACCGTGCGCACACTCAATTGGAGTTTTTCTGATATTTCCTGGCTGTTCAGACCTTCTACAATGTAGTTGAGTATTACTTTTTCTTGCTTTGATAATACGTTTGTGATAGCCGAAGTTTCTTTTTTGGCACTTGCGCCTCCGGTTTTCTTTTGGTTGAGCAGCCCGTCGATAATCATGGCTGAAACCGTTGGAGGGAAGTATTTGTTGCCAGCCGCCACTGTATCAAGGGCTTTCAGAATTTCTTCTTTGCTGGTATCTTTCAACAAGTAGCCCATCGCACCGTTTTCTACGGCTTGCACCATGTATTCCTGATTGTTATGCATCGAGAAAATAAGTGACCGTACATTTGGATGTTTCTGTGAGATAATTTTAGCCACTTCAAAGCCCGTCATGCGGGGCATTGATAGGTCGAGCAGCACAATGGTTGGTTTTAGGTCTTTGATGCCTTCCAGGGCTTCCACGCCGTCAGCCGCTTCGCCTACAATCTCAATGTTTTCTTCGTCTTCCAAAAGATTTATGATGCCTTTGCGCACTACTGCGTGGTCATCTACAATCATCAGTTTAATTTTGTTTGCCATATTGGGTCGGTATTTTCACAGTTATCAGGGTTCCTTTTGTTGATTTTGCTTGTATTTTTATTTGTCCACCCAACAGGTGTACACGGGTTTGCATATTAGATAGTCCGTTGTTGATGATAGTTGCTTTTTTTACGCCTGTCTGCTCAAATCCCACACCATTATCACTTATACTTAATTCAACTGCTGTTTTATGCTTTTGTAAAACAACCTTAGCCTCGGTGGCTTTCGAGTGTTTCTGTATATTATTGAGTGCTTCCTGCGCTATTCGGTATAGGTTTACTTCTAGGTTACTATTAAGCCTTGTTTTGTCGAAATTGCTTTCAAACAACACTAATATTCCACTTGCTTGTTGCGTATTTTCAGCCAGTATGCGTATAGCCGCCGATAGGCCGAAGTCGCTTAAAACAGGAGGCATCAGGTTGAACGATACAACCCTTGTTGCTTCTATGGTTTCTTCAATCAGTTTATTATGTTGTTCAAAGGTTTTGCGTTGTTTATCATCTGCAAATGGTATGTTCTTTAGCTTTTCGCTGTGTAGTTTTAATCCGGTAAGCATTTGGCCTATGCCATCGTGTAGCTCCCTTGAAAGCCTGCGGCGTTCTTCTTCCTGTCCCTCCATTAATGCGCTCGAGCGCACATTGTCTTCTTTGCGCATCAACTCATATTTCTCTTCCGTAATCTTCACCAGATTCTTCTGCATTTCTAGCAATTTCTGGTTAGAAATGCTCAATTCTAGGTTCTTCTGTTGCAGTGCTTGCTCCGAATCGGTAAGCATTATTATTACCTTCTTTATATACTCGGTCAGGGGCTTAAATATCAACACGCCCTCTAATATCAGAATGGCGATTGTCAGAAAAAACAAGAAAAACTCAATGCTCCTGACCCTGTTTACTTTCTGCTCCGACTCCAAATCATACTGAAACACAATGCTATCCATTTTGTTCAGAAAAAGCCGCTCATTTATCAGTATATCGTCTAAAACCTGCTTCTTGTCAAATTCCTCGTTATTCAGAATCAACTCAAGTTTGCTTTTGATTGTCAGAAAAATAGGATCCAATTCCTGAAGCATCTTGTTGATTTTATCCGAGTTTTTCACCAACAGATGCCTTTCAGTCTCCAGATTTTCGTTCACAAAGCCCTCATGGCATTTGCGCCAGAGCGTAAGGGTTTCTCCAAACTCTCGGCGGTAGAAACGAGCCTCTTCCGAAAACCTGTCGGCATTGGTCAGCAAAATAGCCATTTTAGATAAACGCTGGCTCAGCATACGTTGGCGCCCGGCAATATTTACCACGTGGGCATCGTTGAGTGTATCTTTCAACGACTGCTGAATGAGTATTTGTCCCGTTATCGAAAGCACGGCTACCGCTGTCAGGGCAAGTATATAAAACTTTGTCAGGCGCTGGGTAACTTCTTGTTCGAGTGTAGGCATTTTTACGAGGCTTATCTGTCAGATTCCATAGAAAATTAGTGTAAAAAAACACTTTTTCCAATGTAAATACATAGATTCTTGATAGTTTTTTATTAATTATCAAAAAAATACTATTCATTAAATTGAGTATTTATACTTAATTGTATTTTTCTTATTTTAGTTTTGAATTATTTGATTTTATGCGAATATTATTCTGAAAATATTTGTATTGATAAAATTATCTTCTACTTTTATTGAGTATATGTAAATATATGCTTTTTGCTTTAATGCAATTTTATTTTTACGGATAAATATAAATAACTAAAATGCAAGCGAAACTGACACTCGTGGGGGCGGGTCCAGGCGATGCCGAACTCATTACACTCAAAGGGATAAAAGCACTACAAAAAGCCGACGTAGTTTTATACGATGCCCTGGCTAATCATTCGCTGTTGGAGTATGTGCCCGAAAACGCCATTATAGTAAATGTAGGCAAGCGCAAAGGGCAGCACTCTTATGCACAGTTTGAAATCAACCAGATGATTGTGGAATACGCCCTTAAATTCGGGCATGTAGTTCGTTTAAAAGGGGGCGACCCTTTTGTGTTTGGGCGGGGCTACGAAGAGCTTGAATATGCCCGTGCTTTTGGCATTGAAACCGAAGTAGTGCCGGGGGTATCAAGCAGTGTAGGCGTGGCAGGCGTGAACCAGATTCCGATTACACACCGAGACATTGCCCGTAGTTTCTGGGTAGTAACGGGACACACCAGCGATGGCCTTTTACCTAATGATTTAAAGCTGGCTGCGCAGTCGTCGGCAACGGTGGTAATACTGATGGGTATGAGCAAACTAGCCGAAATAGTAGAGATTTTTAGCGAAAACGGCAAAAAAGAAACGCCAATTGCCATTATACAGAATGGCACAACTACACGGCAAAAATCTTTGTTTGGCCAGGTACAAAGCATTGAGGCACATGTAGAGGCAACAGGTATTAGCAACCCTGCCGTTATTATTATTGGCGAGGTAGTTAGCCTGCACCCCGACTACGTAGCTGCTTATGACGAACATTTGTTGGCTTAGTTTACAAGAGTTTATTAGATTTATTACATACGCTTATTTGTCAGGTTTTTTAATTGACTCACTACTTAAGTATGCCGCCCTGAGGTAAACCTATAGTAGTGAGTTTTCTTCTTTCTTCATCAATTTATATTTCCTAAAAGGACTCCTTAATACTTATTGATATAGGCTTTGGTAATTGTATTTTTTATAGATACAGAAAGGTAGGTTGTCTTTTGAGGAAAATGTGTTAAATGTGGTTTTGTGGTTTAAAAAATGACTTGTTTTCTTGTGTGAAATTGTATTTTTCCGAAAACAAGTTTCAGATTTAAAAGAATATTGATTAAAAGTGTAAAAAATGGCTAAAATATGTATAAAATGATTTTGAGTATAAAATATTATTTTTTACATTTGAATAGCTAAAGAAAATTATCAAATAAATGAGTAGTTTTACTTAGATAATATTTGGATAGTGGGGGCTATCAAAGTATTATATTTCGCTGGTATTTCAAACAATAAACAATTCAAAACAAGATGCAAACGTAGGAAAAAAGCAACAAAAGCACAGATAAACGTCGATTGTCGGAGTGGGGGCTCTGATTTTCGGCCAACAAAAAAGCCGACCTGATATGGGGGTATCAGAATCGGCAATGAATCGCAAAACGTAGGTATTTATTCACAATTCAACATCAAAGCAAATGAAAAAAAATCTATTACGCAAATTTACACTTGCACTTTTCTTCATTGTTTTCTTTGGCGGTGTTTCTTATTCACAATTTTCTCTAACGGGCCAACTCAGAACCCGAACCGAAATCAGAGACGGATTAGGGAATCTGGCTTTGATAAACGCCAAACCAGCCGCTTTTACTTCGCAACGTACTCGTCTTACCTTTGGCTACAAATGGGATAGACTCACGATGGGTGTATCGGTACAGGATATTCGGGTGTGGGGACAAGATGCCTCTTCTATTTCAAGCAACGATGGTGCCCGACTAGGCGTGCACGAAGCCTGGGCCGAGCTTGTATTGGCCAATGCAGCCGATACTAGCATTAAATTCAAGGCTTTACAGTATCTTTCCTTAAAAATCGGCCGTCAGGAATTAGTTTATGACGACGTGCGTCTGCTGGGTAATCTCGACTGGCTGCAACAAGCCCGCCGATTCGATGCCGCATTGCTTAAAGCGCAACACAAGGGCTGGTTATTAGACATAGGCGGCGGTTTCAACCAGAATTCAGATGGATTTGGTGTAAATGGTACTTATTATGTTGGCGGCAATGTGCCGTTGGCTGTATTATCATCAAAAGGTGTAAGCCTTAATACACCTGCCGGGTTTTTACCTACCAATGGCAAAAATGGTGCACCTGTTTTGCTGAATGCCGTAAGTACCAACGGGCAGAACCAGCAGTTCAAATCTTTTCAGATGGCTTATCTGGCTCGCAAGTTTCAACAGACCAAATTGTCGGTTTTGTTTTTCAAAGATGATTTTTCAAAATTTCGTATAGACAGTATCGGTAATGCAGCCAACGGCTATGCGTATGGCCGCCGCTACGACCAGACGGGCGTAAATTCACGCCTTACTTATGGGGCAATGCTCACGGGTAGCAATAGCCTTAATAAGCTGAATAAAGTACAATGGCAGGTATTTGGCTATTTGCAATCGGGCAAAGACCGTGACGGGCTAAGTATTAAAAGTGCTTACCATTATGGGGCTAATTTCATGATTCAGCGAGGTGCATTGAGCTTCGGGCCGGGGTATGAAGTGCTTTCGGGCAATGATGGTTTTAAGCAAAAAGCAGGTGAAACGCATCGTTTCGACCCACTCTATGGCACGCCACATAAGCACTGGGGCTATATGGATTATTTTTATGTTGGCACGGGGGCGCCGGCAGGTGGGCTGCAAGATGCTTTCTTCAAGTTTAAGCACGTAAACAAACGCCTTACGAGCACGCTTGATATTCATTATTTTGCATTGGCGGCTGCTACGCCCAACAAAATGCTCGATGCGCCTGCAAGCGCCAGAATCAGCCCAATGCTGGGTTTAGAATACGATTTAGTGCTCAATTATGCCCTCAATAAGTTTACGAGCATTGAAGCAGGCTACGCCCTGATGCAAGGCAACAACAGCCTTGAATATGTAAAGCAAAACTCGATGGATAAAACCCGTAAAACGGGGCAATGGGGCTATCTGATGCTCAATATCCGCCCTGAGTTCTTTGCTTCTGCCAAAAAATAATCATCTCTCTCATTTATCTAAACGAAAGAAAATCATGAAACCGACTATAAACAAACCATTAGAAAAACTAAATATTTTTGATTTCTCGAGCGTACAAATGCGTACGTTTCACGTTACATGGCTTACATTCTTTATGTGTTTTTTCGGCTGGTTCGGGCTGGCACCTTTAATGCCTACTATCAGGGAAGACCTCGGTTTAACTAAGGCGCAAGTAGGGAATACCTTGATTGCGGCTGTATCGGCCACCATTGTTGCACGTCTAATTATCGGTCGTTTATGCGACACCTGGGGGCCACGCAAAACTTACACGGCCTTGCTGGTGATTTGTGCTATTCCGGTGTACCTGGTGGGTTTGGCGCATAGTTACGAAACCTTTTTGTTGTTCCGTTTAGCTATCGGCGTAATAGGCGCATCGTTTGTAATTACCCAATACCATACGTCGGTAATGTTTGCCCCAAGTATTAAGGGCACAGCCAACGCCGTAGCCGGAGGCTGGGGGAATTTGGGCGGAGGTATCACCAATATGCTTATGCCTGTGATTTTTGCAGGTATTGTAGGGCTTGGCTATACCAAGGGCGAGGCATGGCGTTTGGCTATGATTGTGCCCGGTACTTTGCTGTTAATTTGTGCTTTTTTGTACTACAAGTTTACAAAAGATACACCTGCCGGAAACTACGAGGATATTCGTCGTGAAGTAGCGCAAAAAGATAAACCCGATACAATGGCGGTTGTAAAAGACTGGCGTGTATGGGCTTTGGCTATCTCTTATTCTATTTGTTTTGGTATGGAAATTACTTTCGACAACGTGGCGGCACTACACTTTGTAGATAATTTCGGTGTCGACCAGAAGATGGCAGGTTTGCTGGCTGGCTTGTTTGGCTTCATGAATATTTTTGCCCGTGCCTTAGGGGGTATCTGGGCCGATAAAGTAGGTAAAAAGAATGGTTTAACAGGCAAAGGCCGTTTACTAGCCGCATTGATTGCCATTGAGGGCATCGGGCTTGTGTTCTTCGCCGGAGCAGCTTCTTTGCCTTTCGCTATTGTTTCAATGGTAGTTTTTGCGCTGTTTCTGAAAATGGCTAATGGCGCTACTTATGCACTTACGCCTTTCATTAATGCAAAAAATGTGGGCATGGTAGCTGGTATTGTGGGCGCAGGCGGCAACATTGGCGGTATGCTCATGGGCTTTCTGTTCAAATCTGAAAATCTGACTTACGCCGATGCCTTTCAGTACATAGGCATAGCGGCAGTAGGAGCAGCATTGCTGATTGCCGTTACAAAATTCGGTGCCAAAGAGAAGGTTGAGAAGCCTGTTTTGGTGGAGGATTTGGTGTGATGGTGGGTTGATTTTTTAATAATAGTAATTAAAAACCCCATCCCCGACCCTTCCCCAACAGTGGGGAAGGGAGATAAAGCCCCTCTCCCCACTGTTGGGGAGAGGGGTTGGGGAGTGGGGTTAAATCCCTATAATAATGAATAGCTTAAAAAAATATAAAACAACGTGCTGTTATTGTGGGGTGGGCTGCGGAATTGTGGTAACAGATACCGGCAATGGCAGGATTCATGTAGAGGGTGATAAAGAGCATCCTGTAAATAGAGGTATGCTTTGCTCTAAGGGCATGAATCTGCATTATACAGTAAACGACAAGACCGACCGCCTGCTGTATCCACAAATGCGTATGAACCGAAGTATGCCCATGCAACAAACAAGCTGGGACGAAGCATTGGAACGCACAGCCGCAGTTTTTAAAACTTTTATAGCTAAATATGGCCCCGATTCGGTAGGTTTTTATGTATCTGGGCAATGCCTTACAGAAGAATATTACTTGTGGAATAAGCTGATGAAAGGCTTTATTGGGTCTAATAACATCGATACCAATTCAAGGCTTTGTATGTCGTCGGCGGTGGTGGCTTATAAATTATCGTTGGGTGAAGATGCCGTTCCGGTTTGTTATGATGACATTGAGGCGTCAGACTGTATATTGGTAGAGGGGGCGAACCCTGCGTGGTGTCATCCGATACTGTGGCGTAGGGTAGAAGCCCACAGAGCGGCAAATCCTGATTTAAAAATTATTACCGTTGACCCACGCCGTACACAAACGGCTACGTCGTCAGACCTACATTTACAGATTAATCCGGGTACAGACGTAACGCTGAACCATGCCATTGCAAGGGTACTGATAGAGCGCAATTGGATTGATAATGATTTTATAGCTAATCATACTGATGGTTTCGAAGAATTAAGTGCCAAAGTTTTTGAGCGCACGCTCGAAGAATCGGCGCTGATATGTGGTGTTTCTGTAGACGATATTCAGAAAGCAGCTTATTGGATTGCCCAAGCCAAAGGCTTTTTATCTATGTGGACAATGGGCTTAAACCAATCGGTGATTGGTGTAAATAAAAATCTTTCTTTAATAAACCTGAGCCTAATTACAGGTAAGATTGGTAAACCGGGTAACGGGCCATTCTCACTGACAGGCCAACCCAATGCAATGGGTGGCCGTGAGGTAGGTGGGCTAGCAAATATGTTGGCATCGCACCGTGATATTCTGAATCCTGAGCACCGAGCCGAAATGGAAAACTTTTGGGGCGGTACTAAAATATCAGATAAAATGGGACTTACAGCTACCGAAATGTTTAAAGGACTTGAAAGCGGTAAACTCAAAGCTATCTGGATAGCTTGCACCAATCCGATGGTGAGCCTGCCCGATGCCCGTATGGCCGAAGCCGCCATGAAAAACGCACGCTTTGTAGTAGTACAGGATATTTCGAGCAGAACTGACACCATCAAGTTTGCTGATGTAGTATTGCCTGCCGCCGCCTGGACAGAGAAAGAGGGCACCATGACCAACGCAGAGCGCAGGGTGTCTTATCTGCACAAGATTGGTGAAGCACCGGGCGAAACATTAGCTGATGCTGAAATCATTTGCAGATTTGCCGAAAAGATGGGTTGGGGGGCACACTTCAACTATAAAAACTTTGGCGAAATTTATCAGGAATACACACGTACAACCGAGGGCACAAACATTGATGTAACAGGCGTAAGCTACAATTTGCTTAAGCAGAATACGGTTCAATGGCCGTATCCGGCTAAAGATAGGAATGCCAAAGGAACTGCTCGTTTGTTTGAAGACCATCAATTTTATACAGCCAACAAAAGAGCCAAGATTCATGGCGTGCCCGATGCCAACGAATCGGAATCAACCAATAACAATTTTCCCTTGATTCTGCTTACTGGCCGTATCAGAGACCAATGGCATACTATGACCAAAACAGGGCGTGTGAACAAGCTAAAACAGCATATCCCGATGCCATTCTTGGAGATTCATCCGCACGATGCCCAAGAAAGAGGCATTGAAAACGAAGCCATTGTAGAAATAAAAGGCAAAAGAGGAAGCGTAAAGGTAAAAGCCAAACTAACCGATGAGGTAAAGCCCGGCAATGTGTTTTTACCTATGCACTGGGGGCGAGTACTAGGCAATGATTTTGGACGTGCCAATAACCTGACAAATAATCTGGTCGACCCGAAATCGAAAGAGCCTGATTTTAAATATTCGGCGGTTGAGGTGGTGAAATATCAAAAACCTAAAGAAAAAATCATTGTAATAGGCGCAGGTTCGGCTGGTTTAGGTTTTATTTCAACATACCGTAGCTTAAATCAAACTGATGAAATTGAGGTGTTTTCAAAAGAAATTCACCCGTTCTATAACCGTGTAATGCTGCCTGACTATATCAGTGGTACGCAAACATGGGAGCAGCTAGTAAAACTAAAAGATGCCGAGTTTGCAGAGAAAAACATCAAAGTAAATAAAGGCATAGGTATTGAACACATCGACCGAAAAAATAAAGTGGTGGTTGATAGCAATGGCAACGAGCACAGCTACGATAAACTGTTTTTAGGCATGGGAAGCCGTGCGTTTATGCCCAAAAACTTCCCACGCATCGGTGGTGTTTTTAATATGCGCAGCCGCCACGATGCCGATGATTTAATGCCCTATATAAAAGCCGGAAATCAGGCCGTAATTGTGGGCGGTGGCTTGCTGGGTTTAGAAATGGCGGCATCGCTGCGGGAAATTGATGTAAATGTGGCGGTAATACAACGTAGCAGCCGCTTTATGGATAGGCAACTAGATGCACTGGGCAGCGATATTCTGCACGAGGAAATAGTAGCCAGAGGCATTGATGTCTATTATAACGACGAAGTAGAGCAAGTTTACGGTAGCGAACGCATCACAGGTGTACGTTTAAAAACAGGTGTCAGAATCAATTGTGATGCCCTGATTGTAGCAGCAGGAACAACGCCTAACATCGAACTGGTGCGGAGTGCCGGATTGGTCTGCAACAGAGGGGTAGTGGTAAACAGCTACATGCAGACCTCTGACCCTGATATTTTTGCCTGTGGTGAAATTGCCGAGTGGGAAACGCAAATGTGGGGCATTACGGCCGCTGCCGAGCAGCAGGCAGCTATTGTAGCTAAGTTTATGGCAGGCGATTTATCATCCTATTATCAGGGGAGTCTATCGATGAATATTCTTAAAATGCATGGCCTTAATCTTTGTTCTTTGGGTATGGCTGAGGTGCCGTCGGGTGGAGAAGGCTACGAAGAGATTGTGTTTATTGATAAAGCCAAGCATTATTACAAAAAGTGCATTGTTCACAACGACCGATTGGTAGGAGCAATACTGATTGGCGACAAGTCGGAGTTTCTGGAGTTTAAAGATTTAATAAGTAATGGCATTGAGTTGTCAGATAAACGCCTGGCTTTGTTGCGCTCAGGCAAAGCGGCTGAGCCTGTAATTGGTAAACTAGTATGCTCGTGTAACAATGTAGGCAAGGGCAACCTCGAAAATGCCATTGCAGGCGGCTGCCACGATATGCCCCAACTATGCCAGAAAACAGGCGCAGGCATGGGCTGCGGCTCTTGTAGACCTGAGGTGAAATTGATTTTGGAAAGCGTATTAGAGCGCATAAAAACAGCAGAAATAGCGCCTGCATAAGGCTTAATATTTAATAAAGAAGCGGCGCAAATGCTTTTGAATATGCAGTATTTAATTAAATTTGTGTTCACACAAATACGCTTATCTGCATGAAAAACACCTTGTTGGTACTAATGACTTCTATTAATCTAATTGCTTGTGCACAAGAAAAATCTTATGACGAATACAAAAAAGGCGGAAAAGGCGAAGACGTTTTGCCGTCGGCCATTACCCCCACACAATCAGATGTAAGTATAAGTCTTTTTAAGAAACTGGGGCATTTGCCCGTTCGGGTTGTACACGACCCTGCCACCAATACTTTATACACCTGTAATATTGACGGCTGGGTTTTTAAAGTGCCGATTGTAAACGGCGTAGCAGGCGAAGAAAGTGGCTTTCTGCCGCCTAACGAACACCAAATTAACTATTTGCAGGGGATGGTTTTTTATAATAATACATTTATTCTTGTCGGGAATCATAACTACGAAAACAGCTCTGATGGCTATGGCGTAGTTGAGAAATGTACTATCTTGCCTAACGGAGAGCGCCAATGGACTACCATGCTGAAAACAGATGTCTATCCATCGTCAGGCACTTTGTTCGACCACGCCTTTGCCGGAATCTGTTTGTCGCCCAACAAAGATTCTGTTTATATAGCCAGCGGGTCTCGTACCGACCACGGCGAGGTAAAAAACTCAGGTAATTATATTGGTTTAAGAGAAGTGCCGCTCACTGCCAAGATATTCCGTATTCCTATCAATGCTACAAATATTCAACTTCCAAATGATGAAACTGCGTTAACCAACAGCGGTTTTGTATTTGCCCGAGGCGTGCGAAATGAGTTTGATATGGCTTTTAATAGCGAAAACCGATTGTTTGGCATTGAGAACTCTGGCGACAGAGACGACCCTGAAGAAATGAACTGGTTGCAAAAAGATAAACACTACGGTTTTCCGTGGCGAATAGGCGGGAACGATACACCTATGCAGTACACGCCCTACAATGCAAGTCAGGATAAACTGATACCTGCCGATGCCCTTGCCCGAAATATATTCTATAACGACCCCGGTTATCCGGCAAGGCCATCAGGCGTTACGTTTGTTGAGCCAATCAAAAACATAGGTCCCGATGCCAATTGGGTTCGCAATCCATCAACAGGAACTATGTATCAATCGGCGGAGATAACAACTTTTACAGGGCACCGCTCGCCCTCAGGTTTGGTTTTTGATATTGATAGTACCTTACAAATGCCTTACACGGGTTCGGGCTTTATGCTCGCCTATTCGCCCGAAGGAGAAGGCGGTTACTTGCCTGACGAAGACAGAGCCGGTGATTTATGCCAGCTAAAACTGGTGTATGATGCCGCTAGCAACAATTATAAAGTAAGTACCAAAAGGCTCATTACGGGTTTTATAAAACTCACCGATGCCGAAAAAGTGGGCAACGTGATTTATGTGGTAGATTTAGCGGCTAACCTATGGAAAGTTACCTTGCCTAAACTGGTAGCACCAGTCAGTAATTTTCTGGCGATACAGTCTGACAATTGTTTGAGAAAGTTCAGCTTTCAGAATCAATCAGCTAATGAGCCTATGACCTACCTCTGGAATTTTGGCGATGGTACTACCTCTACCGAAAAGAATCCGGTACATCAGTATGCAACGGCAGGTAATTATAACGTAACACTTACCACCAGAAATCCGCAGGGAAGCACAAGTAAGCAAAGTGTCATTTCAATTGCCGACCCTTATATTATCACTAATCCGATAAGTGGCAATGCAAGTATTAAGGGCGCAAAAACGATACAGGCCAATAACCTGATTTACTCGGGGGCCAATGTTATTTATAAAGCCGAAAAGCATATTTTACTCAAGCCGGGTTTCAGGGTTGATGTCGGCAGTGTGTTTTTAAGTGGCATTGGAGGCTGCGAAAACTAAACAGATTTATTATGCATGATTACTATTTGATTCGAATCAATTTCAAAGGCGGTATTGCATCGCCTGCCGAAATGAAAGAGATATTGACAGCAGCCCGACGTGCACAAGTGGAAAGTGTGCGTTTTGGCCTGCGCCAGCAAATGTTGTTTTATGTGCCGCACAATTTAGGGAAGGCATTTGGTAAAGCAATGGAATCGCTGGGTGTCGATTTTCAGGTCGATAGTAATCAGTACCCCAACATTGTGAGTTCTTACGTGGCCGAAGAGGTTTTTCAGAAAGGCAACTGGCTCACAGAGGGTATCTACAAAGATATTCAGGATACGTTTGAGTACCGTCCGCAGTTAAAAATTAATATCTCTGATGCCGACCAGAGTTTTAGCCCGTTTTTTTCGGGGCATCTTAACTTTATCGCTTCGCCTACGCCCAATTTCTGGTATTTGTATGTGCGTATTCCTAAAAGCAACCAACTGGTGAGTTTCAAACGGCTGGTTTTTTCGAACGAAATTGCCAAGGTTTGTCAGCATTTAGAAGAGCAACTATTGGTGCATGAGCACACAGAAAACAAAGCCATTGAAAGCCTGCTCGAAAACCTGCCTATAGCCATTTCTGCACCTATCGAAACCGAGCTTGTACCTGCCCGTTTCAGTTTGCCTTATTATGAAGGCTTCAACCGTTATGGAAAAAAAACGTGGCTGGGCATTTATCGCAGGAACGAATCTTTTTCGGTCGATTTTCTGATAAAAATATGTGCGCTGTGCCAAGAAACCAAAATAGGGGAGATTTGTCTTACGCCATTCAAATCGCTGATAATTAAAGGCATCCAAGAAACCGACCGCTGGAAATGGAGCAATGTATTATCAGAATTTAATATCAATGTGCGCCACGCTGCCAACGAACTTAACTGGCAGGTAGAAGATGATTCAGACGAAGCACTAAGTTTAAAAGCTGCTATTGTGCGAGGTTTCGATGCCATTGATTTACGCACTTTTGGCTTGTGCTTTGGTATCAAAACCCGCCCACGAACAGAAGTTTATGCATCAATAATGCTCATGAAACGGAGCTTTAAACTCTTTAATCTTATTCCGCTATATGAAGTTTATGATATTTCGTACACCGAAGATTTCAACCCTAATGGCCGTACCAAAAAGTATTTTGCCCAAGGGGTTTGGCGCTTCAATGTTGGCGAGCAATTAAGACGTTGCGTATTGAAATACAACAATCTGATAGCCGAAAACCAGATAAAAGCCGCCGGACTAAAAGACGACCATAAGCTTGATGCAATACAAAGCCCAAGTACAAAATTGGTGCATCAATGCCCATGCTGTTACACCATTTATGACAAAGACTTCGGCGATTTGCTGAATGATATTCCAGCGGGCGTGCCTTTCGAAAACCTACCTGATAGCTACACCTGCCCAACCTGCGAAACCAATAAGGACGATTTTAGAGTGATTGAAGTTGAGGGGAGTTTGGTGTAGTAAGTTTATTTTATTCAATTCTTCTCAATCTTTGGCGTAGATTTTCGTTAATTTGTTATTCTATTTTGAGTGAAACCGACAAGATAATTTAACATGCCAACGCTATGCTAAAAAGAATACTCTTATATTTACTGATACCCGTTTTGTCTTCGGCACAAACTATCGGCTTTTCAGAGGGTGATAGTACAGATATATTTGCTCAATCGGGTGAAACCGAACTGATTAGTAAACTCAACGGCCTGATGCAAGCGCCGGAAAGCCAGACTTTTATGGCTGAGTTCAAAAAACAATTCCCGGAGTTGTTCCAAAAAAATACACGTTATAAGCAACTCATGGCTACCAATGTTGATGATTGGGAAATGAGCCTATACGATGAGCGTAAAAAACAATTGGGTTTTCTGAATAATTATCCTGCAAAAGATAAACTTTTAGCCGATTTCCAGAAACTTGTAGAAAGCAATATCCGCTGGAACTACTGGCATTTATTGCTGGCCTATTCAATCATCAGAAGTAACCAAGATACCAAACTGGCACGTGTGGTTTCGTTGCCATCGGTAATGATTGAAGACTTAGACCCACAAAAGATACAAGACGAAAGTCTGTTGATTTCAGAGAGTTACCGTAATTTCCTGCCGTTTTTTGTTACCTATTTCAATTCGCAAGAGCAAAAGTTTGTAAAATACGCTGACCAAGTGAAGGCCATTTCAGACAAAAGCAATTATGCATTAAAATACCTGAAAGGCAAAGTTTTAGATTATACACTCTCACAATTGATGTACGATAATTGTGGGCGCATTACAGCCTCAGCGGCTAAATACTGGATTAGTCAGGTTTCAGCCGAAGGCTACCGTAAATTGCTGATAAGCCATTGTCAGGAGACACTGAATAAGAAAGAAGAAGTTGCCAGCAAAAAGAAAGAAGAAAAAGGGCAGAGCAAGAAAGAATTGCTTAACACAGGCGATTACCCTGTGCTGACCGATATGAATGGCAAGCAGTTTAATTTTGCCAAGTACAAAGGCAAAGTTATTTATGTCGACTTCTGGGCAAGCTGGTGTGGGCCTTGTCGTCAGGAGTTCCCATTCTCTAAAAAACTACATAGTTCGCTTTCTGATAAGCAGAAGAAAAACATTGTGTTTTTGTATATTTCGATTGACGATGACCCTGCTAACTGGAAAAATGCTGTTGAAAAGCTACAACTAGACAACGGAGACCACGGTTTTTCGGAAGGTGGTTGGGCTTCGGAAGTAGTAAAAAAATACCAAATCAATGGTATTCCTCGTTATATGATAATCGACAAAAACGGAACAATTGTTCAGCCTGATGCCGTTCGCCCAAGCGACCCCTCAACATTAAATATTTTATTGAAGCTGATAGGGGTTTCTTAAGCGTAAAGCATAGGGAATTAATTTTTGTGATTGATTGTATTATCTTTACATAAACAAATTACATTTGTAGAGTTTATTAGTTTTATTTTAAATTCCCCGTACGGGAACTAAGGTCATGTTTAAATACATTCTCATATTTCTCTTACTGATAGTTTTTGTACCGGTGTTCAGAAACTTCCTGTTCAACCTGTTGGTAGGTAAACAAATTGCCAAAGAGCAAAAACGCTATAACGATATAATGGAAAAACAGCGTGGAAAAGAAGGTGATATCAAAGTAAAACCAACTCAGCAGTCAGACAAAAAAGGTGGCTACGAGGGCGGGCAATATGTTGATTTTGAAGAAGTTAAATAGTAGACTGAATAATGATTAAAAAGTTTTTTAAACCGATAGTGCTAACAAATCAGGTAAGTTTAGCCATTTTTATTTTAAGACTAGGCTTCGCTTTATTATTAATTCCACACGGCTATAATAAGTTGCAGAGTTTTCTGGCAGGCGACCACGACTTCCCCGACCCTTTGCATATAAGTCCTGCTGGTTCGCAGGCACTTACCATTTTTGCAGAGTTCTTCTGCGCTTTATTACTCATCCTTGGTTTATTTACCCGCTTGTCGGCCCTCATACTTATTGTTTGTATGCTGGTAATAGCCTTTGTGATTCATGGTCAAGACCCGCTCGGTGATAAAGAACAGTCTTTATTATATCTTATTGGTTTTATTGCTATTTTTCTGACAGGACCCGGGAAATACTCATTAGACGCCCGCCTTTTTAAATAGTTTCTATGCTTAAAATAGCTTATGATTCTATCTACACGCATCCGTTGCCCGAAGGGCATCGGTTTCCGATGATGAAGTATGAATTGATTCATGAACAATTGTTGTACGAGGGCACTTGTACGGCCGAAAACTTTTTTGTGCCTGCTTCGGTAGGTACCAAATGGGTGTTGGGTGTGCATGATAAACAATATGTAGATGATTTGCTCAACCTACGGATTGATGTCCGAATGGAACGCCGCATTGGTTTCCCGATTTCGGAAATGTTGGTAAAGCGAGAATGGATAATTACCCAAGGTACAATTGATTGCTGTACTTTTGCTTTCGAATCGGGCATTTCGATGAATATTGCCGGAGGAACGCACCACGCCTATGCCGATAGGGGCGAGGGCTTTTGTTTGCTGAACGATGTAGCCGTAGCGGCAAATTATCTGCTCCAAAATAAGCTTGTAAACAAAATTCTGGTAGTTGATTTAGATGTGCATCAGGGTAATGGCACGGCGGTTATTTTTGAAAACGAGCCAAGGGTTTTTACATTTTCGATGCACGGCAAAGAGAATTATCCGCTCAAAAAAGAAAAATCAGATTTAGATATCGAACTCCCTACGTATTGCGAAGACGAGCAGTATCTTGGCACGCTCTACAAAACATTGCCAAAGCTGATTGAAGAAGTAAAACCGCAGTTTATTTTCTATATTTCGGGTGTAGATATTCTGGCATCTGATAAGCTAGGAAAACTGAAAGTATCGATGGATGCCTGCAAGCGCCGTGATGCCTTTGTTTTTGAGCAAGCAATACAGCATAAGTTACCAATAGTGGTTTCGATGGGCGGTGGCTATTCACCACGCATTGCCGATATTGTGGATGCACATTGTAATACTTTTCGTTTGGCTGATAAGATGTTTTTTTGAGAACATTTATCACAGCGTTAATAAAATACTCTGTGATACTCTGTGTAAAACCGAGCGTCGGTCGCTCCGAGCAACTCAGTGGTTAAAATTAAAACCCAATCATTAAAAATGCAGAACATTACCCAATATATAGACCATACGCTACTGAAACCAACGGCTACCGAAATGGATTTCAGGAAGTTGTGTGAAGAGATTTATAAGCATAACTTCTATGCAGCCTGCGTGCCGCCGCACTATGTGCGCTTTGTGAAAGATATACTGGTGTATAGCGAGGCAAAAGTTTGTACGGTTATTGGTTTTCCGTTGGGTTATAATGCTACTTCTATAAAACTGGCAGAAGCCGGGCAAGCATTGGCTGATGGTGCAAATGAGCTTGATATGGTAATGAATATCAATGCTTTTAAATCAATGGCCTACCTGACGGTGAAAGAAGAAATAAAAACAATGGCCGAACTGGTGCATAGCAAAGATGCCCTGCTGAAGGTAATCATCGAAACGGCATACCTAGATAATTTTGATTTAAGCATTGCCTGTGAGATTTGCGAAGAAGCCGGTGCCGATTTTGTGAAAACATCAACAGGTTTTGCCCCCAAAGGAGCCGATTTAGCACAGGTAGAAGTCATGCGGCAGATATTGCCCGAAAATGTAAAAATAAAGGCTTCAGGCGGGATACAAACCTATGAGCAGGCCATTGCATTTATTAATGCCGGGGCCGAGCGATTGGGTACATCATCAGGCGTGGCTATTCTGAAAGGTATTGATGGGGGAGAAGGGTATTGAAGTAAGAATTATATAGATTCAATGCGCTCAATCCCGTAGGGATGTTATATTGGTAGAAAATAATGCTAAAGTAGAAACTAAAATCCCGTAGGGATGATATATTATTGAATATACCATCCCTACGGGATTTTAGTAATCAGGTAATTTAAACTTTCTACCGCGATTTCTATGATTCAAACAAGTGAAAAAGTATAATTTTCGTTATATTTTTGATTTTTGT